>DAINCF010000039.1:0-21784 GCA_036732565.1 Vicinamibacterales bacterium
ATCGCTATTGAGCGTGATGCGGCCGTCCGAACAATCGACGTCCCCCGACCAGCCCGCAAACGTCGAATCGGCCGCGGGAATGGCGACGAGCTCCACCGTGGAACCCGCCGGAAACGTCGCCGAGCACGCATCGCCGCACGCGATGCCGGCCGCAACGCTCACGACGCGCCCTGTACCAGCGCCAACATGCGCCAGCGTGAGGCGCCAGTCCGCAAGGTATTCGAAGGCGCCCGTGCGCGTCGCTGTCCCCGCGCCCGTGACGGTGACCGTCACGTCGACCGTGCCCGCTGCATGCGACGGCGTCTCGCCCGTGATGGTTGTCGCGTCGACGACGACAACGTTGGTGGCCACTGCGCCACCGACCGTGACCGCCGGAGTTCCCGCGAAATTCGTGCCCGTGATCGTGATGAGCGTGCCACCTGACGTCGGACCTGTTGATGGCGTCACGCTCTCGATGGTCGGCGTCACCGACGTCACCGTCAGCGTGCCGGTAGCGCCGCTGGCGGCGAAGTCGGTGGCGCCACTGTAGTCGGCCACGATCGTGAGCGTCTGCGGCGGTGTGCCTCCCGGCAGGATGTAGTTGACGGTTGCAGTGCCGTTCGTCAGCGGCGCGGAGGTCACCGGCGCACCGACTATCGCCGTGCTCGCGTCTCGCACCGTGAACGTCACGGTGCCGGCATCGACCGTGCGGCTGCTGGAGACCGACGCTGTCAGGACCACCGTCTGCGGGACGTCGCTAGATGGCACCGTCGGGCTCGATGTCGCGGTGGTCGTCGAACGCGGGCTGACATTCAGCGTGTTCGCGCCGACGCTTTGCGCATGCGTGGCGTTGCCTGCAAACGTCGCCGTGATGATACGCGGCCCGACCGACGCCGGAGTGATCGTCGCCTGACAGGTCGCGATATCGGTCGTGGACGGCGGCGGCGCGAGTATGCAACCGGTGAAAACATCTCCCGGGACCGACGATCCGAGCGTCAGCGCGCCGGACGGAGGAAAGGCTGGCAAGCCGGAAGGCTGCGTCACCGTCACCGCGACGGTGACCGTGGCGCTGTCACCGATCGTGACCGTCGCAGGCGTCGTCTGCACGGTGGTGTCGGTGGCGCGAGCGACCACCGCGAGAATCGCCGCGGACGTGTTGTTTGCACCGACCGGATCCGCGGTATCGGATGTCCCCTGTGCCGTCAGCGTCACGGGACCGCTGCTGGCGAACAGGTCCAGTGTGAGGGTCGCGCTCGCGCTCGGACCCAGGCTGGCGATCTGCCAGTCGTTGCCAACGAGCACACCCATGCTGGGCACGCCTGGCGTCATAGTGCCGGTGCCGCCCGCCAGCGAGAGACCGACGCTGACATTGGAGGCGGTGTCGGGGCCTAGGTTCGTCACGGTCACCGTGAACGGCGTCGAGCTGAGGGAGAGGACGGATGCGGAAGGCGGCGTCACGGTCACGCCGAGGTCCGCCGCCCCGAACAACCCGACCAGGATCGGGTCATGATCGGACGCCCGGTAGGGTGACGCCGGCTGGAACACGACGCGCGGTGGAACCAGGGCAGAGCCGTCCGGCTTCTCCTCAAAGGCCGCCTCGCCAGTGTCCCTCACCTCGTCGTTGTAGTCGAACAGCGGCACCTCGTCGGCATTGATGTGCCATGCACCGACGCCGAGCACCTGCGAGGCCAGACTGGCGCTTGCAAAGGCGTAGTCGAGATGGCCGATCTGCCCGTCGAACAAGTACGAGTAAGCGTTCGCGCCAAGGAGCGATGCCTCGAGATCAGTGAAGCCGCCGCCGCTCAGCGTCGTCACCGGATCCTCTTTGGCGTACGCGTTGAAATCGCCAAGCAGCAGCACGTCGGGATCGCCGGCTGCCGGCAGCACCGTGCCGGAGATCCACGTGAGGAGACGGCTGGCCTGTGCGGTCCGCGTGCCGTTGAAGCACCCCTGGCCGTCGCCCGCATCGGCGTCGGCGCCGGTGCCGGGGCACCCCTTCGACTTGAAATGGTTGGCGACGACCGTGAACCGCTGGCCAAACGCGGTGTTCGCGGCATCGACGACGTCGAAGGTCTGTGCCGTGGGAGGTCTATTGTGGACCGGATCCAGATCGACGAGCGGCGAGCCGACCGGCGACAGGATGCCGGTGCGGTAAATCTGCTGCACGCGAATGGTGTCTTCACCGAGCGTGCCGCCGGTATTGACGTATGCGTACGGATGCGCGCCACCACACCGCGCATTGATCGCGCCGAGAAGGTCCGTGATCGTGTCGCTCGGGGTCGTGTTCTCGAGCTCCATGAAGGCGTACACATCGGCGTTCAGCGAGCAGACCACGATCGAGGCACGTTCGCGCTGCCGGTTCAGCTCCGCGACACTGTCGGCCCCGCGGCAATCCAGCGTTCCGCTGGGTCCGCATGGACCTGTGCTCTCACTCGTCGTGGTGTCGATCGTGGTGAAGTAGTTGAGCAGATTCATGCTCACCGCTTTGATCGCACCGCCAACCGCGGGTGGAGTCGCCGGGCGCGGATTGGCCACGGTAAAAGGCGCCGGGACTGCCTGTGTCGGGCGGACGCGCCAGGCGTCAGCGCTGCCGCTCCCAGCGAACGACCAGTGCAGCACGCCGGTCAGCCCGTTGACCAGATCGCCGCCGCGGAAGAAATCGACGCCTTGGGTGCCGACCGAAAAGCCGCCGTTGGCGCTCGGATGATAGGCGAACTGGCTGCCGTCGGGCAGGGCCAGTGGAGCATTCAATGTGTTGCTCGGGTCATCCAGCAGAACCCTCCGCCGCGTCAGATTGTCGAGGTGCGCCGCCAGGCCAGCGACGCTCGGCGCCGAACCCTCCGTGAACTGACGTGGCCGGCCGCCTTCATACAGCTCGACTTCGCCATGTTGCTGGAGCTCGAAGTACTCCGAGACCGTCAGCGTGTCGACGAAGGCGACGAGCATCCCTTCGCGGGTCTCGTAGAAGTCGTCGACGAGGCCTACCACAGGGAGGTCGATCGGGCTGGGCGTCACCTCGGCGAGATGGTTGCCGGCGCTGGTGACAACCACTGAACCGGCGGTGCTCGCCGTGATCTGGGTCATGTTGAAGAACTCCGACACCGTCCCAGTCACCTGGACCCGCTGGCCCTCCGCCACCGGCGTTGGACAGCTGCTGCAGAAGACGAAGATCCCCTCTGACGTCGCCGGATTGGCGTCCGCATCGGCGTCTTCCTCCTGCACGAAGAACCCCGACAACTGCGGGCTGGCCTGGTAGTCGCCGACGACGACGCCCTCAACTGTGACCGTCGCGCCCGGTATCGGCGTCGCCGCGCCGTTGCCCTGGACGTCATGGATCCTGGCGAGGTCGTCGTTGACGATCGTTCCCTGCCCCTGACTGTCCGTCGCGGTTGCGCCGGTGACGTTGGTCACGTTGACGAAGAACGTCTCGTTCGCCTCGGGCGACGCATCACCGTTGACCAGGACGTCGAAGGTGTAGGTCGAGCTGCCCGCAGGAATGGTCTGGCCGGTGAGCGACTTGGCGACGTAGTCGTTGTCTTCGGTGGCCGGGTTGTCATCTTGCGCCGTGCCATCGGCCGTTGCGATGTCAAACGTGACGCCGCCGGGGCCAGCCGGCGCCGACAGACTCACGGTGAAGGTGTAGGTCGTCGTGCCGGCGTCCCCTTCGTTCTGTGAGACATCGTTGACGGTCAAATTGGGCTGCGCCGCGGCAACCGACGCCACCAGCAGCAGAATGCACGCGCTCAGGAGCGAACACCGCGACATCATCTGATTTCATCCTCGAGGGCGGCGCCGCCGCGTTCAGTGAACGTTTTTGGAGTAGAGCGGAACAGTCAAAAAGAGACGCACCTGACTGTTTCTCTATTTCGACCCAACGGGACAGCCGCAATAGGCAGGTGCGCGCAATATTTACTCAAATCTGCGCAACGCGCCTGAGGCAGCAGTGCTCTATGACTGGGCAGCGGCGAATCCAGGAGTTCGCCGCTTCGCCTCTATGATGTCCGTCGAGGAGCCTGTGCCGACATGTCCAAGACCGAGTGGTGGCAACGAGGACCGATCGAAGACGTCCCAGCTGTCCTGCAGCCCGTCGCGCACATCCTCCTTCAGGTCCGGGAAAGCGTCGGGGAGCTGGTTGAGAACCTGACGCTCGATCAATGGAACGCACGGCCAGCCGGGGTCGCGTCGGCGGCGTTCCACGTGCGGCACATGGCGGGCGTCATCGACCGCTTGTTCACGTACGCGC
Organism: Vicinamibacterales bacterium; assembly: GCA_036732565.1. Classification (GTDB taxonomy): domain Bacteria; phylum Acidobacteriota; class Vicinamibacteria; order Vicinamibacterales; family UBA2999; genus JAIVJN01. The sequence continues at coordinate 4,223 of DAINCF010000039.1, forward strand.
GCGGTGACGCACTGTCCGAAACGCAGTTCGAGGCGCTTCGAGCCGAGGGGGCCGAGCTCGACGCCCCAGGCCGGGCGGCGGCACTGGACGCGCTAAACGCTCGTGTCGATGCGGCCATCGCGGAGCTGCGCACACTCGATCCGGCGACGCTCGGCGATTTCCGCGCAGTCGGACGGGCGGGCCTGCCCTCGACCGTGATCGGCTGCCTCGTGCACGGCGCCGAGCATGCCATGCGGCATGTTGGTCAGCTTTCGGTCACGACGCGCATCGTTCGGTCTGACGCCCGACAATCCTAGTGGCCCGGTTACGATTGAGCGTGCTCGGATGTGTGGTAACACGGACCTTGGCAAGAGGAGTGACCGCATGACGATGACTGAGTGGTTCCTCGTAGAGCTCGACAGCGAAGCGGCCAAGTCCAGACGCGTGCTTGAACAGGTGCCATCGGGGAAGCGCGATTGGAAGCCGCACGAGAGGTCTATGGAGCTCGGCTACTTGTCGGATCTGGTTGCCAACATCCCATCATGGGTCGGAATGGCCATCACGCTCGACGAACTGGATATTGCCCCCAAGGACGGCCCGAAATACCAGCCAGCGCCACTGAACACGAGCGCCGAGCTTGTGGCGGCGCTCGACAAGGCCGTTGCCCAGGCGCGTGAGGCCCTGCAGAACACGAGCGATGCGCATCTCGCGACGTCCTGGCGTCTCCTCGCCGGCGGTCAGCTCGCGTTCGAGCAGCTGCGTCGGGAGGTGATTCGCGATACGTTCCTCCATTCGGCGCATCACCGCGGACAGATGACTGTGTACCTGCGCCTGCTTGGAGCGAAGGTGCCCTCGGTCTATGGGCCAACCGCCGACGATGCGAGCTTTGGATGAGTCTCGATCGTCGTCAGTGGGTAGTCGCCATGCTCGTGCGGAGGGTCGCCGTAGATTCATTCTGGTGATCCTGCCTAGGTGGCATCGGTACGATTGCCTATGCCAATCGCGTAGGGTTGCGGATTCACACGCCTCGGTATTCACGGGCATGCTTCCGATTGAGCATGCCCTCCGTTCTGATTGTGGATGACAGCGATGACATGCGGCTCATGATCCGAGGCGTCATCGCGAGGCTAGCTGAGCCTATCTACGAGTGTCGAGACGGCGCCGATGCCGTCGCCGTCTGTGCACAGTACAGGCCCGACTGCGTGCTGATGGACATCGAGATGCCGATCACGGATGGCATCAGCGCGACCCGGCAAATCGTCGCGCTCCTCCCCTCGACGAGGATTCTGATCGTGACGCAGTACGACGACAAGCGGCTCCGGCGCGCGGCGCGGGAGGCGGGCGCGCACGGCTACGTGCTCAAGGAGAATCTGCTGGAGTTACGCACGGTCCTCCGCGCGCTGTAGGATTGCGGGCGGAACGGTTCCGATGCGGGGAGCATTCGTCGCGCGACTCGGTCTCCTCGGTGTGATCGCGACGCTTCTCTGCGCCGCCGAGGCCCTCGCTCAGTACGGCGTCGACAAGTGGACCACGACGGAAGGCCTCCCCCAGAACGGCAACCACAGCGTAATCCAGGCGGGTGACGGCTATCTCTGGTTGACCACCTATGACGGCCTGGTGCGATTCGACGGCGTGCGCTTCACGATCTTCGACAAAACCCATACGCCCGGCATTGCCACCAATCGCCTGGGATCGCTCTTCGAGGGTCGAGACGGAGTGCTCTGGATTGCCACCGAGCTCGGCGGCGTCATTCGACACAAAGCCGGTGCGTTCACGACCTACGCCACCGAGCACGGTCTCCCACATCCGTACGTGCGCGGGATCACCGGCGATGAGGCCGGCCATGTCTGGGTGCTGGCGAACGATCGCATCCTGATCTGGGACGAGGGGCGCTTCCGCAATGCGACCCTCGACGCGGCCGACGTGCCGTTCCGGGCCTCGGAATGGGACACGCAGATCTTTTGGGCCATCGAGCGGTCGACGTTGCATCGCTTCACTCGAGGGGTCCTCTCCTCCCGAACGTTGCCCTCATTGCTTCGCAACTTCGCCGCCGAACGCTACGCCGAAGATCCCTCGGGGACGGTCTGGTTCGCCTCGCCTGACGGGCAGGTCGCTCGGCTCGATCCGTCCGGCACGGTCAGCTTCGATAGCGACGCCGATGTCGTGTACTCCGGTCATCGAGGGCAGCGATGGACGATGCGCGTCAATCAGCGGCTCGAACGACGGCTGATCCTACCCGGCCTCGGCGGTGATGGTGGAATTCAGGTGCGCCTGTTCCACGAGGATCGCGAAGACAACCTCTGGCTGACCGGCGATGCCGGGCTTCACCGCGTCCGGCAACGCGCGGTCACCACCTACTCTCGACAGGATGGGCTGGTCGATCGCAATGTCTATCCGGTCTACCGGGACAGTCACGGCACGGTGTGGATCGGCACGTGGGATTCCGGACTGAGCCGCTTTCAGGATGGCCGCTTCATCAACTACACGGTCCGCGACGGCCTGGCCTCGGGTGTGATGTCGGCGATTGGCGAGGATCGCGACCGCCAGCTCTGGGTCGCCTCACACCACGAACGCAACGGCGGCTTGCGCGTCTATCGGAACGGGCGATTCGTCACGCCCGATCGGGACATCGTTCCCCCTGGCAGCACCGTCAACGCGATCTATCGCGATCGCGCTGGTGCACTCTGGTTCGGCACCACGCGCGGCCTGGTTCAGGACCTGAACGGCGTGACGACGCGGTACGGCATGCAGGATGGCCTGCCCGGCGATGATGTCCATGCGTTCGCGGAAGACGCGGCCGGCGACCTGTGGATTGCCACCTACGCTGGACTAGCTCGCTGGCACGACGGTCGCTTCTCGGCATGGACGGAGCGCGATGGTCTTCCCAGCAACACGATCCGCGCGCTTCACGTCGATCGCGACAACGTGCTCTGGATTGGCACCTACGACGGCGGGCTTGGGCGCTACAAGGATGGCCGCTTCGCTCGGATCACCAGCCACGACGGGCTGTACGACGATGGCGTCTTCCAGATCCTCGAAGATGACGAGGGCCACCTGTGGATGACGTCGAACCGCGGCGTCCATCGCGTGGCGCGGCGAGATCTGAATGCGTTCGCTGACGGTCTGACCCGGCAGATCGCGTCGATGGGCTTCGGGACACGGGACGGCATGCTCAGCGCGGAGTGCAACGGCGGCTCGTCCCCTGCCGGCGCCAAGGCCCTCGACGGCACGCTGTGGTTTCCGACGCAAGATGGCGTTGCCGTGATCGACCCACGCCGAATTGGCGCGAGTGCCGGGCCACTACCGGTGACCATCGAGTCTGTGCTGATCGACCGCTCCCCAGCGCCGCTCGACGCGCCGATTCGCGTCACCCCGACCCAAGAGAGCCTCGAGATCACCTATACCGGTCTCAGCTTCGTGCAGTCCGATCGGTTGACCTTTCGCTATCGGCTGAACGGGCTGGACCGCGACTGGGTCGAGGCAGGCACCAGGCGAACCGCGTATTACTCGCACGTTCCGCCCGGCCGCTACACGTTCACGGTGATGGCGGCCGACAGCACCGGCGCGTGGAGTCCTCGCACGGCGGAGGTATCGCTCGAGGTCGTGCCGCCATTCTGGCAAACGTGGTGGTTTGCCACGCTCAGCGTCCTGGCTGCCGCCACCGTCGTCGGCTTCGGCTACCATCGTCGGGTCTCGACGCTCGAACGGGCGCGGGTCGCTCAGGAGCGCTTCTCGCGGCAACTGATCGACTCGCAGGAGCGCGAACGTCGCCGCATCGCCGCCGAGTTGCACGACAGCCTCGGCCAGCAGCTGCTGGTCATCAAGAACCGCGCCTTGTTGGGCACAACCGATGGCCACGAGGGGCCAGCGGCGCGCCGACAGTTCGAGCAGATTTCGGACGCGGCCAGCCAATCGATCGAGGAAGTCCGGCACATCGCCTACAACCTTCGGCCGTATCATCTCGATCGGCTCGGGCTGACCAATTCCGTGGAGGACATGATCGAGCGCGTGGCGGCGACGTCGGACATCGTGTTCGCGGCCGACATCGAGCCGATCGACGGGACGATCCCGAAGGACATGGAGATCAACCTGTTCCGCATCGTCCAGGAGTGCCTCAACAACATCATCAAGCACTCCGAGAGCCGCCACGCCTCCCTTCGCATGGCTCGCCGCGATCGGCGCGTCACGATTACCATACACGACGATGGCAAAGGCTTCGATCCCAAGGCGACGCTCACCACACCGGTGCCGACGCGCGGGTTTGGCATGAGCGGCATCGCCGAGCGCGTCCGCATGCTCGGCGGACGGCACACCATCATCTCGAGTCCTGGGCACGGAACGACGATTCAGATCGAGGTGCCCGTGCAGGAGCCTCAAAGGTCCGCCTGAAGGCGGACCCCACGTTTGTTTCCCTCGTCATGAACACCATCATCACCGTCGTCATCGCCGACGATCACCCGATCTTCCGCAAGGGGCTGCGTGAGGTGATCGATGCCGACCCTACGCTGCGCGTCGTCGCCGAGACGGCGGACGGCGAATCAGCGCTGGCCGCGATCGAGGAGGCCCGACCCGACATCGCCGTGCTCGACGTCGACATGCCCGGCCGCGATGGCTTCGAGGTCATGCGCGCCGTGCGCGATCGGCGGTTGCCGACCCAGATCGTCTTCCTGACGATGCACAAGGACGAGCGTTTCCTCGACAGCGCGCTCAACGCCGGGGTGAAGGGCTATGTGCTGAAGGACGGTGCGGTCACGGACATCATCGCCGCGATCAAGGCGGTCAAGGCGGGGCAGCACTTCCTCAGCCCGTCGCTCTCGACGCTGCTCGTCTCCAGGACCCGCCGGGTGCAGAAGCTGTCCAGCACGGTCCCCGCGCTCGAGACGCTGAGTCCGACCGAGCGGAAGGTGTTGAAGCTGCTCGCGGAATTCAAGACGACCAAAGAGATCGCCGACGTGCTCTGTGTCAGCCCGCGCACCGTCGATCACCATCGCGCCAACATCGCGCTCAAGCTCGATCTCCGCGGCAATCACGCGCTCACTCGCTTTGCCGTGGCCCACCAATCGGTGATTCCCGATCCTTAGGCTTGCGTGGGGGCTGGCTTTAGCCGGCCCTGGTCCGCCTGAAGGCGGACCCCACTTCTGCAGCAGGCGGTAGTCCTGCCTAGGTGATTCGGTACTAGTACCTATCCACAAAGGGCAATCTCGCCGATTCCCGCGCGCGCGCCGGTCGCGCATCATGCCGCCCATCTTGGGAAAGGACGGCACGATGCAGCGACGACAGTTGGCGAGATTCGGCGTGAGCGTGGCGGTGTTGATGGCGCTGGCCGGTGGCGCCGGTACACGGATGCCGATGGTGTCGTCGTGGACGATGCCAACGGTGTCCGCACAAGGTGGCTTCATCGCCGTGACGAGCACGGCGCAGGAAGTGACGGTGAACGCGCCAAGCGGCATTGCCAATGGCAACTGCACCTTAGGCGAGGCGATGCTGGCGGCGAACGCCGGAGCGTCGGTCGACGGCTGTCAAGTGCAGGGCTCGGCGCCGTACAGCATCGATCTGCAACAAGGACAGACCTATGTGCTATCCGAGGTGGCGAACTGGTGGTACGGTCCGAATGCGCTGCCGCCCGTAGCCAATGCGATGATCTTCGACGGCCACGGCGCGACGCTGCAGGTGCCGAGTGGCACCGTGCGGCTGCGGTTCTTCTACGTCGGTGCGAACCCCACCGCGACGGGGACGCTCGGGTATCACACGCCGGGCGCCGGCTCACTCACCTTGCGTGAGCTCACGCTCACCGGCGGGAGGCAACACGGAGGGGACTCGCAATTCGGTGGCGGCGGCGCAGGGATGGGCGGCGCCATCTTCAATCATGGCCTGTTGCTCCTCGACCGGGTCACCCTGCAGGACAACCGGGCGTCCGGAGGCAACACCCTCTTGTCTTCTGAGGACAACCACTCGGGCGGGGGCATGGGACAGAAGCCCGTTGTTGACGGAAACTGGGACGAACACGGCGGCGGATTTGGCGGACCGGTGAGCCCCGCTGGGAGCCGGGGATATCCGGGTCTTGGTGGGGGCGGGTTTGGGCCGAACGACCACAGTCCTTCTGAGTCATCGAACGGAGGAGGTGTTTCGGACGGACTGGGTGGAAGATCATTTTCCGGGGATTACAGGGGCGGCGCGGGCAGCGGCGCCGGCTTTGCGCGGGGAGGTGATTTCGGGTATGGCGGACTCTTTACGGGGTTTGCCGGCGGCGGCGGCGGCGTCGGTGGTGGCGGGGGTGGATGCGATTCCTACAAGCGAGCCGGTGCGCCGTGCGGTTCCGGTGGCTTCGGCGGTGGAGGCGGTGGGGAATTCTTCGATGACCACCAACCGGGATTTGGAGGCTTCGGCGGCGGTGGTGGAAACAGCGGATATGGCGGTTTTGGAGGCGGTGCCGGTAGCCGCCACCTCGGCGGGGGCGGCGCCGGCATGGGTGGGGCTCTGTTCAACCATGGAGGCACCGTCATCGTGCTCGCGAGCACGCTGACGGCGAACGACGCGACGGGAGGAAGCGCACTCTACCCCTTTGAGAATCCTCAAAGCGGCAGCGGCTTCGGCGGCGCGATCTTCAATCTGAACGGGCGGGTCGAGATTCTGGCGAGCACCTTGACCGCGAATGAGGTCCACAGAGGCGTGGGCGAGGTGGCGGGCAGCGAGGCGGGTGGTGCCGTCTACAGCCTCGCCTACACCTTGCTCCAGCGTCAGGCGTCGCTGGTCATCGCCAACAGCATTCTCTCCGGCAGTTCGACAGGCGAGACGCCGACGTCCGACGTGGTGAGCTATCAGCCGGCGAACCTCCTGCCAGCCTCGTGTATCAACTGCGCGAACCAGGCGACCGTGACGCTGATGTTCGCCGGCGCCGCCAACATCGTCCAGCAGCTGCTCGTCATTGGTGGTTCGACGAGCGGCCCGGCGCCAATTGCAGCTGACCCATTGCTCCAGCCGCTGGCCGACAACGGCGGGCCGACGATGACGTTCGGGCTTCAGCCGGGTAGTCCCGCGCTCGATGTGGCAGGGCCGCAGGTGCATCCCGAGACGTTCTCGGTGATCGTCGTCGACCAACGCGGTATCTCACGACCGGCAGATCTGCTGGCGGTGAGCAACGGCGCGGGAAACGGCACCGACCTCGGCGCGTTCGAGTTCCAATGCAGCGCCATTGCGCTCCCGTCCAGCGCACCGCCCAACGGCACGCTGAACACCGCCTACGCGCATACGTTCACCGCCACGGGCGGCACGGCGCCTTACACCTTCTTCGCCACAGCGCTGCCACCTGGGCTCTCGTTGACCAGCGCGGGACAGCTCACCGGAACGCCGACGGCCGGCGGGACCTTCGAGTTCACGGTGGGTGTCTACGACGCGTACGGCTGCACGAACAACGGGCACTACAGCCTCACGATCGCCGATTCGACGTGCGGCATCGGCCTCACACCGGCGACGCTCGCGCAACCCTACGTCGCGATCCCGTATTGGCAGATGCTGGGCACCAGCGGTGGCAGCAAGTACATCCTCAGCGTCACCGCCGGCATGTTGCCGCATGGCGTGCAGCTCGTCTCGACGTCGAGCGGCTCGGCGCTCCTCGGTATTCCGAAAACGCCGGGGACGTACACGTTCACCATCACCGGCGCAAAGTCCGGCTCGACTTGCCGTCCGACGCGCACTTACACGGTGACGATTCCCAAGACGGTGGTCCCACTGCTGACGTGCGTGCAGAAAATCAACAGCACGACCTATCGCGGTACGTTCGGCTTCGACAACACGACCGGCGGCAGTGTGACGATCCCTGTGGGTGCAGACAACTACTTCACGCCCGGCGCGCAGAACCGCGGACAGGCCACGGTCTTTCCCACCGGAACAACGACCGCGGCGTTCAGCATCACGTTCACGGCCAATCACAACAACAACGATCTCGCCGTGTGGTTCCTGCGTGGACCCGACGGCCAGAAGCGCCTCGTGACCGTGACCAGGGCGACCTACGGCTGTCAATGAATGGTCGTTGGGATAGCGAGACCGATCGAACACTTCGACGTACGGAGGGCCGGCGCGTGCGCGTCGGCCACCGTCGTCGTTTCCGGCGCCCGAACCTGCGGAACGCTCACGACGTGCTAGTCGCCGAAGACCGATTTCCAGTGGCGGTACCACTCGCTCTGAAAACGCTCCTTCGGATCGAACCGCTGCTTCTCCTGCAGGAAGTCGAGAAACCGCGGGTGTCCGGCGAGCATCTGCTCGCGTGTGGCCCAGCGGTGATAGGTGAGGAAGAAGCTCCCGCCGCGCTCGAGGGCGCGGTCGATGATCCGGCGGAAATCCGTCTGCGCCTTGATCAGACCCGGCGGATCGTGGCGCACGTGCAGATTGAAAATGATGCACGCACGGTTCCCTTGCGCCCACGGCAGGAAGCTCTCATCGTCCGGCTCGATGACGCGAATCGTTCCATAGATGAACTCGACATCGTGCCGCCGGAAATCGTCGCGGCAGGCGCGCATGAAGTCGGTGAGGTGGATGCGCGGCACGTACACCTCAGTGATCATCTCGCTCGCCGGCGGTCCGCCGAGCTGTTCGTGGTAGCCATCCACGTACACGCCCATCTGCAGCAGGTCGGACCGATAGACCTGCCCGTCCGTCGCCCGGTAGTGCGCGGCGTACAGATCGAACGCGCGTCCCTTGTCATCGTGGGCCAGTTTCAGGAGCACTTGCCACTGCTCCGCCGACAACTCGGCTGCCGAGGCGGTGAGCGGCTCCTCGGGTCCGATCGGCAGGTAGGCGGAGAGGACGCCTTTGTTCATGAATCCCGGCGCGGATGCGTCGGTGATGAACTGGAAGTCTCCGTACTCGAACCCGTGTGCCAGCCGCTCGTCGAACGTGGCTTCGACCTCCTCCAGGGTGGTGATCTCGACTACGCGTTTCATGTGCTGCCGCGGCACCAGGCGAAGCGTGACTTCGCAGATGACGCCGAACAGACCGTAACCGCCGATGGCCAACCGGAAGAGATCGCCGTTCTCGCTGCGGCTACAGCGCCGCACCCGGCCGTCGGCATCGACGAGCGTGAACGCTTCGACGTCGTCGACGAACGGCTTGTAGCGCAGCCCGCGGCCGTGCACGTTCGCCGACAACGAGCCACCCAGGGACAGTCTGTCCGCGCCGGTCTGCTTCTGGCGAAACGTGAGCGGCTGGTCCGATCCACGTTGCACCGCCTCGAGCGCGGTCGCCAGCTCCGGCCACTGCATGCCGGCGCCGACCGTCACCAGGCGCCGGGCCGCGTCGAGCTCTAGACCCTCCGAAAGCTTGCTCATATCGAGCTGCAGCGCGCCCTCGCAGAACTGCTGCCCGCCCATGGCGTGCCGTCCGCCGCATATCGAGATGACCCTCGCGCGTTGCACGGCCGCCGCGGCGTCGGCGGTCGAGCGGACTTCACACAGCTCGCCGACGCGCGTCGCGTTCAATCGGGAATGAATGTCGTTGAGTACCATCGCTCACCTTCGTCGGCGCAACCGTCGGTCATCAACCCGCACGCTCGGCGAGGCAGATGCCCTCGCCCTCGGCAAGCGTGTCCGCTATCCTCAGTGGCTCGAGGTAGCGGTCGCGCAAGAGTCTGGCGTCGGCCACTTCGACGACGCGCCATCCAAGTGGCGCGAGAAACGATGGAAGACTCGGCGGCGCGATGCCCCATACAAAAGACTCGCCCCGCATCTGAAGCCAGGCGTCCACTGCGCCTGCGTGCGAGCGTCGAAACGCGATCCTGCCCTCGGCATCCGGCTCCATGAACGTCCACACGATGCGCGCACCGCGGCCGCCCAACTGCGCCGCCGTCGAGAGCGTCGCCGAGAGGGTCTGCTCGGTCAAGTACATGCTGACGCCTTCGAGCACGAAGAAACTGGAACCGGTCTGCGCGAACGGTCCCAGCGCGTCGGCGAGCGGCGTTGTCGAAAGGTCGGCTGCCACGAGGTGAAGGCCTGGCGGCACATCGTCGCCCAGCGCACGCCGCTTTCTCGCTTGCGTCGCCGGGTGATCGACTTCGATGCAGCGCACGCCCGGATGCTCGCTGGTCAGCCGGTACGCCAGGGTGTCGAAGCCTGCCCCGAGGACGACGATCTGCTCGCCGCCGCTGTCGAGAAACGCACGCGCGGCGTCTTCGATGAAGCGCTTGCGCGCCGCGTAGTGGAGCTGAATGCCGGGCAGCAACCGACGCTCAATGCCATGCACGAGGCGGCGCACACCCGGAAGTGAGAGCAGCCTGGTGAGCGCAAGCTTCCGCGGCGCTGCGGCACGCAGGAAGCGCTCGCACAGCGGTGCGGTTCCCGCCGGCAACAGCGGAGCGAGCCTGCCATCGCGTGAGAGAAAGACGGCGCTCTGGGCAATCAACTCGGCGGTCGCGCTGGCACGGGGCGCCCATGAAACACCTGGCTCCCAGGTCGGCATCTCCGGTTGATCCTACGGCCTTGACGGTGGGATTCGCTGCCAGGAAATTCGGAGCTCATTAGAAAGCACCTCGATTGACGCGGTTTCGCTTGCAGAGTACGAAGTCCGATGGGGCGGAGCGTCGGACGAGCACAGCCTTTTCGCGCTCGCTCTGTTATAACGTCGTCGTGATGATCGGCGGAATGCTCGGCCACTACCGTGTCCTCTCGAAGATTGGCGAAGGCGGAATGGGCGTCGTGTATCGCGCCCACGATGAAGTCCTCCAGCGCGACGTTGCCTTGAAGGCGCTTTCGGAACGGGTGATCGAGCGGTGGGGCAAAGAGCAGCTCCTGCACGAAGCGCGATCATCCTCCGCACTCAACCACCCCAACGTCTGTACCGTGTACGAGATCGTCGAAATCGATGGCAGTCTCTACATCGCCATGGAGCTGGTCGAGGGCAAGCCTCTGAACGAGCTGATTGGTGACACGGGACTACCGGTCGAGTCTGCCTTGCACTATGGCGCACAGCTGGCCGCCGCCCTCGCGCATGCGCACGGACGCCGCATCGTTCATCACGACCTGAAGAGCTCGAATGTGGTCGTGACGCCCGAAGGTCTGGTGAAAGTACTCGACTTTGGACTGGCACGCCGGGCGCCGTCGGAGACACCAGACGACCAGACCATTGCGCCCACGATACCGAAAACCGGCAGCGAGGTGAGTGGCACGCTGTCCTACATGGCCCCGGAGATTCTGCGCGGCGAATCGGGCGACGCGCGCAGCGACCTCTGGGCGCTCGGCGTCGTCCTCTACGAGGCGGCGGCGGGCCAGCTGCCGTTCCGAGGCAACACCCCGTTCGAGACGAGCGCGGCGATCATGAACACCATGCCCGCGCCGCTGCCGTCGCGGGTGCCGCCCGGACTCTGGTCAATCATCCAGCGCTGCCTGTCGAAGGAGCCATCACAGCGTTACCAGCGAGCCAGCGAAGTGCAGGCCGCCCTCGAGGCGGTCGAATCGGCTTCGATGACCGCAATCCCAGCGTCGAGTCAGCCATCAGGCTTCACAACGATGGTCAGCCGCGGCACTCGACACCTGCGGATCAGCAGGGGTGACGTGCTGCTACTCGTGGGTACCACGAAGGGCGCGTTTCTCTTGCGCTCGACCGGCCGACGATCGCGATGGGAGATCGCCGGACCCTACCTTCACGGGCACGCCGTCTACGCGATGGCGTACGACGGACGTGGCGATCGACGTCGACTCTGGGCGTCTACCCAGAACTACTGGGGGACGTTTCTCCGTTCGAGCGACGACTTCGGGCGAAGCTGGACGAGTCCGCTCGAAGCCAACCTGAAGTTCCCAGCAGAGTGCGGAACCTCGCTCAAGAACATCTGGCAGATCTCGTTCAGCGGCGACGACAAGGACGTGATGTACTGCGGAGTCGAGCCGGCCGCGCTGTTCGAATCGCGGGATACCGGGGAGTCGTGGTCGCTCGTCCGTGGCCTGTTCGATCACCCCCATCGCCCACGCTGGTCGCCTGGGAATGGCGGCCTCGCGCTGCACACCATCCTCGAGGATCCCGTCAATCCTCTGCGAATGTACGTGGCTATCTCGGCGGGCGGTGTGTACCGCTCCGATGATGGCGGACGTAGTTGGGATGCCCGCAATCGCGGCATTCGGGTCGTCTTTCAGCCCGAACGCTACCCGGAGTTCGGCCAGTGCGTTCACAAGATCGTGCTGCATCCGGCGCGCCCGGAGCGCCTGTTCCTGCAGAATCACTGGGGGCTGTATCGATCGGACGATGGCGCCGAGAGCTGGCAGGACATTGCCGCCGGCGTGCCGTCCGACTTCGGGTTCGCGATGGTGATGCATCCGCACGATCCCGACTGCGTGTACGTCGTGCCTGTGGAATCCGACGAGTTTCGCTGCGCGCCAGAGGGACGCCTGCGCGTCTATCGGACACGCAACGCCGGCGCGTCGTGGGAGCCGCTGTCGCGTGGCCTTCCCCAGAAGGGCGCGTATGAAACCGTGCTCCGCGATGCCATGGCTGCCGACGGGCTCGACCCTGCGGGCATCTACTTCGGAACGCGCAGCGGCCAGATTTTCGGATCCAGTGACGAAGGAAGGAACTGGAAATGTCTGATCGCCGGGCTGCCGCCGGTCGTCTGCGTGAAGACGTCGTTGATTGGCGATCCGCGTGCCGTCCGCGTACCGAAAGTCGTCGGACGGGACCGATCCCGGCCCGTGGTGCGCAAGCGTGGCGGCGCGAGCCCGAAACCTACAACTCGCCGTAGACGATGACGGTCAAAGCCGGGAGTTTTCCAGGTGTCGGTTAGCTTCTATCTCACGCCCGCGCTGCGCGCCTTTGCGGATGGACGTGACCGGATCGACATTGGCGGTTCGCCCACCACGCTCGGCGACGCCCTGGAGGCGCTGTGGACAGTGTGCCCCGCGCTTCGTCACAGGGTGGGGACCGAGCAAGGAGAGATCCGGGAGCACGTCAACGTGTTCGTCGGGCAGGAGAACGTCCGCTACACCGGTGGCCTGAGTACGAGCATCCCCGATGGGGCTGAGATTTCGATCTTCCATGCGGTCAGCGGCGGAGTCGGGCCGGAAACGGGCAGCAGTTCCGGCGATATGGCCGACACTAGCACAGCGGAACTGAAATCGATTCGGTCGAGAGCCTCATCCGTTGTCCCAGCCGTCCTATGATATGCGGGCCACCACGCTCGGCGTTTCCAGGGCGTCATCTATGCTCGTACATGTATTCGGATGCGCGGCGTTCGTCGTTCTATGTTTGCCCTTCAGCGCGGTGAGCCAGCAGCCGCCGCCCAGTGCGCCGGTCGGGGTCGTCCCGCCCGACCAGAGCCTGCCGCCGCACATCCGGAAGCTCACGGGATTCGGTGAACGAGCGGAGTTTTCGCTGGACAGCAAACGCGTGCTCTTTCTCTCCAAGACGTTTGGTGACGCCATGGAGATCGATCTCGCGACCGGCGTCATCCGCAACCTGACGGCGCACTTTCCGCACCACGGCTTTACGCGCGCGCTCTACCTGGCGAATGGTCACATCCTGTTGTCGGGTCCTACCGAGTTCGACCCTGCCGACCTCGGGGCGGCACGCACCAACTGCTGGCTGTTCGTGCTCGATCCCGCCGGCAACACTCGTCCTCAGCCCCTGGGCGTCAAGGCCGCGGAAGGTCCGGTCCCCTCTCGCAAGAGGATGCACATCGCCTGGTCGTATCGGGCGGCGCAGTTCCCTGGTGGCGACATGCCGCAGGGATCATCTCAGATGCACGAAGCCGACATCGTCTATGAGGCTGGGGTGCCGAAGCTTGCCAATCGGCGCAAGATCCTCGACAGTCGCGACGTTCCCTTCAGAGTCACCCTCGAGCCGCAGAACTACCGCCCGCCCCAGGAGCGAGAGCTCATCTTCAGCGCCTACGACTACCAGCAGGGAGAAGTCTTTGGTGTCGACCTGACGACGGGTACGCTCACGAACCATTCGAATGGACCTGGCGTATATGACGAACCGGAGGGAATCTTTCCGTCCGGCGAGTTTACGACGGTCGAATCGGACAAACACAACCCGGCCGGAAAAGGGTTCGACCGGGCGGACATCCACAAATTGAAACTGGATGGCAGTGGTGCGATGGAGCGTCTCACGTACTTCGCAGATGTGCCCACCTATCGTGCGTCCAACCCAGTGGTCAGTGACGACGGGCGCTACATGGCGTTTCAGATGGCGCGGTCGGGAGTGGCGGCAGGCATCGGCTACGGACTCTTTCTGTACGACTTCGCAAAGGCACCGAGCAGCCCTCCCCGATAAGCACCGGACTCGCGGAGCGTTACCTAGCGCCTGTGAGCACCGAGCCGGCTCGATCCCGTTCCAGCTATTCCTCTCGCAACGCCTCCGTCGGTTGGATGCGAAGTCCCTCGCGCGAATAGTCCCCGGCCTCGAGCAATCTGTCACGCCACAGCGAGGTCCTACCCTTCGCGCAGCACGGTAGCAGGATCAAGCCGTGCGGCGCGCCGCGCCGGCAGCCAGGCGGCCAGCATGCCCGCGGCAACCAGCACACCAGCCGCGCCCGCGAACGTCGCCGGATCGCGAGCCTCCACCTGAAACAACAACGGCCGCACGAACTGCGCCGCCCAGAGGCCGCCTGCCAGGCCGAGCGCGAGTCCGACCACGATCAAGACGCCAACGCCGCGAAACACGAGACGCACGATCCCGGCCGGTTGCGCACCGAGCGCCATGCGGAGACCGATCTCGGCCTGGCGCATGCGCACAGCTTGCGCGACGATGCCGTAAAGCCCGATACCGGCCAGCAGGAGGGCGAGGCCGCCGAAGAAGCTCGAGAGCATGGCGATGAGGCGTTCTTGCGTCACCGTCGCCTCGACGAACTGATCGAAGGTCCTGAAGGTAAACGCAACGGTCGGCTCGGTCCGCGCGAGTGCGGTGGCAACGTCGCGCTCCACCGCCGCTCGCTGGTCGCGAGCCGCGTTGATGGTCAAAATTACGGTTTCCGCGAAGGCCCGCGGCTCGATCTGCGCGAGCGGCACGTACATCGTGGCCATCATGCCGTCGCGCGGCGACGTATAGACGCTGTCGCCAACCAGGCCGACGATCTCGTAGTGCGCCTCGCCGTTCGACCCGCCAATGCGTATCGTCCGACCGATGGGCTGCTGGCCAAGCTGGTACCGGCGCACGAACGCTGGGTTGACGATGGCAACCAGCGGCGCGCCCACGCGATCGCCCTCGATGAAGTCCCTGCCGTTCACGAGCGGTGTCCCCATGGTTTCGAACCAGCCCGGGGTTGTGGCATTGCGCCAGAGTCGCTGAACGCCACGATCCTCAACCGGCATAGGCCCATCGTCGATGGCGATCCGGTTGGCTCCCCAGCCCCCGCCGGTGAGCGACGACACCCTGGACAGCGATGCCGACTGGACGCCAGGCACGGCGGTCGCAGCGGCGCGCAGCCGCTCGGCGCGCGGACCGCGCTGGTCAATCGGCGCATCACTCGCCTGCAGGTTCAGCTCCGCGACCAGCAGCGGCTCGGGCACGAAACCGAGCGGCAGTTGGTTGAGCGAGGCGAACGAGCGCAGAAAGAGTCCGGCGGCGGTGACCAGCACGAGCGAGACGGCAATCTGCGCGACGGCGAGCGTGCCGCGGAGGGCGAAGCGACGGTCGCCGGCAAGCCCTCGACCGGCATCCTTCAACGCCTCACCGGCGGCAACGCTCTTCAACCCGAGCACCGGCGCTACGCCGGCGACAATCGCTGACGCGCAGGCGAGCGCCGCGGTGAAGCCGAGCACGCGCCAATCGAGCACGAGCTCCAGCGATACGTTGCTCTCCCAGGTGGTCAACTGTCGGACGAGGAGGGCGCCGCTCCAACTCGCGAAGATCACTCCGAGGGCCGCACCGGCCATCGCCACTATCAGGCTCTCGGTGAAGAGCAGCCGCGCCAGTCGGCCGCGCGAGCCGCCAAGCGCCAGCCTCACGCTGAGCTCGCGACGCCGGACCAGAGTGCGTGCGACCATCAGGCTGGCGATGTTCGTGCAGGCGACGAGCAGCAGGAGCCCCACGGCCACGACCATCGCCAAGAGAGGGGTTTCAAACTGCCTGCGCAGCGACGATTTGCCGGTCGCGGCTGGCGCCAGGGTCAATGGATTCTTGAGATAGCGGGCGGCTCTTGTTGCAGCCACACCGGTCACTGTCGCGGCGCGGATTTGCGGCTGCACGCCGCGGAGCGCGGCGTTCGCCTGCTCGAGGCTCTGTCCGGGCCTCAGCCGCACCATCATCTCGAGCCACGCCGAGTCGACCATGGCCAACCAGCTCTCCTGGCCTCGCATGAGCGGCTCGGCGGCAAACGGCAGCATCACGTCCGTCATCCGTCCGACCTGCACGCCGAAGAACCCGGGTGGCATCACGCCGACGATGGTGAACGGCCTGCGCTGCAGCGCAATCTGGCGTCCGACCACATCGTCTGCGCCGGCGAAGTGCTCGCGCCAGAATCGATGGCTGATGACGGCCACGGGGCCGTCCGTCCCGGCAGGCCGCGGTGTCGGACGCGAGGCCGTCACGCTCGAGCGCGTCCTGACGATGAGCGCGGTGCGCCTCTATCTCGTCACGAAGATCGGCGTCGTGACGCGAGCGACCGAGGAAGTACATCAGGCGGCGAAGGAGCGCGCGCATGAGCGGGATCTTTCATGTTCGATGGCCGGCAGGACTCATGTCGATGCGAGCACGCGTTGGATCGCGGTGACCATGCGGTCGAACTCGGCGTGTTCGGCCGTCAGTTGTTTGCGGCCAGCGGCGGTCAGCGTGTAGTAGCGCGCGCGGCGGTTGTTCTCCGACGTGCCCCACTCGGCCTTCACCCAGCCATTGAGCAGCAGCCGCTGGAGCGCCGGATACAACGCGCTCTCCCCGATCCTGAGCACGTCGTCCGACACCACTCGCAGGTGCTGGACGATGCCGTAGCCGTGCTTGGCGCCTGTCCTGAGCGCCCTCAGAATGAGCAACTCGAGCGTGCCGGGAAGGAGATCGGACGGCGTGTTCGTGAGTCCCATCAATGATTGATGGGAATATACAGACTTGATGCGGCCCCGGTCAACTGCCATCAGCGCTTGAGGGAAGCACTGGCGGCCGCGTGAACGATAATCCTCACGTCGTTCCGCGCCCGAAGCACTCGCCGGGCGCCTCGAAAAAGGAGATCCATGGCCGGGATGCGAAGCGTGCCCCTGCTGATGGGCGCACTGGTGCTCGTCGGATGTACCCCCACGGCGATCGAATACCCCACCGAGATGGAGATGACCACGTGGTCCATCGTCGGGATCGATCCGAAGACGGGCGACGTCGGCGTCGCCGTGGCATCTTGCGTCCCGAGCTACGGTGACGCCGTGGCCGCGCTGGTGCCAGGCAAGGGCGCCGCCGCGACTCAGGCGGGCTTCGATATCAGGAACCGGAACAAGGTGTTCGAGGCGATCAAGGCCGGGCTCACCGCCGAAGCAGTGATCGCCCAGGTCACCGACCCTGAGTGGGACAAGGAGATCGACCGTCGGCAGTACGGCGTGCTCACCATGCACAATGGCTTCGTGCGCGCGGCCGGCTTCACGACGCCCGTGCGTCAGGGCACGACCGTCGGAGAAGACGGCGTCAACC
>DAINCF010000040.1:0-21696 GCA_036732565.1 Vicinamibacterales bacterium
TGCGCCGCGGCTGCCCGCGCGGCGCCACTCGGGGCCGACGGCCCCTGGGCGTCGAGGGCACTCGCGAGCAGGAGACCCGCAGCGAGCACCGTCGCAAGCGCTCCACGCTGCAGTGAACGACGCTGGTTGGGCTGAATGGTTGGCGTCACGGTTCTCAAGCCTCCTTCAGAACGCAAAGCGCAGCGACAGCTGAATCACACGCGGGTCGCCGGCTGCCGTCACCTGGCCGAACGTCGGGTTGATCTGGTTGCCGAGCGCATCGAATCGAGCGGCCGTGTCGACCGCGGTCCAGTTCGTGATGTTGAACGCGTTGTAGAACTCGGCGCGGAACTGAAGCCGCCGATGCGAGGCGCCGAGCGGAACGTTCTTCGACAAGGTGAAGTCCACGTTGCGGCTTCCCGGCAGACGAATCATCTGCCGCTTGTCGTGCCCGACCTCGCCGACGGCCGGGCGCGCGAAACAGGACGTGTTGAACCAGCGGTTGAACGAGCGCTCGCCGCCGGGCAGAGTCGGATCGCAGGTCACGACGACGCGATTGCCGTCGCCGCCACCCAGGATGTCGGCATTGTCCGTCGTCGTGAAGCTGATGCCAGACGGTGGTCCGGACGCCAGCAGCGCGACGCCGGCGAGCTGCCAGTCGTCGAGCACGACGCGCGCGAGGAGGTTGTTCCACTTGCCGCTGGCTTTCGGGAGATCCCAGCTGAAGTTGAGCGAGGCCAGATGCCGGCGATCCGCGTTCGCGTAGTCATACAACCACGCGCGATCGTCGCGATAGAGCGGCAGGATCGGCGTGCCCAAGGCGCCGGCCGGCACGTTGCCTCCCGTGGCGGCGTCGATCGCCATCGTTCGTGACAACGTGTAGGTCCCGCCGTAGGAGAAGCCGGCGGCGAACCGTCGCTGGCCGGTGACCTGCAGCGAGTCATAGTCGGCGATGCCGGTGTTCTCGATGCGAGAGACATCGCCCAAGCCGACCATCGGGCGCAGGAAGTTGTCGGGGAGCGCGCGTCCGGTGGTGGGATCGACGTTGGCGGCGTTGAAGCGCGCGCCCTCCGGCACCACGTTCAGGTTGCGGGTGCGCGCGAGATTCCTCTGCCGGTTGCCCACGTAGGCCACGCTCACGACGGTCTGAAAGCCGATGTTCCGCTGCACTTCGATCGAGAAGTTGTGCGTGGTCATCGGCGTGTAGTCGGCTTGATAGACCGGCACGTTCTCGGGAAAGAACTGTCCCTGCGACGCGTCGAGCGCGTTGATCGAGCCGTAGAAGAGCGTCGGTTGGAGTCGCACTGGCGGCGCGGCCGGCAGGCGGAAGTTGAAGTCTCCGGAGTCCTGCAGCACCTGCTTGGTCAGGCCGTACCCGCCGCGAATGGCCATGCTGGCGTCGCCCTTGGGATCCCACGAGAACCCGATCCGCGGCTGCGGCTGGATCGACGGCGTCTCGCGCCACGCGCCACCCATCGCCAGCGGATCGTCCTGCGTGACGATGCCGCTGGTGAAGTCACCGGATCCAGGTACGAGAGCGCCGATGAGCGCGGCTGAGACGACGCGACCCGTCACGGCATCGTATCCGCGACGCTGGCCGTCGATCACCACGGGCCGGTACAGCCGAGCCTGGCGGGATCGATCGAAGCGGTCGGCCACCCAGCTCGCACCCGGCCGTCCATCGAGCAGTCGCCATGGCTGTCCCCACGCGAAACGGATGCCCAGCTCCAACGTCAGGTTCGATCGCGGCTTCCACGAGTCCTGGAGAAACCACTCGACGAACTGCGCCGTGCCAGCCGACAACGGTCGCGCGCTTGCTTCCTGATACGAGGTGAAGGTCCCGAGCAACGCGTTCGCGAAGGCATGTCCGCTGTTGAGCGGATTGTTGGGATCGGTGCTCGCGAAGTTGAAGCAGCCGCTGAAGCAGTTCTGAATCGGCCCGGGACCTTCGCTGCCCTTGTTGTGCTCGTAGTAGAGCCCGGCCTTGATCAGGTGTCGGGTCTTCGCCCACGACACGGTGTTGGCGAAGGTCCACCGGTTGTCGCCGCCATCGATGGGGAACCGGCCGTCGAACGCCAGCGTCGGCGGCGACGGCACGCCGGCAAACGTTGCGGCCGGGACGATGGTGGACTGATTGACGTTCGGGTAGAGCTGCCCCAGCGCACCCAGTCCCATCGCGGCGCGGGTCACTGGATCGAGCGTATCGAGCGTCGGTCCGACCTCCTGCGTGTATCGATAGGTGACCGACGCCTCGTTGACAATGGCGGTGCCGAAGGTGTGCGTGTGGTTGACCTGCACGCTGTTCTCCCGCTGCGTGTAGCCGTGGCGGAAGTGGTCCCAGTTCGAGTTGACCGCGAAGACGCCGCTGTGCGCCTCGGTGACCGGCCGCCAGCGCCGGACGCGGACCGAAAAGCGATCCGCGGTCGTCGCGTTGAGGTCGAGCTTGATTTGATCGAGCGTCTTCGTCTGGTCGGCAATCCCCTGCTCACGATAGTTGAAGTTGCCGCCGCTCACGCTCTGGTCGAAGAAATTCGGCTGCGGGAAGATGTTGAGCAGCGACTGGCCCAGGCCATCGATGCGGTTCGCCGGGATGCGGTTGCCAGGAAACGGCTGGCCGGTCAGTGGGTCGCGAATGGTGATGAGCCGGCCGTTCAGGTCGAGGGTCTGCGAGAAGTCGCCCTGTCGCTCGAGCGCCGTCGGCATCGTCGACGTCCGCGACGCCCGCGGCTCCTGCGCGTCCCACATCTCCCTGACGTAGAAGAAGAACAGCTTGTCGCGGGCGAATCCGGGCACCGGCCCGCCGAGCGTGCCCGTCAGCGTCTTGTACTGGTAGAGCGGCTTCGGCAGCCCCGTCCGGTTGTTGAAGAACTGGTTGGCGTTGAGCGCTTCATGGCGCACGTAGGTGGCCAGCGTTCCGCGATAGTTCTGCGTGCCCGACTTGGAGATGACGTTGATCTGCGCGCCCGTATTGCGGCCGTACTCGGCCTGATAGTTGTTGAGCAGCACGACCATCTCTTCGATGGCGTCGACGCTCATCGGGCTGTTGTTGTTGCCAGTGTCGCCGTCGCTCGACGCCATGCCATCCAGCGCGATGCCGGCGGAGTTGCCGATTTGACCGGCGATCGTCGGGGTCGTCGGACCAATCTGGCCGCCGAGCGAAGCCACGTTGGTCACCGGCGTCACGCCGGGCAGGAGATTCACCAGCGACATCGGATCGCGGCCGCGCACGATCAGCGCATCCAGTTGCTGCGCCTCGAGCACGGAGCTGCGCTCGGCGCTCGCGGTCTGAATGACGGCAAGGTCGGCGATGACCGTCGTGGTCTCGCTGATCTGCCCCACCGACAGGGTGAGCGAGCCGGCGTTGAAGGTCTCGCCCGATCGCAGTTGGATGCCCCGCTGCTCGAGCGGCCGGAATCCGTCGAGATTCACTTTCAGCGTGTAGCGGCCCTGCGTGACCGCGGCGATCGTGAACGATCCGGTCTGATTCGACAGGGCCTGCCGCACGTCAGCCGTCTGTTCGTTGACGAGCTCCACGGTCGCGGCCGGGAGGACGAGGCTTTGTTCGTCTTTGACGACACCGGTGATGGTGCCGGTCGTGATCTGCTGCGCGGACGCCAGCGCCGCCTGCGCCAGACACGCCGCCAAAGTGACAACGCCGACGAAGAAGCGCATCGCACATCCCCCTTTCGGCCATGAGCATATTTATGCAAGACGCATACTTCATGCTCACGTCAAGCGATGCGCACCGTATCATTGGCGTCGCGGCTTCGTCAATGCCTGCATCGACGTTTGCGCGTTGCGAACTTGGTACGTAGCGCAGGCCTTCAGGCCTGCCTGAGGCCATAGCAGACCTCAAGGTCTGCGCTACGTACCCAAGTTTCGCAATGCGCACTTCGCCACAGATGCCTTTGTGTTTATCTGCGTAATCGGCGGCCAACCAACAATCTGCGCGAATCAGATGGTGAGCTGAGCGTCCCGCTAGAGCATCGGAAGCTCGCGAGGCCGAGGGCCGCGTGGGAACGCCGCGTCCATGCGGGCCAGCTCCGCGTCGGTGAGATGGAGGCTTCCGGCGCCCGCGTTCTCGGCGGCGTGCTCGGGGCGGGATGCCTTCGGGATGGCGAACAACACCGGACGCCGTGCGAGAAACCGGAGTGCGACCTGCCGCGGCGTGGCCCGGTGCGCGTCCGCGATCTCCTGTACTACATGCCCGCCTGGCGAACGCGGCCCAGGGAAGTCTCCATGGCCGAACGGGCTGTACGCCACGACGGCGACACCATGCGCCTCGCACCAAGGGATGACGGCATGTTCGATGGCGCGCTCCTGAAGGTGATAGAGCACCTGATTACAGGCAATCGCGCCGCTGCCGCCAATCTCCCACGCCTCCTCGAGATCGCCGACATCGAAGTTGCTCACGCCCCACGCGCCGATCTTGCCGTCGCGTCGCAGTTGCTCGAACGCGGCGATGGTGTCTTCAAGCGGATACTCGCCGCGCCAGTGCAGGAGGTAGACATCCAGTCGATCGGTGCCGAGTCGCCGCAGCGACCGCTCGCAGGCGGCGACGGTGCCCGTTCGCGACGCGTTTTGCGGCAGGACCTTCGATACCAGGAAGACCTCGTCGCGCCGGCCGGCGATGGCCTCGGCGATTACCTCCTCGGCCGCACCGTACATCTCCGCCGTGTCGATGTGCGTCATGCCGAGATCGAGACCGCGCCGCAACGCCACGACCGCCGACGCGCGGTCGCCCTCGTCGATCAACCAGGTGCCCTGACCAATCACCGAGACATCCTGGTTGGTGGGACCGAACGGACGCCGCTCCATGAGGCCTAGTGGCATGTACTCGCCAAAGCACCATCGGGCCGTTCCGTAGGAAGGGCCGGCATCTGCTCCTCGAGCACGCTCTCGTCAGAAGCCATCCTGTTGATACGCTCCACTAGAACCCGCAGCCAGCCTGGTTCGCGAGAACCACAACACGATCAACGAAGTCGGCACTCCCAAGAGCCACGCTACTCCGTATTTCATCGTGGTACCTCCGAAGGCGGCAGGTGCAAGCGCCGATCCTCCCGATCTCTCGCCGCTGATCGCATCGCCTGCGCCTGGCTAGCTATGGTCCTCCTCGTGCCAGCCTTCCGACGCCAACTCGAGCCGCTTCGCTGTCAAGTAGCTGTCACACTCTTCCTCAGTTCGGAACGTGAGCTTCCTGATATGAGCAGGAGCGTGGGGCTGGTCCTGACGGATGAAGAGCAGGACCTGGACCCATTCGGTGTGGACGCTGGCGCTGAGCAGACTCCAGGACCGGCTCATGCGCCACCTGAGCGTCAGCCGGCGTGATTGATACAGCTCATCGAATTCGCTTTCCGTCTTGACCTGCGACATGTCCAGACTGAGATGCGGATATCGCGCCAAGTCTGAAGGCGGGATTCCGCGAGAACAAGGTCAAGCTCAACGCTCGAGGAGCAGTCGTGGAATCGTGACCAGGCCGGAACGCAGGGGCTCGAAGCGGTCCATATCCTGCAGCCTGAACCGCTGGCCGTAGTGCTCGGTGACGGCGCGCACGTCAGGAAGTCGACCGCCTTCGGCAAGCTGGTTCATGGCGGTGTTGTACACCTCGACCGTCAGATCGTTGGATCCTTCCTTCAAGTGGGCGGTGAGATCGAGTCGGCATGGCGGCGCCCACACGCCCGCTCAGCAGAAACCGCTGGTGGTCGCGAGGCGGAACGTCTGCCGCACGATCGCGGCGACTCTGGTTCCGTCCGGATCGCGCACTGGATTGACTGGCACGAAGAGCACCGTCTCTTCTCGGCGTGACAGGACGTTGCTCACGACCAGCGCGCGCATCATCCAGATGGCGGCGCGGGCGTTGCCGCACTCCAGGCCGAGCCAGCCATGGTATCGATGCGGCGATACGCGAAGTCCTGTGTCGCGAGCAAGGGCTTCGGCCAGGCGGGTGAACGCCGTCTGGTGCTCGTCCGCTCGGAGGTTATCGACGGACATCACGGGCTGCACGAGCGGTGAGGCCCTTTCCGTGGCGGCAAACAGTTCGGCCACGGCTCGCCGCTGGGTCAGCGGCATATGCCCCATCCAGTAGTGGCAGGTCTTCGCGATGACGGTGACGACGTTCTTGATTTCCTTCTCGAGGCGGAAGTGCGGCGCAGCGGGGAGATCGAGCGTCATGCCCTCGCCGCGGACCGCGACGTTCTCCGTCACGATGGCCCGAAGCAGCCATGCCGCCATGGTCCCACTGAAGCAGCCCACGCGAATCCACCCGGGCACCTCGGACTCTCGAGCGGTGAGGCCGGTCGCGAGGATGATGCCGCGGCAGAGTTCATCGACGACCTCCGTATACCGCTCCGGCTGCGCGTCGATCGCGGTTGGCGTGCCGGGCTCGAGCAGCGCGCCCTTGTGCGGCGGACCGCCAGCCATCGCCAGGTCGCAGAACGTCGACCAGATCTCGTCCCACGCCACGTTGCCATCGCGGTCGTATTTCAGTCCTGCGGACCGCATCGGCACCGGCTCCAGGCTTTCATAGGAGCCCTGATACTCCTCCGGCAGCACCGTTCGAATCTTCTGCTCCAGGATCTGGAGCAATTCCGAATCATTTAAGCTCATCGTCGCGGCGTCGCGTGCCCACGATAGTGTAGCGATGCCCGCTGGGAATTGCGAAACGAGACGTGCAGACACAGCCCCTCTCCGCGCCAACCATCGCGGCCTTCGCCACGCTGACGCTGGCACTCGCCTCACTGTGGCTGCCGCGCGCCTCCCAATCGCCACGAGCCGACCGCGCCTGGATGCTTCCGGGCTTGCTGGCCCTCGTCCTGTCGCTGATCGGCGGGCTGACCGACGCGATCGGGCTGCTCATCCTGCTATCCTTTGCCGCGGCGTGCTTCGTCGCGAGCCACGCCGCCAGCCGCCCGCTCGGCGTGATCGCACACGCAGTCATGGTGGCGATCGGCGCTGGACTGTTCCTGCACGTGATGCCGGGCTTCGACAATCCGCGGGTCTTGACCGGTGTGGTCCTCGGACCTGACGCCGCTCCGTACACCAAGTATCTGAACTTCGACAAAGGGATGGCGGGACTTTTCCTGCTGGGCCTCTACGCGCCCGATCGTCTCGCGAGCGACGAAGGCGCGCGGCACCTCGCCGCTACGGCCCTGCGCTTCGTCATCGTCGTCACGGTGGTTCTGGCGTTGACGCTCACGCTCGGCTATGTGCGGTGGGATCTCAAACTCCCGGCCTGGTGGCCGCTCTGGTTGTGGAGCATGGTCTTCCTCACCGCGCTGCCCGAGGAGGCGGCGTTCCGTGGCGTGGCCCAGACCAGGATCGCGAGGCGGCTCGGTGACACGCCGCGGGCGTCCGCGATCGCCGTGGTGACCGCCGGTCTTCTGTTCGGGCTCGCACACATCGGCGGAGGCCCCGTCTACGCGATTCTCGCGTCGGTGGCCGGAGCGGGCTACGGATGGGTCTACGCGTCGAGCCGGTCACTCAGCGCCGCGATTGCCACACACGCGGGACTCAACACGATTCATCTCTTCTGCTTCACCTACCCGTCGCTGCTGTCCATGTGAAACACTTCGCGCAAATCTCGGGCGACCGGACTCCCGTCCGGGTTCGAGGGCATGACGTCCTGCATGTGCCGCCACCAGCGCTGACACACATCCGTCCGCGCAATCGCCGCCCAGCGCTCCTCGCTCTCGATTTCGGCGTAGGCAAACAGATCGCTGGTCTCGGGGTCCAGAAAGATCGAATAGTCGCGGACACCGTGCGCGAGCAGCGTCTCCTCGAGCTCGCGCCAGATCGGACGATGCCGGCGGGTGTAGTCGTCGTGGCGGTCGGCGTTGACGGACATCCGAAACGCTTTGCGGATCATGATTCGTCGATCTTGCCCGAAGTCCGATCGTCCCGCTCGGGCGCGGGGTCTGTCTCGTGCACGGCCTCGTCTGCGGCCCATTGTCGATGCACGGCCGCGCGTCTGAGCCGGCGTTGTCGGGCCGCGTACATGGCCAGCAGGGTCACGATCAGCCAGAGCATCGCCGTCGATGTCACCAGCGGCACCCATGTGGTCCAGATTCGCCGCTCTTCCCAGAAACGCGCCTCGACCTCGCGAAGAGTCCGGCCAGTTATCTGGACGTAGGCCTCATCGAACGGGACCCCGGTCGCGATACGGGCGAACAGCCGGGCGGCGACTCCGCGTCCGTGGTCCGCGACGATCAGACGCACGAACCCGCCAGCGAGCGCGTAGGCGCGAGACTGTGCGCCGCGATCGCCGGCGAACAGGTCATCGATCTCGTCGAGCGTCAGCGTCGGCCCGAGGGCAAGCGCGTAGGCCACACGAGTCCGGTCTTCGAGAGCCCACGGGCGCTCCGCGTACATGGCCAGTCCCTCGTTGAACCAACGCGGCACGGGCCGGCCGCCGGTCGCACGAGCGACCAGCACGTGCATCACCTCGTGTCGGAAGACGTCTTCAAGCGTGTCGTGCGGATAAACGGGCGATCGTGCGGGAAACAAGACGATACGATCGCCGCCGAGCGCGAGACCCGCCGTCCAGGCCGACACACTGCGGGCCCACTCCGACGTCTCCGTCGCCAGCACCACAGGTATCGGCGGTCCCGATTCCGCCAATCCTGCCAGGGTCAGGAGGTCAGCCAAGCCCGCGGGGTCGACCGCGGCAAGCCGCGCGCGTGCCGGCGCAAGCTCCGCTGGAGCATCGATGGACAGCTCGACGCCAGGCACCGCAATCAGGAACCACAGGACGACAATCGCGCGCACTCGGCACCATTGTCCTGTTGATCATGCGCGGAGAGATACCCACGACGAACCCGCCGAGTGCCGCACGATGGTTCCGCACGAAGGGTCGTCGCGCTGGCGAAAGCCCTGCGCTACGCAGGAATGCGGCAGGCGCGCGCGTACGTAGCGCAGGCCTTCAGGCTTGCCTCGTGAAGGAGGTTCAGCAGGGGATGGAAGAAAGTATGATGACGTCGCCACGGCAGGGCACCATGAAGCTGGTCCTCGCAATCGGATGCTCGGCACTCGCGCTGGCGTGCACGCAGCCGCCTCCCCCACGCTCTGCAGCGGCGCAGCAGACGCAGGAGTCGGGCGACCCACGCCCTGATGCCGAACGATCGGCGCAGCCAATGACGAGCGATGTGAACAACCTCGACGGGCTGACCCGGAGCTCTCCGCAGGTGTTCGTCGGGCGGCTCCGCGCGAAGCGCTCTGAGAAGGATGCGAACGGCCGGATCGTCACGCGCAACGAGCTCGAGGTCGAGCGCATGATCGCCGGAACCCTGCCCGGCATGACCATCACGTTGAGCGTCCTCGGTGGCACGGTCGAGGGAGAGACCATGCGGGTGTCGCACACGCCCGAGTTCACCGCCGATCGCCGCTACATCGTGTTCGCTGACGCGAGCCGCACGACCTACGACCCGGTGACCGGCGGTCAGCAGGGTGTGTTCCAGATCGTCGGCGAAGCGGTCTACACCTACGATGGACGAGCGGTGCTGGGCGTCGAAAACGGGGTTCTTCGCATCGGCGTGACCGCGCTCGGCGCCGCCGACGCGCCGGCGACGACCGAACGAGGATCGGCGCAAGTGGAGAATCCTCGAACCAGCGGCGCGATCGTCTCGACGGAACGTGCCACGGATGCGGCGGAAACGCCGATGACCTTGGAGGGGTTTTCGAGGGCGGTCACGGCCGCGGCCCGGCGATGATCGCGATGCTGATCGAGGTCATCGGCCGACTCCGCCGGATGACCGTGGTGATTGCCAGCGTTGCGGCGATCGCCGCGTTGACCATGCCGTCCGTTGCCGCGTACGTCTACTGCGGCGCTCACGATCGCCGCTTCGAGATGCGGGCGTATCACTTCAATTCCGAGTTCTGGGTCGACATGATCGTGGCCGAGGCGGCGAAGTGGAATGCGGTGCATTCCGTGTTCAGCATCAATCGCGAGCGCAACGCGCGAATCCCGCTCGGCCGAGACAACCAGAACGTCATCGCGTGGGTCAGTGACGCCGACATGCGTCGCATCTTCAACATGCCATGGGGCAGCGCCGTTGGCAGGACCGCGATCTGGATCGAGGGTGGCTGCGGTCGCGTGCTCGAAGCCGACGTGATGTTCAACCCGTCGGTGACGCTGTTCGCGCCGCAAACGCAAGTGCCGTACAACCTCGGGTACCAAGAGATCGCGCTGCACGAGCTCGGTCACGCCGCGTCGCTCGACCACGAAGACACTGGCCTGGCGGTCATGACGACGAACAATGCCGTCAGCAATGTGCTGCATCACAACGACAAGGTTGGTTGGCTGCGGTCGGCGCGGCAGCGGTTCAACCCCTTGCCGACCGAGCGCGAGGACATGGGGATCTTTCCGCTCCGCAATGCCGTCGGCGCGAAGGTCTACGCCACGCTTGCGCCGACCAGCGTGGCGCGCGGAGGCACGGTGACGATCCGCGACTTCAGCGTCGAGAACCTCAGCTCGGTGTTTCCGTTCAATGGCCCGACCTATCGCGTGTTCCTGGAGCACACGGGATCGGGGGTTGCGACCGAAATCGGATCGTTCTCCTGGGGTCGGTTTGGTCCGTTTTCGTCGTGGTCGGGCAACCTCACCTACACGGTGCCCCGCAGCCTCTCCGCCGCTCAATATCGCGTCGTCGCGCGATTCCAGGGGACAGACAGCGACACGAGCAACGATCGCGCCCTGTTCGGGACTATTCAGGTCCGCTAAGGCCGCCGCGAGACTCAACCGGTTGACCGGTTCGACGTGCTAGCGCGCCGCGTCGGGTCGCGCACGCTCGGCCAGCCTGCCAGTGCGGGTATCGACGTAGTAGGCACGGCCTGGAAGAAAATCCTCTGGCGTGACCAACAGAGCCTTGACGCTGGCAGGAGGCGTGTCCTTGAACTGCTTCATCGTGTCGTCCATCGACCGCCGCGCCGCCGCCTCGATGTCATCGTTTGACAGCGCTGCAAGGTCGCCCAACGTGGTGACGCGGTGCGTGAACACGATTTGTCCGGAGTCCGGCGCGTAGAGCAGACACACCGTATCCTGGGCTACACGCTGTTGAAGGGGTTGGCTTGTCATGATCAGGACCACCAGTAGGCGTGAACGAGACCCTCGATGTCGCAATTGAAGCTGGCGTTCAGGCCGAACGTCACGGCGACCATGTTGTTCTCGATGCGAGCGGGGGTAAGGTGCGGTGAGACCAGCACCGTTTCTTGTCCGGTCGCAGGATTACGGACGGTGACCGACCGGATCCACGCCGAGGCCGACAGCAGCTGCCCGCCGGGCAGGCGAATGTCCCACAGCGAATGATCGGCGACGGTCAAGCGCGGCGTCGGCCACCGCACCTCCCAGGTTCCATAGCTGCCGCCACTGCTGAGCCACATGTAACCCGTGAACATGTCCTGCATCGGGCCCTCCTTCTGGCATCGATGTGATCGGGGAGTCGGGCGGATGGTATCAAAGCGATGTAAACGGAGCCAGCCCACCACCTACCGTTCGATCCAAGACTGTTCAAGCCGAGTCGAGCGAATCGCGTTCGCTCAAATAGAGTCAGCCGAAATAGCTCTACGATTGCAACGCGTGCGACATAAATGTCGCACACCGTGAGAGAGGCAGTTTTGTCTTACTCTCCACGCAACGCACGAACCGGGTCGACCGACAGCGCTCCATGCGCGGGGATGTAGCTGGCGAGCGCTGCGATGCCGACGAGACCAAGGGAGACCAGCGCGTAGGTCATCGGATCCAACGGGCTCGTGCCGAACAACAGCGACGCCATCAGCCGGGTGAGCACGGCCGCGCCGGCCAGACCACACACGACGCCGATCGCGGCGAGCACCACGCCGTGGCGCACGAACATCCCCTGCAGCTCGGCGTGCCGCGCGCCGAGCGCGACGCGAATGCCGATTTCGCGCGTGCGCTGGCTGACGGCGTAGGCGATCACGCCGTAGATGCCGATGATGCCGAGCAGCAGCGCCATGGCCGCGGCAATTGCCAGCATCACCAGCGTGAACGACGCGCCGGCCAGCGACCGCTCGTAGACATCACCGAGCGTCATGATGCGGGTCAGCGGCAGATTCGGATTCACCGCCCAGATCGCCTCCCGGATCTCGTTCTGCAGCCCCTCCGATCCCGCACGATCGCTGCGCACGGCGAAGGTCACGGCGCGCTGCACGGCGACACGGACCTCGAAGTGGTTCTCCATCAGCGAGGGCCAGTAGACGACCGTCGGCGCCGGACGGTGCACACCCTCGTTGTACACGTCTCCGACCACGCCGACGATCTCGCGCCAGGGATTGTCTTTGGTCGCGCGAATGCGCTTGCCGACCGCCAGCGCCGGCTCGCCCCACAGCTCGCGCGCCATGTTCTCCGAGATCACCGCGACGGTTCTGCGTTCTACCAGCTCGCTCATGGTGAAGTCGCGGCCGGCCACCACCGGCGTGCCGACGGTCTGGAAGAACCCGGGCGCGACGAACCGGAACCAGCGCATCACCGAAGGACGCTCGCCTCGGGTGGCGTCATCCTCGGCGTACACGGTCGAACGTCCGGTCGCTGCGTCCAGCGGCACGGCGCCCGCAAACGAGACCGCGGAGACTCCCGACATGGCCGCCATGCGGTCCCGCATCTCCGTCTGCATCTGGAGGACGCGCGCGGGCTCCGGGATCTGCGCCGCCGGAATGGTTACCCGCACCAATTGCACATGGTGCGGATCCGCGAAGCCCGGCTGCACGGCGCGCATCGCCATGAAGGTGCGCACCATCAGGCCCGAGCCGATGAGCAGGATCAGCGCCAGCGCCACCTGCACGACCACCAGGGCGTTGCGCGTGCGATGTCTTTCCCTGCTGTCGCTGGACGTCCGGCCGCTGGCGCGAAGGGGATGCGCGATCTTCCAACTCGCGTGCCTGACGATCGGAATGCATCCGAACAACACCACCGACAGCAGCGAGATGATCAGCGCGAACATCATCACAATCGGATCCAGCGTGATGTCGCGGAGCCGCGGGAGTGTGGCCGGGCCGATCGTCACCAGCAGCCGGAGCCCCGCGGCGGCCAACGCCAGGCCCAGCGCTCCGCCCAAGAGCCCCAGCACCAGGCTCTCGAGCAGCATTTCTCGCGCGAGACGCACCCTTCCAGCCCCCAGTGCCGCACGCACCGCCAGCTCGTGTTGCCGGCCTTCGGCGCGCACCAGCAGCAGGTTCGCGACGTTGGCACACGCGATCAGCAGGACGAGGCCGATCGTGCCCATCAGGACCCACAGCACGTTGCCGATGTCGCCGACGACCGCGTGCTTCAGCGGCGCCAGGGCCGGCGTCGGCCGCGCCTTCTCGAACGCCTCTCGGTCGATGCCGGGAAACGACGGCCAGGCATTCAGCCAGATCGGCAGCATGCGCGCGACGTCCGCGTTGGCTTGCGCGATCGTCACGCCGGGCAACAGCCGCGCCACACCGGAGTAGTTGAATTGGCCAAGCGTCAGATCGCTCGTCTGGAACCGCACTGGAAGGATCAGGTCCGGCGCTCGATCGAGCAGCTGGAACCCCGGCGGCATCACGCCGATCACCGTTCGCGGACGGCCGTCGACGAGGATGGGCGTCCCCACGATCGCGCTCGCGCCTCCGAATCGCCGTTGCCAAAAGCCGGCGCTGAGCATGACCACCTCGTCCGATCCCAGCGTGTGGTCCTCGGGCGCGAACCAGCGGCCCAACGCGGGCTGGATCCCCAGGGCACGTAACGCGCCATGGGTGACGTCGACCTTCTCGACTTCTTCAGGTGCGGCATCGCCGACGACGCTGGCGGTACCCCGCGCCCAGAGGCCGAGCTCTTGAAACGATCGATTCTCTTGCCCGTAGGTGGCGAGCAGCGCGGCCGACATCCGATACCGGCCGTTCCCGCTCATGCCCGGCGCCGTGTGCTCGAGCCAGACCAGCGCGTCGGCATCCGGATACGGCAGCGGCTTGAGCAGCACGCCGTTGACGACGGAGAACACGGCGGTGGTCGCGCCGATGCCCACCGCCAGGGTCAGGACCGCCACGACAGTGAAGGCAGGCGCGCGGCGAAGCGCGCGGAGGCCGTAGCGGAGATCTCGCCACGAGTCCTGCAGCAGCGCCGGGCGGAACTCATCCCGCGTGCTTTCCTTCACGCGTTCGACCCCGCCAAACGTGATCAGCGCCCGCCGACGCGCCTCGTCGGGCGGCATGCCGGCGCGCAGGTTCTTCTCGATCTGTCGATCGAGGTGGAACCCGATCTCTTCGTCGAGGCCCCGTTCGAGCGAGCCGAGGTGCGTGAGCGATCGCAGTCGACGCCAGGTCTCTCGCGTCTTGCTCATGATGGCTTCCCTACTACACTTTCGCCTCGAGTACCAGGTTGACCGCGCGGGAGGTGCGACGCCACTGCGTCAGCTCTTCGTCCAACCGTCGCCGTCCGTCGCGGGTGAGCGCGTAATAGCGCGCGCGACGACTGTTCTCCGTCACCTTCCACTCGGATCGAATCAGACCTTGGCGTTCGAGCCGATAGAGCGCCGGATACAGCGTGCCCTGCCCCAACTGCAGGACGTGCTCCGACCATTGCTCGATGCGCTCGGTGATGCCCCAGCCGTGCATCGGCTCGAGCTGCAGCGCCTTGAGCACGAGCATGTCGAGGGTGCCTTGCAGGACGTCGCCTCGTTCCTTCGCCACGTTCTTCCTTTCGATAGACGAAAGAAGAGTACGCGGAGTTCCTTTCGACTGTCAAGAGGAAGGAGGCCTAGGCGGAGCGTCGAGCCTCGGAGGCGGTATCGAGCGCGGCGCTGATCGCGTTGGCGATGCTCTTCACGTGGCGCGCGAAGGCGCCGTCTCGCGCTTTCGGCATGCGCGTCGCGGGCGCCGAGATCCCGATCGCCGCGATGACCAGGCCGTCCCGGTCGCGAACCGGCGCCGCCATGCACCGCACGTCGTCGACGTACTCCGCATCGTCAATCGAGTACCGCTTGGCCCGAATCTCCGCGCACACCGCCGCCAGTTGGCCGATCGACGCGATCGTGCGTGGCGTGTGACGCGCCAGCGGCCCGGCGCCGAACAACGCCGTCAGCTGGGCGGCGCTGAAATCCGCGAGCAGCGCCTTGCCGTGCGCGGTGCAGTACAGCGGCACGAACTCGCCGGTCTGTCCGGGCACGACGAGGCCTGGCTTGGTCGAGGCGTGGTGATCGATGAAGAACGCCTGGCGGCCTTCACGCACGGCCAGGTGCGAGGTCTCGCCCGTCAGGTCGGTGAGCCGCTTGACGTGCTCATGGCAGACGGTGACGAGCATCCCGCTCCAGTCGTATTTGTGCGAGAGGTGCCAGATGGCCGGCCCGAGCACGTAGGTCTTCCGGCCGTTCGGGTTGGCGAGGAATCCGCGGCGCTTCAACGTGTTGGCGAGCCGGAAGGCGCTGCTCGGATCGACGTCGAGCAGCGCGGTGAGCTGTGCCAGCGGGACCGGCTCGGCCGACTTCGCGACGGTCTCGAGGATCGACAGGGCTCGATCCACGCTTTGAACGGACGGGGTAGCAAGGGCGCCTTTTCTCATCGCGTCAAGACCTTATCGCGCGGTTGTCTGTCGGACAAGTAGGGGCGGCTCGCGAGCCGCCCCGACTTCGCGTCACGGTCATCTCCTTGACCGCCGCCATCGTCGGTTAGTAAGGTAGCCCGCGCGCAAGAAATAGAGATTGCGCTATTCGCAAGTTGTTTCAGTGTCTCCTGCCGGGGCATCCGCCCCGGCGCGCGAGCTTGACACCTGATTTTTGTTCGAGGGGGCATATGCGGACCATCTGCGCAATCGGGCGTTTCGCATCGGCGGTCTGTGGACTGAGCCTGCTCCTCACCACTGGGCTGGCGCACGCACAGGTTCTGTCCGGATCCGTGGTGGTGGAAGTCCGCGACGAGTCTGGCGGCGCGATCGTCGGCGCCGAAGTCACCATCGTGCAAACCGAGACCAATTGGACCCGGAGCAGCACGACCGCCGAGAACGGCACGGCGAGCTTCGCCACCGTGCCGCTGGGCACGTTCCAAGTGAAGGTCGTGCTCAGCGGGTTCAACGAGTCGCTGACCAACGACGTCCGCGTCACCCAGGACAGCGTCAGTCGAGTCCGATCCACCCTCGTCATCGGGGCGATCACCGACTCGGTCAGCGTCAGCGCCGGCACCGCCGTGCTGCAGACCGATCGCGCCGACGTGCGCACGGAGCTCGCCGCGACGCAGCTCCAGAACCTTCCGGTTCCGGTCGGACGCAACTACCAGAACCTGTTCGTCACCATCCCGGGCGTCTCGCCTCCCGAGAACATGCATTCAGTGGCCGTGAACCCCGCGCGCGGGCTGGGCTTCAACTCCAACGGCACCACCCGCAACTCCAACGCCATCCGCATCGAAGGCTCGATCACGAACAACCTCTGGCTCCCGCACGTGGCCGCGTACGTGCCGGCGCTCGAGGCCATCGAGACCGTCAGCGTCGTCACCAGCACGTTCGACGCCGATCAGGGGCTCTCCGGCGGGATGTCGGCGAACGTCGTGATCAAGAGCGGGACCAACCAGTTCCGCGGCTCGCTGTTCGAGTACTTCTACAACGAGAAGATGAAGTCGCGGCCGTACTTCCTGCCGGCGACCGAAGAACAGCCGAAGGCGCGTCAGAACCAGTTCGGCGGCACCCTCGGCGGTCCGATCGTCCGCAACCGACTCTTCTTCTTCGGTAGCTACGAGGGCACCTACGACAACCAGGTCGGGCAGCGCTTCGGCACGGTGCCGACCGCCGCGATGCGCAACGGCGATCTCTCCGCCTCGGGAACGCCCATCTACGATCCCTCGACGGGCAACGCTGACGGCAGTGGCCGGACGGCGTTCAGCGGCAATCAGATCCCACGCGACCGACTCGATCCGATCACGCAGAAGCTCCTCGCCGATCTCCCGCTGCCCACGTTCAACGATCGGCTGTCGGACAACTACTTCGTGACCGGGCTCTTCGAGTTCGCGCGTCGCAAGACCGACGCGAAGGTCACGTTCAACGCCACCGAGAAGCTCATGATGTCGGCCCGTCTCGGCTGGTTGAACTACGACTTCAAGAGCCCGCCGATGTTCGGGGACCTTGGTGGGCCGCCGGTCCACATGCCGGCCGCCAAGATGGGCGACGGCCTCGGCGATACCTACACCATCACCGGCAGTGCGACCTACGCCCTCAGACAGAACTTTCTCATCGAGACCTACACCGGCATCACCTTGATCCAGGTCCTGTCCGAGCCGCCGCGCATGGACGAGAATCTCGGGCTCGACTTCCTCGGCATCCCCGGGACGAACGGGCCGAGCCGGCTCTATGGCGGCTGGCCGCAGTTCGATGTCACCGGGTTCTCCCAGATCGGCTACTCCGGCAGCATGGGCTCGCCCTACATCGACGACAACTGGCAGTATCAGTACTCGGCGAACGCGAGCTGGACGAAGGGCGCCCACATCTTCCGCTTCGGCGGCGACATCGTCCGCCAGGCGCTGAACCGGTTCGAGACCGGCAACGGCTCGGGGACCTTCACGTTCGCCGGAGGACCGACGACCACGCTGGGCGGGGCCTCGCCGAACCTCTACAACAACTTCGGGTCGTTCCTGCTCGGCCTGCCAACGCAGATCGCGAAGAGCGAGATCCCGTTCGAGGACAACCAGACGCGCAGCCGCAACTGGCAGTTCAGTCTGTTCGCGAAAGATCAGTGGCACATCGGTCGCGCCCTCACCGCGTCGCTCGGCGTACGGTGGGACTACTTCCCTGCCGGCACGCGGACGACGCGAGGGCTGGAGCGGTTCGACTACGAGAACAACCAGATGCTAATCTGCGGCGTCGCCGACGTGCCCAAAGATTGCGGCTACGACATGGGCTTCGGCAACTTCTCGCCGCGCCTCGGCCTGGCGTATCGCGCCAGCGACGCGATGGTCATCCGCGGCGGCTACGGCATCAACTACGACCCGTATCCGCTGGCGTTCACGCGCGATCTGCTCGGGAACTATCCGTCCAGCATCGGGCTGACGCTGACCCAACCGAACGCGTTCCAACCCGCAGGCAGGCTCGCGAACGGCATTCCGCCGATCCAAGTGCCTGATATCAGCAGCGGTCGGATCCCCGTCCCCGCCAACATCGGCGCCCGCACGCTCGATGACAAACCGAAGCGCGGCTACATCCACTCGTGGAACGTCACGATGCAGCGAGAGCTGCCGTGGGCGTTGACGGGACAGGTCGCCTACGTGGGCACGCGCCAGCGCGACATCAATCAGATCCTGAACATCAACGCGGGACAGGTGATCGGAGCCGGGGACGCGGGTCGGCCGTTCTTCGCGCAGTTTCGACGCACCGCCGAAACCGGCCTGCTGACCAACGTCGGCTGGAGCGACTACGACGCGCTGCAAACCTCGCTGCAGCGTCGCTTCGTCAACGGCTTCCAGTTGACCGTCGGCTATACCTTGGCGAAGGCGTTCGGCATCTGCTGTGACAACCTGGCGGACAACCCGCCAGAGGTCCAGGCGATGGAGTACTTCTACTTGAACGAGGCGCCCCTGAACCACGATCGTCGCCACAACTTTCAGACGTCGTTCATCCTGGAGCTTCCGTTCGGCAACGGCAAGCGCTTCCTCAACAACGGCGGCGTGATGGCGGCCATCGCCGGCGGCTGGCAGGTCAACGGGCTGTTCAGCGCGTATTCGGGGGCGCCGATGACGATCAGGGCCGCGGGCACGTCGCTCAACCTGCCGAACAGCACGCAGGTCGCGGATCAGATCAAGCCTGACGTCGACATCCCCGGGGACATCGGGCCGACGGTGTCGTACTTCGATCCGACCGCGTTTGCGCCGGTGACCCAGGCGAGATTCGGGAATGCGGGCCTCAACAGTCTCCGCGGCCCCGGGTTCGCCAACGTCGATTTCAGCGTGCAGCGTCAGTTCTCGCTCGGCCAGCGCATGAACCTGCAGTTCCGGGCCGAGGTCTTCAACCTGACCAACACGGCGCATTTCGGCAATCCGGGCGCCACGTCCAACAGTTTGAACGTCTCCAACCTGCAGCTCAACGCCGATGGGTCGGTGCGCAACCTGGGCGGCTTCTCGACGATCACCACCACCGCCAACAGCGGCCGCGACGGCATCGACGAGCGCCTCTTCCGCGTCGGCGTGCGCTTCGGTTTTTGAGGGGCGCGACTCGAGGCTCGGACGATTCGTATGGTGGCATCATGGGCGAGCATGCGCAGCACAACACGACTGGCGTGGCTCGCCTCGACCACAACCGCGACCTGCGCGCTGGTCGGGACGCTGGTCGGGACGCTGCTCGCGTCGCAGCCTGACGCGGTCCGCTCGCAGCCGTACACGACCTGGAGCGACTACGGCGGCTCGGCCGACTCGATGCAGTATTCCGCGCTCACGCAGGTCAATGCCGCCAACGTGAGCCGGCTCGAGCTGGTGTGGCACTATCCGGTGCCCGATCGAACCGGCAACTTCGGCTTCAACCCGCTGGTCGTCGACGGGGTGATGTACGTGCTCGGACCCCAGCGCCAGATCGTCGCGCTCGATGCCGTATCGGGCCGCACGCTCTGGGCGCATCAGGTCGAAGGCGAGGGCACGCCGGGCAATCGCGGCATCAACTACTGGGAAAGTCGGGATCGATCCGATCGCCGCTTGATCTACGGCGCGGGTGGATCGCTTCGCGCGATCGACGCGCGGACCGGCAAGGCCATCACGACGTTCGGCGACCACGGTCAGGTGCCGATGCGCGTCGGCACCCCGCGCGTCCTTGGCGGTCCGAGCGGGACGCCGGGGCGCGTCTTCGAGAACCTGTTCATCACCGGCTCGAACACCGGCGAGCGCTTCTTCTCGCCGCCCGGCGACATCCGCGCGTATGACGTCGTTACCGGACGGCTGGTCTGGACGTTCCACACGATCCCACGACCTGGCGAGTACGGCTACGACACCTGGCCGAAGGACGCGTGGAAGTACGTCGGCGGCGCGAACGTGTGGGGCGAGCTCTCCCTGGATACCACGCGCGGCATCGTCTACGCGCCGACGGGCTCACCAACCCACGACCTGTATGGCGGCGATCGACAGGGCGCGAATCTGTTCGGCAACTCGCTGCTGGCCCTCGACGCGCGCACCGGCAAGCGGCTCTGGCACTTCCAGATGGTCCATCACGATCTGTGGGACTACGACCTCACGGCCGCGCCCAAGCTGCTGACCGTACGCCACAATGGCAAGCCGCGTGACGTCGTCGCCCAAGCGACGAAGCACGGATTGCTGTTCGTGTTCGATCGCGTCACCGGAGAGCCGCTGTGGCCGATCGAAGAGCGGCCGGTCCCGAAGAGCGCGACGCCGGGAGAGCAGGCGTGGCCCACGCAGCCGTTCCAGACGCATCTGGTGCCGTTTGCCAGGCAGTCGTTCACGCGTGAGCAGATCAATCCCCATCTCGCGGCCGACGACAAGGCCAAGGTGCTGCAGCGGTTCCTCGCGGCGCCGAGCGAGGGGCTCTTCACACCACCCGCGCTGGATCGCGAGTTGATCATGCTGCCCGGCCAGTTCGGTGGCGGCAACTGGGGCGCGAGTGCGGCCGACCCGACGACGGGGATCATGTATCTGCGAACCATGGATCAGCCGACGGTGACGCAGCTCCGCGTATTCGATCCGAATGAGCCGGCGGATGGCAACTCGCCCGAAGCCCGCGGTCGGGCGAGCTACACGCAGCATTGTTCGAGCTGCCACGGCGAGTTGCAGCCCTCGGGCATTCGAACGTTCGACGGCGGTGGCTGGATTCCGGTGGCGAAGCTCGGTGGCAAGGCGGTGCGCGCGCAGATTCGCGACGGGCAGGGACAGATGCCTGCCTTCACCGAGGATGTGATCGGCGACGCCGACCTGCAAGCGCTGCTCACGTATCTCGGGATCGATGATGCCGCGGGCGCACCGGCTGGCGCGAGCGCCGAGCGCGAGCCGAGTGGGCCGCCTCCGCCTCCCTCATCGGCGAAGACTGACGGTCTGAAC
Source organism: Vicinamibacterales bacterium (assembly GCA_036732565.1). Lineage (GTDB taxonomy): Bacteria > Acidobacteriota > Vicinamibacteria > Vicinamibacterales > UBA2999 > JAIVJN01. Next base: position 20,956 of record DAINCF010000040.1, read on the forward strand.
CTGTACTCGACCCCTCGTTACACCGGCCCGCTCGGGCGGGCATTCCGCGCCGAGAGCGGACTGTCGGGAATCAGCCCGCCGTGGTCGGAAATCGTGGCCTACGATCTCAACGAGGGCGCGATCAAGTGGCGCGCACCATTCGGCACGAGCCCGGCCCTCGCGGCACGCGGCATCACCGACACTGGCAATGGGCGGCGGGCGTGGCGCAACGGTCCCGTCGTCACAGCGGGAGGGCTGATCTTCCTGGGATCCTGGGCGGACCGGACGGTCCGTGCCTTCGACGCGCGTAACGGGAAGGTGTTGTGGGAGCACGCCTTGAAGGCCAATCCTGAAGGCATCGTGTCGGTGTTCGAGGTCAACGGACGGCAGTACGTCGCGTTCTGCGCGTCAGGGTCCGATACCAAGGAGACGCCGGTGGCCGAGGCGTACGAAGCACTGCCGGGCTTGGCGTCGGCCCAGGGGTACTACGTGTTCGCGTTGCCGCACACGTCGCGGTGACCGTGAAGATCCGCCTAAAGGCGGACCCCACGCCCGAGTAGAAACGTGCGCCCGAATAGGAAACCGCATGAAGAAGACATTGATGCTCCGAACGATGCTCGCGGCTGCGGTGTTCGCCGCATTCGCGGCAGGCGGAACGCTTCGTACGTGGCACGGCGTGGTCGCCGCCTTTGAGGGCGAGCAAGCCGGCGCCAAGCCCGCCGCGTTTCAACGCGCGCCCGACGCGCTGGAGCGTGTGAGCTA
>DAINCF010000041.1:0-21649 GCA_036732565.1 Vicinamibacterales bacterium
AGCCGCGATCGCGGCAGCCAGCGGCCGCCGCACCGAGCTGCTGACGGCCAACCTGACGAATCGTGCCGCGGCGGATCATCTCGTGGCGGGCACGCTCGAGGCGTTCGGGCAGCTCGACATCCTCGTCAACAACGCCGGCACCATCCGGCGTCGACCCGCGGTCGAGCACACCGACGACGACTGGGACGAGGTGCTCGCGGTCAACCTCTCGAGCGTGTTCCGGCTGTGCCGCGCCGCCGGTCGCCACATGCGTGAGCGACAGCGCGGCGGCAAGATCATCAACATCGCCTCGCTGCTCTCCTTCCAAGGGGGCATTACCGTGCCGGGCTACGCGGCAGCCAAGGGTGGGGTGATGCAACTGACCAAGGCGCTCGCCAACGAATGGGCGGCGCATGGCATCAACGTGAACGCCATCGCGCCCGGATACATGGACACCGACAACACGACGGCGCTCAGGAGCGATCCGGTGCGCAGTCGACAGATTCTCGAACGGGTTCCGGCTGGCCGATGGGGCGCGCCCGGGGATCTCGCGGGCGCCGCGATTTTCCTCGCTTCGTCGGCGTCCGATTACGTGCACGGGCACGTCCTCGTCGTGGACGGCGGCTGGATGGGTCGCTAAGGGGAGGAGCTTCGGCTCCAGGAGGAGTTGTCATGCGGTTGTTGACGTTTGCACGAACGGCGGCGGCATTGCTCATGGCGATAGTGGTGTCGGCCTCGACGGCCGAGGCGCAGGACTATCGCGGACGCGTGCAGGGGACGGTGCAAGACACCAGTCAGGGCGCCCTGCCGGGCGTCTCGGTCACCCTGCTCAACGACGCCACCGGCGTCTCGGTCACGCGCGTGACCGACGAGCAAGGGCGCTACATCTTCGACTTCGTCGACCCCGGCGGCTACACGATCAGCGCCGAGCTCTCGGGCTTCAAGAAGGCGGAACAGAAGAACGTGCGGGTGCAGCAGCGTGGCGACGTCACGGCGAACCTCAACCTCGAGGTGGGCGGCATCGAGGAGACGGTCGTCGTCGAAGCGCCGCCAGTGGCGGTGCAGTTCAATACCAGCAGTTCCGAGCTCACCTTCGAGCGCGAGCTCGTCGATCAGATCCCCATCGCCGGACGAAATCCCTACAACCTGTCGACGCTCGATCCCACGGTCACGGCCGGTACCGCGCAGCAAGAAAACCGACCGTACCATCACGCGTATGCGAACGACTACGACGCGGGCGGCGGCACGCGACGCGGCAACGACGTCCTGCTCGACGGCGTGCCGTTGGCCGCGAGCTACAAGGTGGCGTACACGCCGGCCATCGACGCGGTCGAAGAGATCACGGTGTCGAAGAACAGCGTCGACGCCGAGAACGGGCACAGCCTCGGCGGCATCATCAGTCTGAACATGAAGTCGGGGACCAACGAGCTGCGGGGCTCGGCCTACTACTACGGCCGCACGCCGAGCCTCAACTCCATCAGCGACGCAACGCTTCAGATTCAGCCGGGACAGGACACGCGCCTGCTGCGCGGCACGGAGCTCGATATGTTCGGGGGCACCGTGGGCATGCCGATCAAGCGGAACAAGATCTTCTCGTTCACCTCGTTCGAGAACTGGGACGACAACCGACCACTGAGCGTGGTGCGCACGGTGCCGACGGAGGCCGAACGGCGCGGCGATTTCAGCCAATCGGTCTTGAACGGTCGTGTCCGGACGATCTACAACCCGTTCACTTCTACGCGCAACGCAAACAACGTCCTGGTCCGGACGCCGTTTGCGAACAACGTCATCCCCGAGTCCTTGCTCGATCCAACTGCGCTCCGGATGCTGTCCGAGCTGCCGCTGCCCAACCTGCCCGGCAACGTCGACAACTGGCAGGGCAGCATCAACGAGAAGGTGGACTACTGGAACCTCTCGCAACGCATCGACGTGAACATCAGCGACAGCTGGAAAATCTTCGCGCGCTACGGTGGGTTCAAGGCCAACCTGTACCAGGAAAACCCCACCGAGGCCGGCTTCCTCCCACTGTCGGGCAGCAATCGCTATGGCATGAGCATCGCCGGTGACTCGGTCTGGGTCATGTCGGACAAGACGACGGTGAACATCCGCGGCAGCTTCTACAACATGACGGACGAGTTCTACAACCCGTCGCTGCTGCTCGGTGACCAAGGCCTGCAGGATTACTGGCCGGGCAACGCTTGGTACACCTCGCTCTACAACAGCGGCTATGTCTACTATCCAGCGCTCGATGTCGTCTCCGGTAACACGCCGTCAACCGTTGCCGCGGGTGCCGCCAATCGTCTCGGACGGCAGGGCCGCGAGTGGTATCAGCATCCTGACGCATGGACGATGTCGGCGAGAGTCAATCGCTATGAGGGCCGCCACGATTTGAAATGGGGCGGCGAAGTGCGCGCGTACTATGGCGAAGCCGCACGGTTCGAGCCGATCAACCTGTTTTTCAATTCGACCACCACGGCGAACAGCTCGGAGAGCCCGGATCTGACTGGCACAGGCAATCAGTGGGCGGCGTTCATGCTCGGCGCGCTCGACAACAACGCCTCGGCGCGACTGGTGCCGCTGCAGACGCCATATTTGCGGGGGTATGCAGCGTACTTTCAAGACGATTTCCACGTCGGCGAGCGGCTGACGCTGAACCTCGGACTGCGCTGGGAGTACGAGCCGGGCCCGACCGATCCGGACAATCGGCTGTCGCAGCGCATCGACCTGACGTCACCGATCCCGGAGATGCAGGCGACACCCCCGAACATGCCCGCGGCCGCGCTGCAGGCGATGGCCAGCAAGGGGTACAGCCACATCTACAACGGAGAGTGGATCTTCACCAGCGAGGACAGTCCCCACGCCTGGCACAGCACGCCCCGGAACTTCTTGCCACGCGTGGGCGTGAACTACCGCATGACTGACGATTCGGCGCTGCGATTCGCGTACGCGCGCTTCCTGATGCCAACGACCAACGTGCGCGACACGCTCGGCGACTTCGTCCAGCAGTACGCAGGCTACCAGCAGATCACGAATACTTTGGGACTGGCAGATGGTGTCCCTCAGCAGCGGCTGAGCGATCCGTTCCCGGCGACGAGCAATCCGGTCATCCAGCCATATGGTCAATCGTACGGCCGCTACACGAACCTCGGCGGACAGGCCGAGCTCGACCAATACGAGCTGCGGCCGCAGACCAATGATCGGTTCAACGTCTCGTACCAAAAGGAAGTCATCGGCGGCACCGTCGTCGATCTGCAGTACTTCTTCAACCTGGGCACGCGCGTGCCGTACGACCTGGATCTCAACATGATGGATCCGGCGTTCCGCTACGAGCTCAAATCCCAGATCAACACCCAGGTGGCCAACCCGTTCCGCAACTACCTGACGCCAGAGCTGTTCCCGGGTCAGCTTCGCAACCCGGCAACGGTGTCGCTCGCCAGCTTGCTCAAGCCGTATCCGCAGTACAGCACGCTGATTCAGCGCAATACGGACGGACGGCAGTTGCAGACCCACACCGCGGAGATCCGCGCGCAGCGGCCGTTCACCAAGGGCGCGAGCTTCCTCGTGGCCTATGCCTACAACAACGAGCGCCGCCAGGAGTGGTTCGACGAGATCGCCCAGTACGAGATTCTCCAGAGCGGCGGTGAGTCGGGCTGGGAGTGGCGGCCGACCAACTCGCCACGCCACCGAGTGACGGCCGCCGTGACATGGCAGCTGCCCGTCGGTCGCGACCGTGCGTTCCTGTCGAACATGTCGCTGCCGCTGGAAATGGTCATCGGCGGATGGCAAGCCAGCGCCGCGACGCGCTGGTACTCGGGTCGCCTGCTATTGTTCGGCAACAACAACGCGTTTGCGTCACCACAGTTCAGCTACGTCGTGGACGGCAACCCGAAGCTCGACAACCCGACCCGCGATCGATGGTTCGACACGTCGAAGTTCATCTCGGTGCAGGACTCGTTCACGCCGCGCTCGAACCCCTGGTACTACGACGGGCTCACTGGACCGAGCTTCATGCTCACGGACATGACGTTGACGAAGATGTTCAACCTGACCAACAAGTACCGTCTCGAGGCCAGGCTCGAAGCCTACAACCTCTTCAACCAGATCGGCTGGGACGACCCGGACCTGAACATCGCGAGCTCGAACTTTGGCAAGGTCACCAGAAAGCGTATCGAATCGCTGGGCCGTGAAATTCAGATTGGGTTGAGGTTCGTTTTCTAAATACGTACGTAGCGCAAGCCTTCAGGCCTGCCGAACACCCGTTGGTGCGTCGCCCGCGCCGTTGGGGCAGGCCTAAAGGCCTGCGCTACGTACACTGCGCAACCTGTTGCAATCAGTGGCGCGCAAAGGGAGCTTCATCATTCGTCCACGGGAGTGGATATGGGCGGCGGCGCTGGTAGCGCTGGCCGTCGCGCGTCCGGCTGGCACTGAAACGCCGGCGGCGCCATCCGTGTCGCTCGGCGGCGATGGCAGGCTGATCTACGCTGCCGATGCGCGCGGCAACACGATTGTCGACTTCTCCCACGCAGGATACGGCGGAGGCGGCGACGCGATTCCTGACGTGCCTGCTCGAATCCTGGTGACGCCGGGCGGCGGGCAGCACCGGGTGCGCATTCAGGCGGCCTTGGACCGTGTGAGCCGCATGCCGCTCGATGCCGATGGCCTTCGTGGGGCCGTCGTGCTCGCACCCGGTCGGTATGAGGTCGACACTTCCCTTTCCATTGCCGCGAGCGGCGTGATCCTCCGCGGCTCGGGTGACGGCGACCAGGGCACCGTCATCGCCGCGACGGGCACATCGCGGCGGACGCTGATTGAAGTGGCTGGACGCGGCGAGCGGCAGGAGATCGCAGCTTCTCGCCGCGCGATTGCCGATGCGTACGTTCCGGTGGGGAGCCGAAGCGTCACGCTCGACAACACATCAGGATTCACGGTTGGCGACGCCATCGCCGTCCATCGTCCTTCCACGAAATCGTGGATTTCGACGCTGGGCATGGACACCTTCCAGGGATGGCGTCCAGAGAACCGACTGCATTGGCAGCCGGGCTCGCGCGACATCACGTGGGATCGCATCGTCACCGCGATCAACGGGAGCCGCATCTCCTTTGATGCTCCTCTCACGACAGCGATCGATGCCGCACATGGCGGCGGCTCGGTCCATCGATATGCACATCCCGGGCGTATCAGCCGCGTCGGTGTCGAAGGCGTCCGCCTCGTGTCCGAGTACGATCGCGCACGGCCGCTGGACGAAGACCACTCGTGGATTGCCGTCAGCCTCGACAAGGTGGAACACGCGTGGGTGCGCCAGGTCACGGCGCTGCATTTCGTGGGCTCTGCTGTGGACACGAATCAGGACACCAAGTGGCTGACCATCGAGGACGTGACGTCCCTCGACCCCATCTCCGAGATCGGTGGTTATCGCCGCCGCGCGTTTGCCATCAGCGGAGAGCTGACGTTGGTGCAGCGTGCGCACAGCCGGCGCGCGCTACACGACTACGCCACCGGGTTCACGGCAACGGGTCCCAACGTCTTTCTCGACAGCACGAGCGACGAGTCGCTCGACTTCAGCGGCCCGCTCGAGAGTTGGGCGTCGGGTGTGCTCTACGACACCGTTCGCATTCGCGGCAACGCCTTGCGGCTGGCCAACCGCGGCGTCGCGAATCAGGGCGCCGGTTGGGCTGCCGCGAGCTCGGTGGCGTGGAACTGCGAGGCTACGGACGTCGAAGCACAGAATCCGCCTGGGGGCTATAACCGCGCGTTCGGCTGCAAGGGCGTCACGCACGGCGACGGCATCGTCGACGACGCGCGCGCGGTGCCCTATCGAGATTTCTTTCGCGGCATCGCGGTGCAACCCAGGAGCCTCTACCTGGCGCAGCTCGCGGAACGACGGGGCGCCGATGCCCTCGACCGGCTAGCGAGACGCGAACTGCCCAGGCACTCGACCACCCGCCTGGACGCCACGGAACCTCCGGAACCTCGAACCCCAGAACCCCGAACCTTAGAACCCGTAGAACCCAAAGAACCTGAAGAACCCCTAGAACCCTCCAAACCCCAGAAGCCCTTGGCCGTCCGCAACGGCCGCTTCGAGATCGGCAGCAGCCCGGCGTGGACCAGGCGGACGATGTACTCCTGGTTTCAGGCGCAGATGCCGCCTGCGCTGGCGCGGACCTTCGGACCCGCAATCACGCGATTTGCTCCGGGGCGAACCGGGATCGGCCTGACCGACGACCTCGACGCGGTCGTCGATTCCCTGCCCGTCGGCGGTGTCTTCTATCAACACTACGGCCTGTGGTACGACCGCCGGCGCGTGAACCACAACTACGACGGCTCCGCGGAACGGCGCACGGGCGATGTGTGGGCGCCGTTCATGGAGCTGCCGTGGGCACGCAGCGGCACCGGCAAGGCGTGGGATGGGCTCAGCAAATACGACCTGACGCGCTTCAACCCCTGGTACTTCGAGCGCATGAAGGCCTTCGCGGACCTGTGCGACCGGAAGGGGCGCGTGCTCTACTACAACTTCTACTTCCAGCACTGGCTGCTCGAGAGCCGCGCCCACTATGTCGACTTTCCGTGGCGGCCGGTCAACGCCATCCAAGCCACCGAGCTTCCGGACGAAGTGCCGGCCGCGAACGCCTTCTACGACCTCACTCATCCCGTGCGCCGCGATCTGCATCGTCTCTACATCCGCAAGGTGCTCGATGTGCTCGGCGCCCACACGAACGTCGTGTTCGGCATCGATCGCGAATATACCGGCTCCCTGGCGTTCCTTCAGTTCTGGCTCGACGAAATCGACCGCTGGCAGGCAGAGCACGGGAAGCGGGTGTACATTGCGCTTGAAGTGCCGAAAGACCAGTTGGACGCCATCCTCCACGATCCACAGCGGCGACAGCTGATCACGGCGATCGGCATACACGGATGGATCTATCGTCACGATGGCGCGCTCTTCGCCATCCGTGGAGGCATCAACCGCGCGCCGCGAGAACAGCGGCCGGATATCGCTACTGCCGAGGAGCTCGAACGGCTGAAGGCACAGCTCGGGTCTGGCGTAGTGGACAGCGCGGACTTTCTCAACGGGCCGGAGTTTCAACGCCTGTTCGACGAGCTGTGGAAGAGTACTGCACCCATGCGCTCGCGCACGTGGCACGAGTATCGCGATCAATTTCCGGAGTTGGTGATGCTGCAACAGGAGGACGAGTTCGTGAACATAGACTCACCGAAGGGCGATCGCCGATGATGCGCGCCGCTGTTGTCACGATCGTCGTGTGGATGCTCGCCTCACAGGTAGGGGCAGTTCGCGAACCGTCGCTACGCGTCACCGATCCCTCCCGCGACGACGTCCTCGCGACGATGAAGCGCGCGACGCGCTTCATGACCGAGAGGGTGGCCCACCGCGGCGGATACGTGTGGGCGTACCTGCCGGACTTCTCGAGGCGCTGGGGAGAAATGGAAGCGCGCCCGTCGATGATCTGGATCCAGCCGCCCGGCACGGCCACGATGGGACATCTGTATCTGGACGCGTTCCACGCCACGCGCGACGAGTACTACTACCAGGCCGCCGAACAGGTCGCCGGGGCACTGATCGCCGCTCAGCACTCATCCGGCGGATGGAACTACGTCTTCGACTTCGACGGCGAGCAATCGTTGCGCCGCTGGTACGACACCGTCGGCAAGAACGGCTGGCGGCTCGAAGAGTTTCAGAAGTACTGGGGCAACGCCACGTTCGACGACGCCGGCACGATGGACTCGGCCAAGTTCCTGTTGCGTCTCCACCTCGAGAAGCGCGACGCGAAGTACAAGCCCGCGCTCGACAAGGCGATCGCGTTCGTGCTCGACAGCCAGCAACCCGTCGGCGCCTGGCCGCAACGCTTCCCACGCGGCAACGGCCCCGCGCCGCGCGGCGTCCCGGACTACACGTCGTATCCCACGTTCAACGACGACGTGGCCGCCGAGAACATCGACTTTCTGATCATGTGCTACCAGACGCTCGGCGATTCGCGGCTGCTCGATCCGATCACCCGTGCCATGAACGCGTTTGTCGTCACCCAGCAACCCATGCCCCAACCTGGATGGGCGCTGCAGTACACACCAGACCTCACACCTGCCGGTGCCCGCACGTACGAGCCGAAGGCGTTGACGACGCATACGACGGCCCGGAACCTCGAGCTGCTGATCAGGTTCTATCGGTTGACGGGCGACACGACGTTCCTGGCTCGTATTCCAGAAGCGCTCGATTGGCTCGAGGGTCTTCGCCTTCCCCCCGGCGTCGCGCCTCAAGGGCGCACGCATCCGACGTTCATCGAGATCGGCACCAACAGGCCGCTCTACGTGCACCGCACCGGATCGAACGTCTTCAGTGGACGCTACTTCGTCGACTACGACCCGAAGAACACCATCGGTCACTACAGCTCGTTCCGGCCTATCGATGTTGCCGGCATTCGGAAGCAATACGAAGGGGCCAAAGCGCTGAAACCGGAGGAGGTCACGAAAGACTCCCCGTTGAAGGCAGAGGCCGATCGCAACGGCCTGGCGCGCTACTTCGCGGTCAGCGTGCCGCGCAACGCGCCGTCAGCCGCCGGGGTCGTGGCTGACCTCAACCAAGACGGCTACTGGATGGCCAAGCTCGGAAACAACAGTCATCCTTTCCGGAAGAACGGCTCGACGACGCCTGCGCCCGGCGACTTCGCCCGCACCCACGTCGGTGACGCGACGGACACCTCGCCGTATCCGGACGACACCATCAGCGGCATTTCGCTGGATGCGTACATCGCCAACATGAGCGTGCTCATCACCCACCTCGACCGCGAGCAGTCGAATCCGTCTGGCACGATCACGTGGACGGTGGACAACATCGACAAGATCGGCGGACACGCGGTCACTGTCATCGGCACGCCGCGTGTGGTCTCGACGCCGATCGGGGCGGCGGTGGAGTTCAACGGGGCGACCGATGGCCTGCTGATCGACACCAACCCGCTGCTCGGTCTGTCTCGCTTTACCGTCGAGGTGGTCCTCGAGCCCGCCGCGGACGGCGCGTTGGAACAACGGTTCCTGCACGTGCAAGAGACGGCGTCCGAAAACCATCGCGCGCTGATCGAGCTGCGCCTGCTGCCCGACGCCACGTGGTACGTGGACACCTTTCTGCGCGATGGCGAGTCACAGCTCGCCCTGATCGACAAAGCGCGCACCCATCGGGCCGGGCAGTGGTATGTCGCCGCGCTCACCTACGACGGTCAGACCTTGACGTCGTATGTAAATGGCGTACAGCAGCTCTCGGGCGCGGTGGCGTTCTCGCCGCTCGGTGAAGGACAAACCTCGATCGGCGTCCGGCAGAATCGCATCTCGTGGTTCAAGGGGCGCATCCGGCTCGTGCGCATCTCGCCCGACGCGCTGCCGCCCGATCGGCTGCTGGCGAAGCCCGCGTCATGATGCGAATCGCAATCGGACTGTTCGGGATTTTCGTGAGCATCCTGGCACCGGCCAGCCGAGTCCTCTCCACAGGCGCACAATCGACGGCTGGCGGTCCACAGGTGATTCCGCTGTGGCCCGAAGGAGTGCCAGGGCTGAAGTCCGATGCAAGTGAAGAGCACCTGATCGAAGACCGTGTCTCGAACGTTCATTGGCCGTCGCTCACGTACTATCCGCCTGCGCCTGGCACGGCCAACGGCACCGCCCTGATTGTGTGTCCAGGCGGCAGCTACATGCGGCTGGCCGTCGACAACGAGGGGGTGGGCGTTCAACGTGGCCTGACGCCCCTCGGCGTCTCGGTCTTCATTCTGAAGTACCGCCTCGTGGAGTACGGCTACCCCGCGCCGCTGCAAGATGTGCTGCGTGCGGTTCGCCTCGTGAGATCGCGCGCCGCGGAATTCGGCATCCGACCCGATCGCATCGGCGTCTTCGGTGCATCTGCTGGCGGTCATCTCACCGGTATGGCCGCCACGCAGTACGACTCTCCCGACGGCCGCACCGGGGCCGCGCTCGACCGCGTGAGCGCCCGACCCGACTTCGTCGGCCTCCTCTACCCGGTTATCACCTTCAAGCCGCCTTTCGCGCACCCGGGCTCGCTGCAGAGCCTGCTGGGCAAACAACCCTCCGCGGAGCTCGCCGACCGGCTCTCGCTCGAGACCCAGGTCACGAAGAGCACGCCGCCCGTGTTCATCGTGCACACGGCCGAGGACAGGACCGTACCGATCGAGAACAGCCACCGCTTCGTGGACGCGTTGCGGCGTGCCGGCGTGCCTGTCGAGGCGCACTTCTACGAGAACGGGCCGCATGGATTCGGCGTGCGAACCGACCTCGGGCCGGCGTCCGAGTGGCCATCGCGCTTCGCCGAATGGCTACGGGCGCATGGGTGGGTCGCCGCGTCGCCGACGACGTCGACCGCCACCTGGGCGCGCGGGATCGAAGGGCAGCGCAAGGCGGATCTCGGGAACGGCACGTACCTCAATCCGATCATGGCCGGCGATCATCCGGATCCGTCGGTGCTGAAGGATGGCGACGACTACTACCTCACGTTCTCGTCCTTCGACGCCTATCCCGGTCTCGTCATCTGGCACTCACGCGATCTGATCAACTGGCAGCCGCTCACGGCCAGCCTCACCAAGAACCTCGGATCGGTGTGGGCGCCGGAGCTCGTCAAGCACGCCGGGCGGTACTACATCTATTTCCCCGCGCGCACAGCGACCTATCGATCCAACTATGTGATCTGGGCCGACAACATTCGCGGGCCATGGAGCGAGCCCATCGATCTGAAGATCGGGCGCATCGACCCGGGACACGCCGTCGGTCCCGATGGCCGGCGGTATCTCTTCATGAGCGACGGCTACCTGGAGCGCCTGGCAGACGATGGGCTGTCGGTGATCGGCGCGGGCAGGAAGATCTACGACGGTTGGAAGTACCCGGAGGACTGGGTCGTCGAGAGCTTCTCGCAAGAAGGGCCGAAGATCACCAAGAAGGGCGACTACTACTACATGGTGCTGGCGGAGGGGGGCACGGCCGGGCCGCCGACCGGGCACATGATCATCGCGGCGCGCTCGAAGACGATCGACGGGCCGTGGGAGAACGCGCCGCACAACCCGGTCGTCCGCACCATCTCGGCCGCCGAGCGCTGGTGGTCGAAAGGACATGGCACGCTGGTCGACGGCCCAGGCGGCCGCTGGTATCTCATGTACCACGCCTACGAGAACGGCTTCTACACGCTGGGCCGTCAGACGATTCTCGAGCCCGTTGAATGGACCGCGGATGGTTGGTTCCGCACGACCGGCGTCGACATGGCGCGACCAATTCCGATGCCCTCTGGCAATGCCGTGCCACACGGCTTCGCGCTGTCGGACGACTTCTCTACCGACAAGATGGGCATCCAGTGGAGCTTCTACGACGGCACCGACGCGGACCGCGCGCGGATCCGCCGTGAAGGCGGCGCGCTCGTCCTCCAGGCGAAAGGCGCGACACCCGCCGACAGCTCGCCGCTGTCGTTCGTCACCGGCGATCAGGCCTACGAAGTCGGCGTTGAAGTGGACGCGGATGCGTCAGCCACGACCGGCGTGCTGCTCTTCTACAACCGCCGGCTTTACGCCGGCATCGGCATCTCGGCCAAGAATTTCATCCTGCACCGCTACGGCACGGAACGCATGCTGGCCAAGCCCACCGATATCGGCAACACCTTCCACATCAAGCTCCGCAACGACCGGCACATCGTCACCATCGACTACAGCGGCGACGGGAAGACGTGGAAGCGCTTCGGCACCGGCATGGAAGTGTCCGGCTACCACCACAACGTCGCCTACGATTTCCTGAGCCTTAGACCCGCCATCTACGCCGCAGGAACAGGAGCGGTTCGATTCCGCAACTTCACGTATCGAGCGCTACCTTGAACGGATCGCACGGTGCCGCGGGTCAGGAAATTGCGCAAGCCGTCGACGCGGCCGCCGATTGCTCCTTCAAGGCAACACAGATGGCACAGATGACACAGATATGAGTGCCCGGCGGCGCCGGGCTCACCCTGTCTGTGAAATCTGCGGCTCTCGCCCGTGGGGTTGCGCGATGCCGCGATCGGCGGCCGGATGGACGTATCTGTGCCATCTGTGCCATCTGTGCCATCTGTGTTGCCTTTGAAAGCTGCTACCTCCTGACCTTCAGCGTCGTGCCATCCGCTTGTGCTTGGAACGTGAACAGGTCGACTCGCCCCTTGGTCTTGTCAGGATCGTCTGGTTTGCCATCGGGTCTGAAGATCGTGAAGCCGACGATCACGGCCCGCCACGTTCCGGCTGTTGGATTCCGCAGCGTGACGCGCTCAGGGCTGTTGACGCTGGCGCCCTCCTCGTTCGTGGTGCCATTGGGGTCGATCAGGACCATGTCGATGTCGTTGGTCGGATAGCGCGACCAGTTCTGGAGCCAGCCGGTCTCGAACGTGAGCTCGGCGACGCCGGCGGGGACGTCGATGTCGAAGGGGATCATGTCGTCCTGCTTGATCAGACCGATGCTGCTCGGCAGCCCGGCGAACGAGCGCTCGCGGGTGATGGTCACGGTGGCCGAGATGCGCCCGGCGTTCGTCCAGTCGCCTTGCAGTGCCAGGCGCACCAAGCCCGTTTGCGGGTGATCGATGGTGGCCGTCTCGCCCGCCGCAGTGAAGATCGATGCGCGTCCTACCGCGACCGAGGTTGGCGCGTCGACAACGGCGAAGAAGACGTCGTCGCCGAAGAGCGGGTTCTGCTGCGCCGGCGGCAATTCTGGCGTGATGTCGGACACGCGGACGATGAGGCGTGAGGTCCTGGGGTCGCTCGGGATGAAGAACTGCGCGACCTGTCCCGGCAGCAGATTCTCGATCCGCTGCGTGAATTGGTCCTGCCTGAAGCGTACGATCGGGAAGCCCGCCGATGCGACGTTGAGCGTCACGCTTCGTCCGCCTCGGCCGAGGTCGTCGGCGAGGTCTTCTCCTGGACCGTGTCGGCCGGCCCCGAGGTCGGGCAGCGTGTTGCTCACCGTGCCAGACGCAAGGAGGTTCAACGCCGCGGGCACGTCCAGAAAGCCTGCACCGCGGTCGATGGGACCAGATCCATCACCGAAGATCAACGGGTTCGCCGACCCGTGGAGCGCGTTTCGGACCTGAGTCGCGCTTGCGGACGGAACCTCGCCACGCAGCAGCGCCGCAGCGGCAACGGTGGGACTGGAGAACGATGTGCCCGAGACCAGCAGGATTCTCGGGAGGCACGAACCGGGCATCGCCACGGCGGCATGACATTCGACGAGCACGCCCTCCGGGCTGACGGCGGCCTTCCCGTGCACGTAGCTGCCGAACCCATTGGCGCTGAGATCGGGATCGAGACGCCCATCGGCCGTGGGCCCTCTGGCGCTGAAATACGCCGTCTGCGTGTGCGTCGTCGGCCGATACAGCAGGCCGGCCCCGACACCGACGGCGTTGTCGCGCAACACGCGTTCGTGAACCGCGGTGTTGGCGGCGCCCACGGTCAACGAACCGAAGCCCGAGCCTGGACTCCCGCCGGTCATCGCGGCGAAGCCGTCGTTGCCGGAGGCGGTGACGAGGGTGATGCCAACCTCCAGCATGCGCAGCGTCAGCTGATCCTCCAGGTCGCGGCCCGCGAACAGCGTCGCGCCGCCCAGGCTCATGTTGACGACATCGATCTTCAGGGAGTCGTAGACGAACGGATTGGCCTCACTGCCGTCGCCAGCTACAGGCGTGCTCGGCATGCCCTGATTGAAATTGCGACGGAGCGTGATGGCGCGGTCCATCGCGGCGAGGATGCGCGACTCGGGCGAGCCGGCGCCAAACGCCGGGAAGATCTTGAGCGCGTAGATGCGAGCATCCGGCGCCGTACCGACCATAGGGACGATCGAGCGCGTCTCGTTGCACGGCGCGACGAACGGCGGACCGGGACACGGCACGGCGCTTCCTGGCGCGTAGGCGTTCAACGCCTGCACCAGCCGCGCGGTGTTGTTGAACACGAACGCGGCGTGTCCGGCGATCATCGTGCTGACGGCGGTGCCATGCCAGTCGTTCTCGGAGTGCGTGGCCGACAGCGGATCGATCGCGGCTGGCACGAACGTTTCACCGCCGATCACGCTCCCGGCGAGCGCCGGAATCGACGGCGAATTCGACGTGCCGCTGTCGATGACGGCGACGATGGTGCCGTCACCGGTCCGCCCTTGCGCGTGCAAGCTGGCGGCGCCGGTCAACGTGTTGTTGTAGTCGTAATTCGCCGGCACAGCACCGTCAGCCATCGACGCGACATCGAAAGCCTCGTCGATCCTCATGGTCTCGGCCGGCCGCGGCCGCGCGACCTCGGCATCCTTGCTGATGGCGGCGGGTCCGGCCGCTTTGACGAGATCGGGTAGTCGCTGTTGCGGGATGTCGATCGCAAGCGCATCGACGTTGTCGTAGCGATGCGCGATGTGACCGCCGAGTTGCTGCACCGCCATGGCGAGATCCGCACACGGTCGCGTGCAAGCCACAATGAGCCGCTCCTCCTGCTGGCCGTGCACGAGCGTGGACCCGGACCACGCCGCGGCGATCAACATGAGGGCAAGAGTCAGGAGGGGCTGCCTGATGGACGTACGACGCATCGAAACCTCCGCGGAGACGAAACGACAACGCTTCGAGGGAAGCGACGCGATCTTCCGTGCGTAGTCTGCATCGGTCAAGACTTTCCTGAGTGACAACGACGTCTAAAGACGTACAGTTGAGGTGTCGAGGAACTCAGCCATGACACGATTCATCGCGCTGGCATGCGTGTTCGGTGTGATTCAGGTTGGTGCGCAACAAGCGGATCGCGATCAGGCGGTGCGCACGGCAATCAGCGCACTGTCCAGCTCGTTGAAGGTCGCGCCCGACAAGGTTCAGCTCGTCAGCGCGGAGCCAGTCGATTGGCCCAACTCGAGCCTCGGGTGTCCGAAGCCCGGGATGTCGTACATGCAGGTGATCGTTCCGGGTTTCAGGGTCAGGCTCGCGGTGGGCGATCGACAACACGAGGTCCACACCGGCAGGGGTCAGGCGATCGTCTGTGATGCTGCCGCGGACCCGGCGGCGCCCCCGCGCTCACCCGCCGTCAAGCCAGGAATCGCCGCGGCGGATCGCGCGAAGCAACATCTGGCGACGACGCTGGGCGTCAAGGCGGACGACGTGAGCATCGGGCCGATCCGCACCTGGCGCGCGACCGACCCTCCGTGCGCTCCTCCCGCAGGCACCACCGCTGACGGCGAAACGTTCGCCGTCGAGTTGAAACGCGGCACGACGACGTTTCGCTATCGTGCGACGCCCGACGCCGCGTGGGCCTGCAAGTGAACAACCGCCACGATCTCATTCGTAGCGCAGGCCTTCAGGCCTGCCAAACACCGTCCTGCGCCGGCTCGCACCATTGAGGCAGGCCTAAAGGCCCGCGCTACGTACAAATCGCGACACGCAACAGCGTCTACAGCTCTCGCAGCGCGGTCGGAATCGGCAGTCGTGCGGCGCGGATCGCGGGGAACAGCCCACCGATGAGCCCCATGAGCAGCGCGTAGATCAGCCCGGTGATCAGCAGTTGCGGCGTCACCTGGAACGCGAATGCAACCTGACTGAACGTCTGGAAGTTCATGGTCGACGTCTGGTAGCCATTGAACGCCAGGTATGCGGCCAGACCGCCGATGAGGCCGCCGATCGCTGCCAGCGCGAGCGACTCGGCGAGCACCGAGATGACCACCGACGTCGCATTGAAGCCCAGCGCGCGCAGCGTCGCGATCTCGCGCGACCGCGTCGACACCGCCGTATACATGGTCAGGATGGCGCCGAACACCGCGCCGATCCCCATCAGCGCCGCGATGCCGAAGCCGACGCCGCGGATCAGGTTGGTCAGCGCCTGCGACTGCTGCGCGTAGTACTCCGTTTCGCGCCGGACTTGCACGTTGAGCTGTGGGTTCGCCGTCAGCCAATCACGAAAGGTGTCGAAGCTGTTGCTCGACTCCAGCCGCGCCGAAACGAGTTGATAGGTGTTGCCGCGGCGAAAGGCGCCTTGGAGCGCACGCGAGTCGCACCAGACTTCGGTTTCGGCCACACCGCCGTCCGCCTCGAACAGCCCGACGACGGTCCAGGTGTTCTGTCCAGACTTGATGGTGTTGCCGACCGTGAGCCCGGTGAACTGCCCGCTCGCCGCGCGACCCGCGATCACTTCGTTGGTACCGAAGGTGAACATGCGCCCTTCGACGATGGACACTTCGTCGCGCACGCCGAGGACCGTCGGCTCCACACCACGCATCGGCACGTTCGCGGCGGTGTTGGTCGAGAGCTTCGGCAAGTCGATGATCACATAGAGCTCGGACGACAGCAGTGGTGTTTGCCCGTCGCGCCCCGTGCCGGGCGCCTGCTTGATGACATCCACCTCCGCGCCGCTGAGGCCGCTCGTCATCTCGCTGTCCGCGCCGCTGCGCATGACGATGACCCGCGACGTCGATCCCGAGCCGCGCATGGCCGCGGTGAACCCGGCGGCAATCGACAAGACCGACACGAAGACGATGACCACACCGGCAATGCCGATGATGGCGACGCCAGAGGAGCCCAGGCGCTGGTGAATCGTGCGCAGGTTGAGCGCGGTGATGGCGACGATTTGACGGACCCAGTTGAACACGTCGTGGTCTCCTTACGCTCGTCGTAACGCGTCCGTGATGTTCAACCGCATCGCGCTGAGCGCCGGCAGCAGCCCAGCCACCACCCCGAGCACGAGCAGGAGGACAGCTCCGTAGGCGATGTCCCGCGTTGGCAACATGAAGATCGGCAGCATGCCGCCCGTGGGATCGCCCTGCTGGACGAACAGCCATGCCACGATCAACCCCAGCCCGCCGCCGATGACGGTCAGCAGCAGCGACTCGCTCAGCACGAGACCGAGGATGGAACCGTCCGTGAAGCCGAGCGTCTTCAGGACGCCGACCTCGCTCGTCCGCTCGCGCACCGACTGCGCCATGGTGTTGGCGGCCACGAGCAGCATGGTGAACAGCACCGCGACGAGAATCGCAATCATGATCGCGCCGATGTCGCCGACCTGTTTCGCGAAGCCCTCCACGAATCCCTTCTCCGTCGTGGTCTTGGTCTCGGCGGACGAGTTCGCGAACATCTCGTCGAACTTCGCGCCCATCGCCTGCGCCTGCGACGGATCGGCGATCTTCACGAGGTACCAGCCGACCATCCCCGCGAAGTTGCGCCGATTCTCATCGAGGTAGTCGTAGCGGAGGAAGAACTGTGTCTTGTCGACGCCTGGCTCGCCGTCGTACATCCCAGCAATGTTGAACTCCCAGACGTTGCCCTCCTTGGGCCGCCAGATGGTGCCTTGAATCGGAATGCGGTCGCCAATCTTCCACCCGAAGCGTTTGGCGAGATCGACACCGACGATCACGCCCTGCCGATCCGCCAGCCAGGCCTTCATCTGTTCCGGAGGCAGCTTGTACTCGGGGTACAGCGTCATGAACGGTTCCGGCTCGACTACGATCTGCGCGAAGAAGTTCGAGGGATCTTGATACACGCCGCCGAACCACGAGTTGTGCGTGGCCAGGAGGACACCCGGCGTGTTCTGCAACCGAGGCAGATACGACACCGGCAGCGGCATGATCAGGCTGACCTTGTGAATCAATACCAGCCGATCGAGTCCGGCGATGTCCACGCCGAACGTGAACGCCGTCCGCACCGTCATCAGCAGCCCGAACAGCAGGAAGGCGACGAAGATGGACAGCAGCGTGAAGATCGTCCGAATCTTCTTGCGCCACAGGCTGCGCCACAACAGAGGGAAGAACTTCATGCGCCCACTCCCGCCAAGACGCCGCCCACGAGCACACCCTTGTCCAGGTGCAGCGTGCGATTGGCGCGCTCGGCCGCTCGCGGATCGTGCGTCACCATGACGATCGTCTTGCCGTGTTCCCGATTCAACGTCTGCAGCAGATCCAGGATCTCATCGCCCGACTTTCGATCGAGGTCGCCGGTAGGCTCGTCGCACAGCAGCAACGTCGGGTCGGTCACGATCGCCCGCGCGATGCCGACGCGCTGTTCTTGTCCACCAGACAACTGCCGCGGGTAGTGCTTCTGTCGATCGGCCAGTCCCACCACTTTGAGCGCGATCGACACGCGCTTGCGGCGCTCGGCTTTCGACAACTTCGTCAACAGCAACGGCAGCTCGACGTTCCGCTCCGCGGTCAGCACCGGCAGCAGGTTGTAGAGCTGAAAGACAAAGCCGATGTTCTGCGCGCGCCAGCGCGACAACTGACCGCCGGACAGGCCCGCGATGTTCACACCGCCGACGTCGATCGATCCCGCCGACGGCCGATCGAGCCCGCCCATCAGGTTGAGCAGCGTCGTCTTCCCGGACCCCGACGGCCCCATCAACGCCAGGAACTCGCCCTGAGGCACGTCGAGGTCGACGCCCTGCAGCACGTCGATCCGTTCACTACCGCGGGTGAAGTACTTGTGCACGTTTCTGATACCGACGAGTGCGCTCATGAACTTGTACCTCCAAGCCTTCCAGTCTGCGCGGGCTTCATATGTAGGGGCGGCTCGCGTGTAGGGGCGGCTCGCGAGCCGCCCCTACTTCACAACGATGCGCATGCCTGGCTCCAATGCGGGCGGTGGCGCGGCGACGATGCGATCCGCGCTGGTCAAGCCAGCGATCACTTCCAGACGATCGCCATCGAGCCCCCCGGTCCGGACCGCGCGGCGCTCGACGGTCTCCTCGCGAACGACGAAGACGTAGCTCTGATTGTTCTCCGTGACCACCGCGCTCTTGGGGATCAACGACACCGGCTGTGCCGCCGGTGCCGACGCCTCCTCGGCATGCCGGAGGAAGGTCACTTTGATGCCCATGTCCGGCAGGATGCGCGCATCGAGCGCGTCGAAGCCGATGCGCACGAGGACCGTTGCCTTCTGCCGATCCGCGGCGGGCACGGTCGTGATCACCTTCGCGGGAATCTGAAAATCGGGATAGGCATCGAGCACGGCCGTCACCCGTTGCGATGGAGTCACGCGATTGATGTAGCTCTCGTTGACGTCCACCTCGATTTCGAGCGAGCGCATGTCGACGATGGTGCAGATGCCCGTGCGCGTGAAGCCTCCGCCAGCGGAGACCGGCGACACCATCTCTCCTGGCTGCGCGTCTTTGGAGATCGCCACGCCCGTGAACGGCGCGCGGATGACCGTGTTGTCCAGATCCGTCTGGCGCAGCGCCACCTGACGCTCGGCCACCGCCACCTGTTGTGCCGCGGCGCTGATGCGCGCTTCGTAGGAACCGACCTCGGCTTCGCCCTGATCGATGTCGGATCGCGTGACGATGCCGTCCTTGAACAGGCTCTCTCGACGACCCAGCGTCAGCCGCGCTTCGTGCAGGCGGACTTCGTTCTCACGCACCGCGCGCTTGGCGGCTTCGACTTGCGCCACGGCGAGATCCAACGCTGCTCTGACATCCGCGTCGTCGAGGCGGGCCAGCACCTGGCCCTCGCGCACCGCCATGCCTTCTTCGACGTTGACCTCCATCACCTTGCCGGTGATCTTCGATGACACGGTCGCCCGTCGACGTGCGGTGACGTAACCGGAGGCATTGAGCACCGAGGCCTGCGTGCCCGCGGCGCGCTCGACCACCGAGACCGCTTCCACCTCGATCGGCCGCGGGCGTGTCGTCCAGGCCCACGCGCCGACGCCAGCGCCGACCGCCAGCACGAGCAGCACAATCCAAGTGACCCATCGGCCACGGCCGAGCCGCATCGGCTCGCGCTCGATGCGAAGCGCTGCAAGGTCTTCTTTCAGGTCGCTCACGATGTGCCCTTCAACACTAGCGAAGCTCCGCAAACCGCCCAGAAAAGCTCTGTCGGCTCCGCTTCGCTAGGGCAGTATTGCTTGGCCCCGCTCCGCGGGGCTTATCGAAAACTGCGGAAAATCGTTCGACTTTATGCAAAAGAAAGGCGAAAGTCAATCGGCGCTCCAGTAGATATAGCTTTACTGACGACGCGGCCACCCGGGCTGTTCGGGCAGTCTGTCGAGTGGCAGGTACAACAATTCGAGTGGCGTTCAGAAACGGCGAGTGGTCCGCTTTGCGTCTGTCGCGAGCGCGGGCCATGTAAGCGGAGCCGTTCTTGACCGGGCCGCCAGAGCCGGACCATTCTGCGCTGGAGCGACTTCCACCGATGAACCCAATTGTCATCCTGCTCCTCGCCTTGGCTGTGGGCGTCAGCGCCAACGCGCACGCCGCCGACAAACCGCGCGTCATCGTGCTCACCGACATCGAGAACGAGCCAGACGATGCGCAATCGATGGTTCGATTCCTGACCTACGCGAACCACTGGAGCGTGGAGGCCCTGATCGCGACCACGTCGGTGCATCAGAGGAACAGGGTCGCGCCCGCGCGTATCCGCGAGATCGTCGAGGCGTACCGGAAGGTGCGCGACAACCTGGAAACGCACGAACCGGGGTTTCCGACGGCGGATGACTTGCTCTCGGTCGTCCGAGAAGGCCGTGCGGCCTACGGCATGGAAGCGGTCGGACGCGAGATGGACTCGCCTGGTTCCGAGACGATCATCGAAGTCGTCGATCGTCCCGATCCGCGTCCGGTGTGGGTGCTCGTCTGGGGCGGTCCCAACTGTCTCGCGCAGGCGCTGTGGAAGGTGCGGATGACGCGCTCACCTGAGGAGACAGAGAAGTTCGTGTCTCGCTTACGCGTCTACACGATCTCCGATCAGGATGACAGCGGTCCCTGGCTTCGGAAGACGTTCCCGGGGCTGTTCTACATCGCAAGCCCGGGATACCATGCGGCTGGCGCCTACCATTTCTCGACGTGGAGCGGCATCAGCGGGGACAACTTTCACGGCCGCTTCGCGGGCGCCGACTTCCCCATCGTCGACAATCCGTGGCTCGACCAGAACGTTCGCAGCAAGGGACCGCTTGGCGCGCAGTATCCGATGACGAAGTTCCTGATGGAGGGCGATACGCCCACCTTCCTGCATCTGATCGACACCGGGCTCGGGAATCCGGAACGCCCGGACTGGGGCAGCTGGGGTGGACGCTACGAGCTGTACACGCCGCGCACGCGAAAGTGGTTCGTCGAAACGGAGACACGGCCGTTCTGGGCCGACGCGGAGGACGAGGTCCTCGGCGCCGACGGCAAGTGGCACACGAGCAACAAGGCGACGATCTGGCGCTGGCGATCCGCGTACCAACACGACTTCGCCGCGCGCATGGACTGGACGATCAAGCCCCGCGCGCAGGCCAACCATCCGCCAACGCCCACGCTGGCACACCCGAACAGACTCACCGTACGAAGCGGCGAACGCGTCGCGCTCAGCGCGGAGGGCTCCGCGGATCCGGACGGCGACCGCGTGCGATATGAATGGTTCCACTATCAGGAGCCGAGCACTCTGACGCTGTCCAGCGGCCGCACGGGAGTGCCGCTGACCATCGACGCCGCAAACACTGTCACCGCGTCCTTCGTCGCACCGACGGTCAGCAAACCGGAGACGATGCACATCGTGCTGGCGGTCACGGACGAGGGCACGCCATCGCTGACTCGGTATCGGCGAGTGATCCTCACCGTGCTGCCATAGGAATGCGTTGCAAGATTACCGGCGGTCGCGTACGTAGCGCAGGCCTTTGGAGCGCGTTGCGAAGTTGTACGTAGCGCAGGCCTTCAGGCCTGCCTGACGGCGCCAGCGGCGCACCAACGGTGGT
>DAINCF010000042.1:0-21649 GCA_036732565.1 Vicinamibacterales bacterium
CGCGTCGCGCACTCGTAGGTGCTCGATTGGCCGACCTCGTCGTCGCCCGTTGCTGGATGCTCCGCCCGACGCCCGCCGCGTCGTTGTGGGAGCACATGCGTCACGCGCGGCTGCCGCGGCGGCTGACCGTGTTCCTCCTCGCCTATGCGGCGGTCACGCTCGCCTCCGCCGGATCGTGGTGGCTCATTGGCGACGCCGCGCTCGTGGGCCGATTCGATGCGGGCACCTTGTTGGCGTGGAGCTTCCTCCTTCTCAGTCTGGTGCCGCTTGGCCTGTTTGCGATGTGGTCGCAAGGCGTGTTCGTCGTGGGCCTGGGTGGGATTCTCAAACTGCGCTTGCTGGCCGGGGCTTTGAAGCTCGAGCCCGATGACACCCGGCACGAGGGTATCGGGCAGCACTTCGCGCGGGTCGTTGAATCCGAGACCGTCGAGGCCTTGGCGCTGGCGGGTGGCTTCCTCGCGCTGGCCGCCGGGTTGGACTTCGTGGTCGCCGGTGTCGTGCTGACGGTCGCCGGACGAGGCCTCCAGGTCGGGTTGCTCGTCGCGTTCGCGGGAGCCTTGATCGCGCTCGGTCTGCACTACCTCCGGCATCGCGAGCGATGGACGACGAGCCGCTTACGGTTGACGCACGACGTCATCGAGAAGATGGTCGGCCATCGCACGCGCCTGGTGCAGGAACTGGCCGCCGCGCGTCACGACGAGGAAGACGATGCCCTCGAGCGCTACGTCGAAGCCTCGCGGTCGACCGATCGCGACGCCGTGCTGTTGTCGGCGATCCCCCGCTTCTGGTTGCTGGCCGGCATTGTCGGCCTGGCCTCGGAGTTCGTCGGTGGTACCGCGAGCACTGCGGCCTTGACGCTCGGGCTCGGTGCCACGCTGCTCGCGTTTTCGGCGCTGAGCAAGATCACGTCGAGTCTGACGACGTTGGCCGACGCCGTCATCGCGTGGAAGCAGGTCGCGCCGCTCCTCGACGCGTTGCAGGTTCGCGAGCTGCGCGGCTACGCCGATACCGTGGTCGAGCCCATCGGCCACGAACGCGCCATTCGACCGGGCGCGTTGATCGCCGCGCAAGATCTGACCTTCAGGTTTCGCGATCGGGCGGAGCCGGTGCTGCGCGGGTGCAACTTCCGCATCGCCGCGCGCGATCGCATTCATCTGAGCGGACCCTCCGGCGGCGGCAAGTCGACGCTGGTCTCGCTGTTGACGGGCTTGCGCACGGCGGACTCCGGTCTGCTGCTGCTCAACGGTCTCGATCGCGTCACGCTCGGCAATCGTGCCTGGCGTCGTCGCATCGTCGCGGCGCCACAGTTTCACGAGAACCACCTGTTCAACGAAACGCTCGCGTTCAATCTGCTGATGGGCCGCCGTTGGCCGCCGACGCCGGAGGACGTGCAGTTGGCCGACACGGTCTGCCGCCGATTGGGCCTTGGCGATCTCCTCGATCGCATGCCGGGTGGCGTGTTTCAAGTCGTCGGTGATACCGGATGGCAGCTCTCGCACGGCGAACGCAGCCGGGTGTTCATGGCGCGCGCGCTGTTGCAGGGCGCGGATCTCGTGGTGCTCGACGAGAGTTTCGCCGAGCTCGATCCCGACAGCTTGCGGCGCTGCCTCCCCGAGGTGGCCGAGCTCGCCAACGGCCTCCTCGTCGTCGCCCACGCCTGAGTTTTCCACAGCCGCGCACTTTTCTCGAAGGGGGCTGACCCCTTCGAGGGTTTTGCAACGTTTCTGGGTCCTGCCCTGTGGCTTCGAGGACTCAGTTGCGGCTCGGGATCCACTCTTCGAACCACTCCAGATTGCGGCGCATCGCCTCGCGCTCGAGGACGGGCTCGTACAACACGTGTCCTCCACGCGGGTAGATGTCGAACTCCACCGTCCGGCCGAGCGCGCGCAGCGCGCGGTAGAACTTTCGCGCGCTGGCGATCGGCACACGCGGATCCCGTTCGCCGTGCTGGATGAGCAGCGGCGTCTGGACGCGCTCGACGAACGTGATGGGTGAGTGCGCCGCGTACGACTCGCGGTTCTCCCACGGCCGCTTGAAGTACTCGACCATGAGATCGCCGCCGTCGGGAAGGTAATACACGTCCGTCAGATCGCTGATGCTGGCCGCGGCCGAGGCCGCTGTGAAGCGTGTCGTCTGCGTGACGATCCAGTTCGTCATGTAGCCGCCATACGACGCGCCCATCACGCCGAGTCGATCGGGATCCGCGATGCCTTGCGCGACCACGTGGTCGACGCCGGCCATGATGTCCTTGTAGTCCGCCTCGCCCCAGGCGTCGATGATGGCGCGGTGCCCGGCCTCCCCGTATCCCGAGCCACCACGCGGCATCGGATAGAGCACCGCGAACCCCGCGCCGGCCATCGCCTCCACCGGATAGGGATCGATCTGCCCGGGCACATGCATGAACTGCGGGAAGATGCCGTAGGTGACGCCGCCAATCGGCCCGCCGTGGCAGTAGACCAGCAGCGGCACGCGACGGCCCGCGCTCCAGCCGGGCGGTGTGAGCAGCAGGCCCCAAATCTCCATGCCGTCGAACGATCGCCACGAGATCGGCTTCAACGCGCCCAGGGCCAGGCGTTTCAACTCGGGGTTCACGTCCGTCAGCGTCGTTGCGCTCCCGCTGACCGTGTCGCGAATCACGAGATCGCCCATCGAGCGGCCCTCAATCGCGCGGTACGCCAGCGTTCGGCCGTCGCGAGAGAGGCTGATGTGATAGTTGACGGTCGGGCCCGGCACGACGCGTTCGGCGCGCCCCGTATCCGTCGAGACGCGCACGATCGGCATCTCGAACATCTGCTCCCGCGTCGCAAACGTGCCTTCATTGAGCAGCGCGTAGATCGAGCGGCCGTCGGCGGCCCAGATCATCTCGCCAACCCAGGCGCCGTCGAGGTCGAACGACTGCACCGCGCTGGTCTCGGTCGACCCGATGGGCGCCACGGCCAGCCCGCGCGGCGCCATCAGGCCCATCTGCGTGTTGGTCGTGACGAACGCGACGCGCGTGCCGTCCGGCGAGACCTGCGGCTGGGTGTTCATTCCCGCACGGTCGACGAGGACTCGCGGCTCGCCACCAGTGGCAGCGACGCGGTACAGCCGCGTGTAATACGGGGCCGTGAAGCCGACGGCGGAGGTCGCGGAGTAGACGATCTCGCGTCCGTTCGGCAGCCACGAGAAGCTGTCGACATGATAGGAGGCCGGCGTCAGCGCCTGCGGGCTGTCGTCGACGGTCTGGCGCCACAGACGCGTCGCCGGCGGTGGGGCGTCGACGTGCGTCACGAGCGACGGGGGAGTGGGCTCTCGCATCAAGTAGGCGACGCTCGTGCCGTCAGGCGCCCATTCGTACGCGATCACACCCTGCGGGGCGCTGGTCAGCGCACGCGCCGCACCGTCGGATAAGGCGGTGACGAAGACCTGCGGGAGTCCATCGGCCACGCCGAGAAACGACAGCGTAGTGCCGTCGGGCGACCACCGCAGTCGCGGCGCCGGAAGCG
The DNA here is from genome assembly GCA_036732565.1 of Vicinamibacterales bacterium. Lineage (GTDB taxonomy): Bacteria > Acidobacteriota > Vicinamibacteria > Vicinamibacterales > UBA2999 > JAIVJN01. The sequence continues at coordinate 3,486 of DAINCF010000042.1, forward strand.
CTGGCGTGAAAATACGCGCATCCGGGGCGATGCGCGCGGGTGTCCCGCCTCGAGTCGGAACGATGAAGATCGCTGACTCATGTGCGTTGTTCGGAATGGACGGTGTCGACACGACGTAGGCGACGCGATCGCCGCGCGGCGCGATCTCGGCGTCGACGATGGTGCGAAGCGCCATGAGATCGTCGATCGTGACGCGCCGACCGGTGTCATCACGAGCGCTGACGCCGATCGCCGCGGCCAGCGCGCACGCGGCGATCAGGAATCTAGTGGAGCGTATCGACAGGATTGCTGCCATCAATTGAGCGCTCGGGGAGCAGTTTCCGGGCCGCTCCTAGGGAACGGTCCGGTTGTGATTTTCAACTGCACATCCTACTGGTCATGTGATGGGGATGTCAGACGCCGTCGGTGCCGAGCGCGCCACGGACGTCCTTGAGATGACTGCGACTGACAGGCACGCGCGCGCCGGTCGAGAGCAGGAGCGTGTGCGAGTAGCCGTTGGAGACGAGCTCGCGGATGGCGGTCCGGCGAACCCAGAACGATCGATGCGTTTGCACGCCGATCTCGGGTGCAATCTCATGGACCGCATCGCGGAAGCGATACAGGATCAGCTCGTGTCCCCGCTCCGTGTGCACCCGGATGTAATGATCCTGGGCCTCCAGGGCGACGACCTGTGAGAAGGTCGCGCTCGTGAGGTGCGCGGCGAAGGCGGGCACTCGAGGCTCCGTGGGCGCGTGGGTTTCGACGGCTGCCTGAGCGGCGGTGGTGGCATCTTCGGTCGGCGTGGCCGCCTGGACCTCGTCGTAACGGAAGCGTCCATACCCGAAGACCCGCTCGAACAGCTCAGTGGTCGCGAACCAGAGGATCGAAATACCAGTGAGCGTCGTGATCACTCTGGTCAAGAGCTCGACCGGCGAGCCCAGCGGCAACGGCTGCAGCGGTGGTGCGTCGAACCACCCGAGCATGACGGTCATGAACAGGCGCGCGGGATAGAAGCTGATCGCGCCGCCGAGAACGACGCCGAAGAGGAGTTGGATCTCGAGCGACGGTCTCCACATCCGCAGCGCGCGGTGCGCCAGCACCGTGCCCGCGTACTCGCCCGACCAGCGGATGAAGGTCAGTGGGATCCAGAACGCGATCGCCGCCCACTGGTCCAGATTGCGCGCAGACGATCCCGCCTGAAACCAGCCGAGCACGACGCCGAAGACGAGCGGGCATCCGAGTAGGTACGCCCACACCACGGTCCGGCTGTTGAGCGGGGCTGGCGGGAAGCGAAGGCTCGCCTCAGAAGAGTTGAACGCGAGGTTGTGGGGGACCTGCACCAGCATAAGACGCATCCCCGCCAGCGTCACCGGCGTGTCGCCTGCCCGCCGCGGTGGGCGACTCGCGCAGCGCCAATGTCACTGGCGAATTTTCCACGTTTACCCACGAAACACCGATTGCCCGCCGCCAAACGTCGTGGCGTAGTTCGCGGTGCGGATTCTAGCGCACTTCACCTGGAGGACGCCATGAACGGGCGGTCAGACGCCATGAATGGTCTTGCAAGACTCGGATGGTGCACAGCATTGCTGGCGCTGGCGCCATGCATCGCGTGGGCGCAAGGTACGGCGGCAGCCAGTATCGCGGGCGTGGTCCGAGACCCGTCGGGCGCGGTGCTGCCGGGTGTGACGGTCGAAGCCTCGAGCCCGGTGCTGATCGAGAAGGTGCGGACCACCGTGACCGATCACGAGGGGCAGTTTCGCATCATCGAGCTGCGCCCAGGGGCCTACAAGGTCTCCTTCGCGCTGCAAGGCTTCAATACCCACGTCCGGGACGGTCTGCAGCTCGCGCCCAGCTTCACCGCGACGATCACGGTCGAGATGACGGTCGGCACGCTCGAGGAGACGGTCACCGTCTCGGGCGCCTCGCCGCTCGTCGACGTCCAGAACCTCACGCAACAGAAGACGATTTCGAAAGACGTGATCGACGCGGTGCCGACGGCGAAGAGCATGCTCGGCATCGCGGCGCTCATGCCCTCGGTCGTCACGCCGCCGGGCGCCCAGGACGTCGGCGGCACGAAGGGTGAGCGATCCGTCCGCATCTCCGTGCACGGCGGCAAGACCACCGACCAGCGCCTGCTCCAGGACGGCATGCGCTACAACGCGCTGACCGCAGGCGCGCTCGAGGGCACCGGCCGTGGCTACTACCCGAACCCGCTCGAAGCCCAGGAGATCGTCATCGACGTCGGCACGATGGGATCGGCGGAGTACGGGCTGGGTGGCGCGCAGATCAACACCATCCCGCGCGACGGCGGCAATCGCTTCAGTGCGAGCTTCTTCACGGCGTGGACCGGCCACCAGCTGCAGGGCGAGAACCTCACCGACGACTTGCGTGCGCAAGGGCTGACGTCGGTGAACGGCGTGCGGAAGGTCTACGACGTCAACCTGGCCGTTGGCGGCCCGCTGATCAAAGACCGCCTCTGGTTCTTCACCGCCCACCGCCGATGGGGCACGACTACGCGCGTCGCGAATCTTTACGAGGACGCCAACCTCGACGACTTCATCTTCACGCCCGATCTCGATCGGCCGGTCGATCCGATCGAGAACGACAAGCACCACGGCGGCCGACTCACGTGGCAGATCAGTCAACGCCACAAGCTCGCGTTCTATTACGGCTGGCAGAAGAACCTGCAGGAGCAGCTGACGGGACAGCTCGAGCGTGGCAACCTCACGCGAGAAGCGAACGCGGCCTACTGTCAGCGGCAGGACCTTTCACAAGTCACCTGGACGCACCCGCGGTCGAGTCAGCTACTGCTCGAGGGCGGCGTGACCATCAGCCGCTTCGACTTCGGCAACTTCGGCACCGACCTCTCGCTCGCTGACTTCACGCCCTGCGGCTTCGGTCGCATCGACCGCGTCTCCATCAACGACACGACGCTCGGGCTGACCTACAACGGCGTCGGCAACCGCACGCTGAGCAAGTCGCACCAGACCAACGGCCGCTTCACCGTGTCGTACATCGCCGGCGACCACAATCTGAAGGCCGGCCTGTTCTACATGTACGGCCTGGGCGGCGGGCACCGCACGCGCACCGAACGCACGCCGAGTCAGATTGATGGTCTGCCGCTCGCCTATACGTTCAACAACGGCGTGCCGACGTCGATCACGCAGTACGCGACGCCGCTCTACACCGCCGATCAGTTGAATCCTGACCTCGGTCTCTTCGTGCAGGACCAGTGGCGCGTCGGCCGCCTCACCATCAACGCCGGCTTGCGCTTCGATTGGGTGCACCAATCGGTGCCGCCGCTCTCGGTCGAAGCGGGACCCCTGGTACCGGCGCGCAGCTTCGACGCGGTTGACGATGTGCCGAACTGGAAGGACCTGAGTCCCCGGCTCGGGGTCGCGTGGGATCCGTTCGCGGACGGCAAAACGGCGATCAAGGTCGGCCTCAATCGCTATGTGAGCTCGGCGGTGACAGGCGTCGCGAACTTGTTCGATCCCGTGAACTCGTCGGTGAACAGCACGACGCGGGCCTGGGCGGATAGCAACGGCAACTTCCTTCCCGATTGCGATCTGCGAAGCCCGACGACCAACGGCGAGTGCGGCGCGATGGCGAATGCGGCATTCGGTCAGCTGCGCATCACGACGAACCCGGACCCTGACTGGGTCACCGGATGGGGCAAGCGCGGCTACAACTGGCAGGCGTCGATCAGCATCGATCGCGAGGTGATGCCGAATGTCGCCGTGCAGGCGGGGTACTACCGTACCTGGTTCGGCAACTTCAGCGTCACCGACAACCTCGCCGTGACGCCGGCCGACTTCAGTCCCTACTGCATCACGGCGCCAGGCGACTCGCGTTTGCCGAGCGGCATCAGCGGCCAACAGATGTGCGGCTTCTACGACATCAACCCGTCGGTGTTCGGACAGGTCAACAACCTGGTCACGCTCGCCGACAGCTACGGCAAGCAGACCGAGGTGTACAACGGCGGCGACGTCAACGTGACCGCGCGGGTGCGCGGCGTGACGTTGAACGGCGGCTGGAACGTCGGGACGGCGATTCAAACCGGTCTCGTCGCCGGCGGCGCGACGCAGTCGCGCACCGACAGCTGCTTCGTGGTCGACTCCCCGCAGCAGTTGTACAACTGCAAGGCCGCCAACCCGTTTCAGCATCGCATCAAGCTCGCGGCGTCCTACGCCATGAAGTGGGACATCCAGCTTGCCGCGGTCTACCAGAACGTGCCCGGCATCAACTACGGCGCGACCTACACGGCCACCACGGCTGAGATTGCGTCGTCGCTGGGACGGCCGCTGTCGGGCAACGTGCGCACCGTGTCGCTGGAGCTGCTTCCGCTGTTCTCCGCGTTCGGTCCGCGGATCAATCAGTTGGACCTGCGCGTCTCCAAGATCTTCCGGATAGCCGGCGGCAAGATTCAGGGCAACTTCGATATCTACAACGTCGCCAACGCCGCGACGCCGCTCTCCTACAACAACACCTACGGTCCACGGTGGCTGCAGCCCACGCAGATTCTCGACGCGCGCCTCGCGAAGGTGAGCGTCCAAATCGACTTCTGAGGAGCACACACACATGCGTGTCATCAGCTCGACGATTCTCGTAGCGCTCGGCGTCTCGGCCGTGCTCGCCGGCGCTCCACAAGGGCAGGGGGGTGCGCCGCCTCGTTCGGGCGGTGAGGGCGGCGCCGTCGTGTTGCAGCAGGCGCCCACCGACAAGACGGTGAGCATCCCGCTCGAAACCCTGCGCGGCTACTACCAGGACATGGATAGCAAGAAGCAACAGACGCTGCGCATGCTCGAGGGCGGCGTCTACAACGTCAACATCCGCCGCATCACCGCCGCCGAGACCGCGCTCGTGCATCCGAAGACGACGGACGTGTGGGTGGTGACGGAGGGGAGCGGGATGCTGACGACCGGCGGACAGCTCGTGAACGGCAAGATCGTTGGCGGGGAAACCCATGCGATCAAGCCGGGCGACGTCGAGTTCATTCCCGCCGGCGTGCCACATGGTGTCAGCGGCGTGAAGAGCAGCATCACGTGGCTGAACATCCGGTTCGACACGAAGTAACGGAGGCGTCGATGACAAGCAGACACACACTGGCGTGCGCCGTTGCGGTGGTCGCGTGCGCCATGGCCGGCACGATGATGGCCGCGCGCGTGGGCGCCGAGCAGGCCGCCGATGATGCGCTTGCCGCGCGTCTCCTGAAGGGCGCCTTCGATATCCATGCGCACATCGATCCCGACAGCTTCGGCCCCAACAGCAGCCAGGCGGCACGCGCGATCGACGTCAACGATCTCGCGGTGCTGGCCAAGAGCAAGGGCATGCGCGGGTTCGTCGCGAAGATGCATTACGACACGACCGCCCACCTCGTCTATGTGTTGCGCAAGGCCGTGCCGGGCATCGAGATCTTCGGCCTGGTCGGATCGAATCGCTCGATGGGCGGTGTGAACCCGATGGCCGTGGCTCATATGGCCGAGGTCAAAGGGGGTTGGGGCCGCGTCGTGAACATGCCGACGTGGGACGCAGAATTCTTCGTCAAGAACGGGCGCACGCCGAACCGGCCGTTCGTCAGCGTGTCGAAGAACGGGGAGCTGCTGCCCGAGGTGAAAGACGTCATCGCGATCATGGCGAAGACCAAGACGCGGGACAGCGGCGGGCAGATGGTGCTCTACACCGGCCACAACGCACCGGCCGAGTCGCTGATGATGGTGCGCGAGGCGACGAAGCTCGGCGTGCCCGTCATGGTCTCGCATCCGATGATCGAGTTCGTAAACATGCCGCTGGCGATGATGGAGGAGGCCGCGAAGCTCGGCGCGTACCTCGAGATCGTCTCCGGCTGGGCCACCGGCAAGGAGGTGGAGCACGAGACCCACAAGCATGTCGAGGCCATCCGCAAGATCGGCGTCGATCGGTTCATTCTTTCGAGCGATCGCGGACAGCTCAACGGACCGCTGCATCCTGACGGTCTGGTGATCGCGGCCAAGGCGTTGATGAAGGGTGGCATCACCGAGGACGAGATCAACCGCATGCTCAAGGACAACCCGGTGAAACTGTTCGGATTGTCCGCCGCGTCGACCAGCACGAACGGCGCTGCTCTTCAAGCCGCAGGGCCGGTTCGCGAAGCGCCCCTGCCAGCCACGGACATCCGGATGGCAGAGATCGACGCCGTGTTGAAAAGCCCTGAAGGCGGCGGCGATCGCCAGATCAAGGTTGCCGACATGGGCACGTACAACGTCGGCGTCGGCGTGCTGCATCGCGGAGCGGTCAAGAACGACGGTAAACCGGTGCGCGGCTTGTCGCACACGCAGGTGACGGAGGTCTACTACATCCTGTCGGGTAGCGGGACGCTCGTGACCGGTGGGACGATGGCGGACACGTCGCCAATGGCCTCGGACGCCGAAGTCGTGCGCGTGGCGGTGGGGCCGAGCGTCAACGGCACGAGCCGTGACGGGCAGACGCGCGAGGTCTCCGCCGGCGACGTCGTCATCATCCCTCAAGGCGTGTTCCACGGATGGCGGGAAGTGCCGGACCACGTGACCTATCTCAGCGTGCGCCCCGATCCCGATCGGGTCTTGCCTGCCGGGTACGTGAACCCCGCGCTCAAGCGATAGGAGGCGAGGATGACGCAAAGGGGAGTGGTGTGCCTTGCTCTCGTCTCGATGAGCACAGTCGTGGTGCTCGCGTGTCGCGCAGGAGGTGGCGCGGCCCCGCCAGCAGCAGCCGAGAGCACTTCGTCATCGGATCTGGTGCCGGCCTTCGAGGTGGACCCGACGTTCCCGGCCCTGCCGAACAACTGGGTGATGGGCGATCCCTCGTCGATCGCCGTCGACACGCGCGATCACGTGTGGATTCTGCACCGGCCGCGGACGGTGAAGCAGGAGCTCGCGTCGCGCGTGGCGCCACCGGTGCTGGAGTTCGACGCGAACGGCGCGTTCGTGCAGGCGTGGGGCGGGCCGTCCGATGCCTACGAATGGCCCGACACCGAGCACGGCATCTACGTCGATCATAACGATCATGTCTGGATAGGTGGGAACAACCCAATCGCGCAGACGCGTCTCACGCCGCGCTCCGACGACATGCTGCTGAAGTTCACGAGGACGGGGCGGCTCGTCCTGCAGATCGGCAAGCGGGATCGCAGCGGCGGTAACCAAGACACCGTCAACCTCAAAGAGCCCGCGGACGTTGTCGTCTACGCGAAGACGAACGAGGCGTTCGTCGCGGATGGCTACGGGAATCGCCGCGTGATCGTGCTCGATGCCAGCACCGGTGCGTTCAAGCGGATGTGGGGCGCATTCGGGAACGCGCCGCTCGACCCGCCGCCGCCACCGCCGCTTGGTGCGTCGGCCCCGCCGCTCGACACCGAAGGGCCCGGGCCGCCGCAGTTCGGGATCGTGCATGCCATCGAGGTGTCGAACGATGGCCTCGTGTACGTCGCCGATCGCGCGAACCGGCGCGTGCAGGTGTTCACGACCGACGGAACATACGTGAACCAGATCTTCATCAACCGCGCCGGGCCGTCCGCGAGCTCTGCGTGCGGTCTGGCGTTCTCGCCCGATCCCGAGCAGCGCTTCCTCTACGTGTCCGACTTCGGCAACGGTCATCTGGTCGTGGTCGATCGGAAAGCGCTCGAGGTCGTCGGTCAGTTCGGGAACAAGGGCGCACGGCCGGGAGACTTCCAGAACCCGCATCACATCGCCGTCGACTCGAAGGGGAATCTCTACACGGCAGAAGTGCAGCCAGGTATTCGGATCCAGAAGTTCGCCTTCAAGGGCACGGCGCCGCGGACGTCATCCGCGCCACAGGCGCAGCCTGCGCCACCTGCGAGCGCACCGCCGCAGATCGTGCCGAGTGCGATGAGCAATCCCTATCGAATGGTCGAAGGCTGGCCGCGGCTGGGGCCGAACATGAAATGGGGCGCGGCGATCGGGATTATTCCCGACGGGCAAGGCGGCACGTGGCTCCACTTCCGGTCGGAGCCGCCGATCATCCACTTCGATGCCGCCGGGACCATCGTGAAGACGTTTGCCGACGGGATGTTCGTGCAGGCGCATGGGTTCTGTCGCGATCGTGACGGGAACTTCTGGGCCGGCGACAGCGGTCCCTTCGCCGATCGACCCGAGACGGCGGGCAAGGGCTTCGTCATGCACAAGTTCTCGCCGGCCGGCAAGCTGCTGCTGACGTTGGGCAAGCCCGGCGTGTCGAAGGCTGGCCCGGATACGTTCATCGGCCCGACCTCGTGCGCGATCGCCCCGAACGGCGATCTCGTCATCGCCGACGGGCATTGGCCACGGCCGACGACGGCGCAGCAGGATGGCGATCGCCTGGTGCAATACACGAGGGAAGGGAAATTCGTGCGCGCGGTGGGGAAAATGGGCACGGGCCCCGGCGAATTCATGGGGCCGCACGCGCTCGCGTTCGACTCGCACGGCCGGCTCTTCGTCGCGGATCGCTCGAACAACCGCGTGCAGGTCTTCGACCAGGATCTGCGCTACGTTGACGACTGGCGCCACTTCGGCCGGCCGAGCGGCGTGTTCATTCTGAAAGACGATACGTTGATCGTCTCGGACTCGGAGTCCGGCTTTCCGATCGGCGGGCCGCCGGTCGCGCCGGAGGGCGGCGGCAATGCGCTCCGCAACCCTGGATGGAAGAACGGTATTCGCATCGGCAGCGCTACAGACGGATCGCTGCGTCACTTCATTCCGAACACGCGACCAGAAGGCCTTGCTGCGGATGAGTTGGGCAATATCTTCGGCGGGTTGACCGGCGGATGCGATGCGAGCAAGTCGGGAGGCTGTCTGCAGAAGTTCGTGAAGGCGACTGGGATGACGCGATGACATGGATTGAATCGCATCGTGCCGCTTGATTCATTGAAGCACGCACGATAGGCTCGGGGCGCTAGGAACCACACTTACCTTCGACGGCTCTCGAGGAAGGAGGCTCCCGTGCGCCTGCGGCCGCTCTTCGTCGTGTTACCGCTCTTGCTCTCGCTTCCGGTTCCACTGTCGGCTCAAACGCAAATCACCACTGGCGTCATCCAAGGCGAGCTGCGCGATTCGACCGGCGCAGTGCTGCCTGGCGCCAGCGTCGACGCAGTGAATCTCGACACCAATCTCGCGCAGAACCGCGTGACCGAGGGCAACGGCCGCTTCGTGTTCCTGCAGATGCCACCGGGCCGGTACACCGTCACCTTCAAGCTGGCGGGTTTCGCGACGATCGTCCAGGAGAACGTCGTCTTGACCGTCGGCCAGGCGGTCAACCTCAACCCGCGCATGACCGTATCTACCGTGCAGGAGACGGTGACGGTCACCGCCACCCCCGTCATCGACACGTCGCGCGTGGCGTCGGCGCTGACGCTCAACCAGACGACGGTGGAGACGACGCCGATTCTCGGACGCAAGTTCGAGGACTTGCTCACGCTCACGCCGGGCGTCGCCATCGTCCAGGGGCCCGATGGGGATTCGATCACGTTCGCGGGACAGCGCGGCATCTTCAACAACATCAGCCTCGACGGCGGTGACTACAACAACGGGTTCTTCGGCGAGCAGGTTGGTGGCCAACGCGCGGCGATCGACATCACGCTCGATGCCGTGAAGGAGTTCCAGGTCATCGCCACCGGAGCCCCCGCCGAGTTCGGCCGCACCGCCGGTGGGGTGGTCAACGTGATCACGAAGTCGGGCACGAACGATCTGCACGGCAGCCTGTTCCACTATCAACGTCTCGAGGCGCTGACCAGCGAGCTCTCCGACGGCACCACGCTCGACGACTTCCATCGCGAACAGTTCGGCGGCACCATTGGCGGTCCGATCGCGCGCGATCGCACGTTCTTCTTCGGCGCGTTCGAAGGCATCGCCGAGAACTTCGCCCGCCCCAACCTCGGTCGCGCGATCGGTTCGCCGTGCGCGGTCGCTACACCTACGATCGCGCAGAACGAGGCGCTGATTGGATCGAGCGCCGACTGTCAGCGGCTCGCGCTGCTGAATTTCTTCAGCACGCGTCTGGGGCAGGAAGAGGGCAATCCGGTCGAGCATCGGACGCGAACGGCAGCCATGCTGGTGAAAGTCGACACCAACGTGAACGACGCCAACCGCCTTGCGGTCTCCTACAACTTCAACCACTCGCGCAACGAGAACGAGACGTTCGATGTCGCCACTTATGGGAGCTCCGCCAACGGGATCGAAGGGGATCCGTCGCGCATCAACGTCATCAACGCCAACCTGTTCACCACGCTGTCGAGCAATAAGCTCAACGAGCTGCACATCACCTACGCGCGCGAGTCGCGCCCGCGGCGCACCGTCGAATCGGCCTTGCAGGCGGACACTGGCATGGGCTTCGGGCCGTCGTTCCGCTTCGGCAATCCGTTCTTCCTGCAGCCGGGCGTCGACGAGCTGTTGTGGCGGATGCAGATCAAAGACAACTTCTCGGTGGTCCGGGGACGGCATACCTTCAAGATGGGCGGCGAGTGGATGCACACGCTGAACGATCAGGTGTTCCGCGGCTTCTTCACCGGCCGCTATCTGTTCGACAGCGTCACCGGTTTCCTCCGCTACGCGTCGCCGGCTGCGCCCGGCGGCTTCGGGCCTCGCACCGTCGGCTGCTCGAACGGCAGTTATGTCACCGCACCCACACCGTGTCCGGCAGGCACGACGGCGTCCGGTGGGCCGCTGCTGTTCTACCTCCAGGGGGCTGGTCGCACGGGACCGGCGACCGACGCGGCCGGCGCGTCGAAGATCACCAACGACGAGTTGTCGCTGTTCGTTCAGGACCAGTGGCAGGTGCGCTCGACCGTCACCATTCAGTACGGCCTGCGCTGGGACGCCCAACTGATGCCCGAGACGGTTGATCCGCAGACGACGGCGTTTGCGCGATTCCTGAACAACCCGTTGTTCCCCTCCGACGGCACGATTCCGGACCAGTGGGGCATGTGGCAGCCGCGCGTGGGCGGAACTTGGGACGTGCGCGGCGACGGCCGGTCGGTGTTCCGGGGCAGCTTCGGCGTCTACTTCGCGCGGCAGAACATGCTGAGCCAGGTCGGCACGATTACGACCAACGGTCTGCAGCAGCAGACCATCTTCGCGAGCACCGATCTGAATCGGCAGTTCGACGTGCCGGTGCCCGTGTGGCCGAACGTGCTGTCGCCGGCGCCGCTGCCCGACGGCGTGTTTCCCGACTTCTCGGGCGTGCGCGTCTACGATCGCGACTATCGCAATCCGCGCGCCTACACCATCAATGTCGGCTACGAGCAGGAGCTGATGCCCAACTGGGCCGGCTACGCCGACTACACCTGGTCGCGCGGCCGACACCTGACACGGTTCCTCAACTACAACCGCGGCAACCCCGTGTGCTGTGCCGATGGACCGGGCACGGGCAACGCGTTCGACTATCTCGATGCGCCGTTCGGGCCGCAGCTCGACGAGGTGATGGTGACCACGAGCCGTGGACGCTCGCAGTACAACGGCCTTACGCTCGGCGTGCGCAAGCGCCTGGCCGACGGCTTTCAACTCGAGGCCAACTACGTCCTGGCGCAGGACAAAGACGACGACTCGAACGAGCGCGATCCGTTCACCGACCGCAGCTTCAACTTCTTCGATCTCGATCTCGACTACGCCTTGTCGGATCGCGACATCCGTCACAAGTTCAACTTCTTCGGCTTCTTCGAGCTGCCCTACGCGCTGCGCTTCAACTCGCGCGTCCAGGCACGCGGCGCGCAGCCGATCACGGTGTCGCCGCGAGCGCTCGACGGCGTGGATCGCGGGCGCAACACGGAGCGCAAGGACAACTCGTACTTCAGCTTCGATTGGCGCTTGACGCGGGCGTTCCGCTTCGGCGATCGCGTCGAGCTGCAGCCGACCCTCGAGATGTTCAATACCTTCAACAACGCCAACAACATCAATCCGCTGTCGACCCCGGCGCTGTTCAACTTCGACGGGTTCCTCCGGACCGGCGTCGGCGACCCGCGTCAGGTGCAGTTATCGGTAAAGGTGGTGTTCTGAACTTCGACGCGGTCGACTCCGTCTGTATGGACAGCCGGTGACATCGCGTTATACTCACGACCTCGTGTCGACGACCCGCGTGCGTCCGATCATGCCGTTGGCGAGGACAGCCGTTGTCCGCGCGTGACGTGTTCGCGTTCATCCGCGCCTGGACGACCGCACCCGGGCGGGTGGGCGCGGTGCTGCCGTCCAGCGCGCCGCTGGCGGACGTGATCACGAGCGAGATTTCATCCGCCTCGGGTCCGGTGATGGAGCTCGGACCGGGCACCGGCGTCTTCACGCGGGCACTGCTGACACGCGGCGTGCGGGAGCGCGATCTGCTCCTGATCGACTCGGGCCAGGAGTTCACGGCGCTGCTGGCGGCTCGTTTTCCCGCGGCGCGGGTGATCGCCATGGACGCGACGCTGCTCAAAGAGCGAGCGCTGTTCGAGGGCGCACCGGTGGGCGCCGTCGTCAGCGGCATTCCGCTCTTGAATCTGTCGCTGGGCCAGATCGACGCCATCGTGGATGGCGCGTTCTGGTATTTGCGGCCGGATGGTGCGTTCTATCAGTTCACCTACGGCCCCCGCTGCCCGGTGCCGTCGGCCGTGCTCGAGCGGCTCGGCTTGGAAGCGACGCGCATCGGTGGGACGCTGCTCAACGTCCCACCGGCGTCCGTCTATCGCATTCGACGTCGGCGCACGCCCCCGCTGCGGGTCGTCTGACGACTACGCCGTCGCCGCGGGGAGACCGTTCTTCAACACATCGTTCATCGCCATGATGAACGTGTCGACCTCGTCGAGCGTCGTGTAGACGTTCGGCGTGATGCGCAGTCCCTGATAGTCCTCACGCGTGATTGCGTTCGCGATGATCCGGTACTTGTCCCACAGCGTGCGCGAGACCTTGGCGGCTTCGAGACCCTCGATGTTCACGAGCGCCAGGCCGTAGGTGTGCTCGAGGTTCGAGTGGATCTTGATGCGCGGATTCGGCTTCAGCGCATCCACCCACCGCATCGTCAGGTAGCGGAGACGGGCGGCCTTGCGCTCGACGCCGATGGCTTGATGGAACGCCAGCGCCTCGTTGATGGCCGCGATCGGCGCCGCCGACTGGGTGCCCACTTCCTCGAACTTGCGGATGTCACCGGTGCGCCGCGCGGGAGCGGCTTGCAACGGCCACGTCCTCTCGATGTTCTCCCGGCGGACGAACAGGAATCCGGTGTTGTGCGGCGCCAGCAGCCACTTGTGGAGGCTCGTGCCGTAGTAGTCACACTCCAGGTCGCGGATCTTGTAGGGGAAGTGCGCGATCGCGTGCGCGCCGTCGACGACGGTGAGGATGCCGCGCTGCCGGGCCAGGCGTGCCAGTCGCTGCACGGGGAACAGCTGTCCGGTGAGGTTGGTGACGTGGCAGAAGTGCAGCACCTTCGTGCGCGGCGTGATCGCCTTCTCGAACAGTTGATAGAGCTGATCGGTGTTGGTGGGTACCGGGAAGTTGAGGCGCGTCACCTTGATCTTCTCGCGCCGCTCGCGCTGATCCCAGGTCGTCAGCATCCGGCCGTAGTCCTGCTCGGTGGTGATGACCTCGTCGCCAGGCTCGAGGTCGATGCCGTTCTGCGCGATCTGGAGCGCTTCGCTGGCGTTGCGGGTGATGGCCAGTTCCTCGACCTCACACCCGAACTCCATGGCCAGCCGCCGGCGCGCCGTTTCCTTGTTCTGCTCGAGGAGCCCGCGATGGTAGACGGGCGCCTGATTGGTTGAATCCAGATAGCGCTTGAGCGCGTCGTGCACGACGCGGGGACTCGGGCAACTGTTGCCGTTGTTCAGATTGATCAGCGTGCGATCGAGCGTGAAGGCCTGCTGGATCTCACGCCAGTAGAACTCGTCTTGCGCGACATCCTCCGGCGTCCGATTCGCGACCGCGGCGGTGGCCGCCTGGACCTCGTCGATGCCATACGCACGCGCGGCAAGCGCCGCAGTGCCCAGTCCGCCGGTCAGCCGAAGAAAGGTGCGTCGGCTCCACATCTGCCACCTCCGCTGATGCCCTGGGCCAGAGACATGGCCCGGTTCGGCGAAGCATACACGAATCTGGCGCCAATGCAGGCTCGAGGCTTCGGGCTTGGGGCATGAGGCCTGGGGCCTTAGAGGCCACTCAGGCCCGGAGGCGATGGCGTCATCGTTTGCCCACGAGCCTCCAGAACTGTGTTTCGTTGAGGATCGTGATGCGGTGACCCTTTTCGCGGAGCCGTTTGATCTCCATCAGCTTGATGCCGGCGTCCCGGCCAACGGCTTGGAGCGGATTCGGCCGGCCGCGGACGACCACGGAGGTCTTCTGTGAGGGACCGCTGTGGATGAAGGCCCCGACGCGCTTGGCGGCCGCGATCGCATCGCTTCGCCGCCTGGTCAGGATGCCGGTGAACGCGATATGGACACCCTGCAGGGTCTTGAGCACGCCGGACTTGAGCGACGCGGGTGGGTTGCTGAGCGCCTCGATCAATTCGTCGGCGCTCTCGTAGCGCTTGCGCCGCTCGCCGATGCAGCGATAGATGATTTCCTTCAAGTGATCGCTGCACGCGAGCAGGCGGACGTCGTTCGGACGCAGTCGCGTTCCGGCGTCCCCCCTGACCACCATCCCAATCAGTTGTCCCACCTGATACACATCGTCGCGCGCCTGCCACTTCGGCGCTTCGCGCGCGATGATCTCGCTCGGCGCGGTGAGGGCGTTCATCGTGCGCGCGGTGATGCCGCGTTGGTTGCTCTGCTGCCGGACGATGCCGAAGTCGCCGAGCTTGAGCTTGCGCCCCGCGCAGACGAACACGTTGAGCGGAGTGAGGTCCCGGTGCAGCATCTGGCCGCGATGCAGCTTGACGAGAACTTGCAGGACGCCGGCGATCTCGCGGCGTGCGACCGCTTCGGCAAAGCCCTTGCGCGAGCGCGCGAGGAAGCTGCTGAGATCGCCATGCTCCGCGAACTCGATCGCCAGGCAGTAGAGGACGCGTCCGTCGCCGTCGAATGTGGGAAACGCGTCGTAGACGCGAATCGCGCGCGGATGCTCGTCGAGCACTTGGCCGAAGTACGCCTCGCGGAGCCAGCCGTCGATGTGCGTGCTCGCCTTGATGCATACGACCTCGGGCACCTCGAGCGAGCGGCCGAGACGTTTGGCGAGATACACCTGTCCGAACCCGCCCTCGCCGAGCAGACGATCGATGCGATACTCCAGCCTCGTTTCCGGGCTCGCGATCACGTCGGCGTAGGCGAGCAGGTCCGGCGTGCGCTTGACCGCCGGCCGCACCGACCGCGTCATCCGAGTCGTGGCGCCCGTGAGGTGAGCCGAAGGGGAAGGACTACGAGGCATGGCGCGCGAACCGCACCAGCATAGCCGAGTGGCGGCGCACGTAGCCAGTGCGATGGGGTATCGTCAGCCCTTTGCCGACGGTTCTACGACATCAATGCCTGGCGGCGGCGGATCGAAGTGGCGACGGTTGAACGTGAGCAACGTAGTGGCTCGGCCTCTTCGAGCGCATTCCGCGATCACTTCATCGTAGGTTCGGCCACCGGCGATGTCGTCACTGGCAACCCGCCTCAACAACGACCGGTAGGCCCGACCCTGAAGGGCGATGACTCGTCGTTTGCGAATGAAGTTTGCGTCGACGAGAGTCCAGGCATCGGTGGGCGAGAGTCGATGGGGCGCCGGTAAGCGCGTCAAGACCGCGTAGGCTTCGACGAGCGCTGGCGCGGGTGCGACGAGCGTCTCGCCACCTTCGAGCCGACGCTCGAGCTCCTCGCCCGCAGCAGTGTGATGCTCGTGCCACGAGCTGACCGCCGCGATCATGCAATTGGAATCGAGCGTGAATGTTGGCATTACCGTGGTGTCCGGCGTTGTAGGGCACGGCGAGCGCGCTCGACCGTCGATGACCGCAGGACGGGGACTTTGGACTTCGGCCGTGCGATCAGCAAATGGCCCTTGCGTTCCAACGCCACCGCCAGTGGCTGCGGTTCGATTTCGATGACGCCGTCGCGCCACCGAATTTCCAACGGAATCCCGGGCTCGAGCGCAGCCTCGCGCCGGATATCGCGAGGGATCACCAAACGACCGGACGAGTCCATGGTAGTAACCATGGCAGCAATTATGGCATGACACCAACCATACGGCCGTTCCGCGCGGAGAACCTTGAAGCCGCGACCGTGCCACGGCGCGCGCGGCCAGGGAGACGCCCGAGTTCGAGCGCATGGAGGCACGCTGGTACATCGAGCCGCCGGTGCCCTCCACTGCCAAGGATCGCTAAGACGCTTTCGTCTCCGTCGTCTGCTCCGCGTCCATCTCTTTGATGAAGGTATCGGCGTCCTTGATCGCTGCCTCGAGCTCGGCGATCAGGGAGTCGACGTTCCCGCGCATGCTGGCCAGCTCGTTGCCGAGCGCGCCGATCGCGCGGGCGTTGAGATTGTGCTTGAGGAACAGCACGCGGTCCTGCAGCGGCGTCAGGACCGGGGCGATGCGTGCCTCCGCGCGGGTCATCGAGGTGATCAGGGCGTCGGCGCGTCGCTTGGTCTCGCGCAGGTCGCGCTCGCTCTCGGCGCGAAGCGAGCGGTCGGAGTAGTTGCCCAGCTCCCTGCGCCACTCGTTGAAGAGATCCTCGGACACGTCCCGGACGGCTTTGACGCGGTCACGGACCTGCTTCGCCTTGTCCTCACTCCGCTCGAGCGCTCGCGCCAGCGTCTCGTACTTCTTCTCGAGGCTGCTGTCTTCGACTTCGATGACCGTCTTGAAGCGCTCCAGTGCGGTCTGGAACTCCTCTTTGGCCTCGGTCTGCGACTTCTGCGCATCGCGCACGCGCTTGACCAGAATGTCGCGCTTCTCCATACCGAAGCGCCTCATCGTCTTGTAGTACAGCGTGTCGCACGCGACGGCGCCCAGACAGACACAGAGGAGCAGCGCGAGAAGGCGGCGCCACGGCGATCCGCTGAGGTAGGGCACGAGCCCATTCTAGCGCGGGCCGGCGCTGCGTTTGCTACGATGCCACATGAAATGACGTACCGAAGTGTGACCTTCCTTCCACCGGGCGCAGTCGCAGATGACGTTGACGGCGTCTGGAACCAGCTGCGTGTCTCGGGTGCGATCGTTCTGGAGGCCGCCGCGAC
Organism: Vicinamibacterales bacterium; assembly: GCA_036732565.1. GTDB lineage: Bacteria > Acidobacteriota > Vicinamibacteria > Vicinamibacterales > UBA2999 > JAIVJN01. The sequence goes on from DAINCF010000042.1 coordinate 20,575, forward strand.
CAATCGAGCGGAGTTCGAGAACGCGACCGAGCATCTTGCCACGAGCTTCCGTGTTCACCAGGATCCGGAGCGGCGGCGCTACGTTGACGACGACACGACGCAAGGGGTCAGTCCCGGCGCCGATCCGATCGCGCTCCACGCCGAGCGCGCTTACCTCCCGGCGGCGCCTGAACTGTTGTTCTTCTACTGCGCCGTGCCGTCGGACAATGGCGGGGCGACCACCGTCTGTGATGGCGCCGCGCTCGTCGACGCCCTTCGGCCCGAAGACGTACGGCAACTGCACGACATGACGCTCCTCTGGCGAACCGCGCTCGAGCCACCGATGTGGCGGCGCATGTGGAACACCGACGACCCAGGACGGGCCGCAGCGCTACTGGATGAGGCGATCGACCGCCATGACGAGCAAGGGAAAGCGCGCCACTTTTTCGACGGCGCCACTTTGCGCGTCGAGTACCACGCGCCGGTCCTGCGCACCGGCTGGATCGGCGGACGACGAGCGTTCGCGAACTACCTGTTGCTGAGCGCTGCCGAAGGGACCGGCCCGCAAGCCGTGCAAGCCGATGGTCACCCGGTGCCGGCGCCGTTGCTCCAACGCGTTGCCGCGGCCGCCGATTCCCTGACGATGGACGTGGCATGGCGGCGTGGAGACGTTGCCGTCATCGACAACACGCGGTGCATGCATGGGCGTCGGGCGTTCGCCGGTGGCGAACGTCAGATCCTCGTCCGTATGGGGGACGTTCACGCTCGGTTTCGTCACTCCTCCCGGAGTACGATCACCGGATCGATCCGCGACGCGCGGCGGGCGGGGAGCCAGCCGGCGAGCAACCCGACGATGACCAACACGCACGTGGCTCCGACCAGAGTCACAGGATCGTAGGGCTGGAGATCGAACAGCAGCGTCGCCACGAAACGTGAGGCCCACAGACTCAGGCCGACGCCAAGGGCTACGCCGAGTGCGACGATCTTCGACACCCGCCCGAGCACGAGGCCGACCACCGTCGTTGGAGCGGCGCCAAGCGCGAGGCGGACGCCGATTTCCGGCCGGCGCCGCGCGACCGCGTACGACGTCACGCCG
>DAINCF010000043.1:0-21570 GCA_036732565.1 Vicinamibacterales bacterium
AGCGCGAACGGTTGATCGATCGGCTGACGTCGTACACCCTTCCGTGGACGGGGCATGAAGGGTATCGCAAAGCCGAGGTCACGGGCGGCGGTGTGTCGCTCGAAGAGATTGAGGCGGGGACGCTCGAGAGCCGGCTCAACCGCGGCCTGTTTCTCTGCGGCGAGATGCTGGATGCCTTCGGCCCGATCGGCGGCCACAACTTCGCGTGGGCCTGGGCCACGGGAAGGCTCGCCGGACGAGGCGCAGCCGCGCGACACACATAGGTTCCGCACGCGGGTTCCTCACGAGGGTGCCGGAAGAGGTTCCTCACGCGGGTTCGGCTCCTCACGCGGGTTCGGTTCCTCACGGGTTCCGCGAACCCCCGCGTGGAACCCCACGTGGAACCCCCGTGTAGAACCTTCGTGTGGAACCCCCGTGTGGAACCCCCGTGTGGAACCTTCGTGTGGAACCCCCGTACGGAACCCTGTAGACTCCGGCCATGCGCTTTTTACTGACGTGTCTGGCGGTCGTCTCCCTTGGCGTCTTTGCCCATGCACAGGCGCCATCCACGTATCAATTGCCACCGCAGGCGATCGTCGACATCCTCGACGCACCGCCGCCGCCCGACGCCATGCTCAGCCCCACGCGAGACGTCGTCGCCCTGCTCGAGCGCACGAGCATGCCGACGATTGCGGAGTTGTCCGCGCCCATGCTGCGGCTCGCGGGTGAGCGGATCAACCCGCGGACCAACGGGCCGCATCGCTTTCCGTTCTTGAAGAACATCTCGCTCAAAGCCCTCCCGGACGGCGGCGCGCGGACGGTGACGCTGCCGCCGGCGCCTCGCCTCGCGTGGGTCGGCTTCTCGCCCGACGGCCGGCGTTTCGCGTTCACCCACACGCGCGACAGCGGCATCGAGCTGTGGGTCGGCGACACCGCGACCGGCACCGCCAAGGCGCTCACGGCGGCGCAGCTGAACGCCTCGCTCGGAGCTCCGTGCGAATGGGTCGGCACCGGAGCATCGCTGCTCTGCCACTTCGTGGCGCCGAACCGCGGGACACCGCCGCCGGCGCCGAGCGTGCCCACCGGGCCGAACATTCAGGAAAACCGGGCGCGCAAAGCGCCGGTCCGTACGTATCAGGACCTGTTGGGCAGCGCGCACGACGAAGCGCTCTTCGAGTACTACGCCACGAGTCAGCTCGCCTTCGTCGACGCGGCCAGCGGCCAGCGCACGCCGGTGGGACGGCCCGCGATCTATACGGACACATCGGCGTCGCCGGACGGCAACCATCTGTTGGTTGCCGCGATCAAGCGCCCGTTCTCCTGGCTCGTGCCGTACAACAACTTTCCAAAGACCGTCGAGGTGTGGGATCGGCAAGGCAGCGTCGTCAAGGCCATTGCCGATCTGCCGCTCGGCGACACGATTCCCAACAACGGCGTTCTCCCGGGCCCGCGCGCGTGGCAATGGCACGCACTTCAGCCGGCCACGGTGACCTGGGTCGAAGCGCTCGACGGCGGCGATCCGAAGACGACCGTGCCGCATCGCGACAAGATCGTGTCGCTTGCCGCTCCCTTCTCGGGCGAGCCGTCGGAGCTGGCACGAACAGAGTATCGATATGCCAGCCTGGCCTGGAGCGACACCGGCGTGGCGTTCGTCAGCGAATCGGATCGTGGAAAACGGTGGACACGCACGTGGCTCATCGACGCACCGGGTGTGGCGCCGCGCAAGCTGTGGGACCGCAGTCAGGAGGACTCGTACAGCAATCCTGGCACGCCGTTGCGCCGCCTGCGCGCCTCGGACAGCTCGACTATCGTGCAGACGGGGAACAACATCTACCTCACCGGCTCCGGCGCGGCGGCCACAGGCGCGCGGCCGTTTCTCGATCGGCTCAACCTGAAGACGCTCGAGGGTGGGCGTGCCTTTCAGACCACCGGTGACAGCTACGAGACGGTGCTCGGTGTGATCACCGACAACGCGTCGCTCGTGCTCACGCGCTTCGAGACCAAGGGCGATCCGCCGAACTTCTTCGTGCGCGACCTCGCACAAAACACCAAGCGGGCGATCACCGCATATGCCGACCCGGCCCCCTCACTGAAGGGCCTTCAGAAGCAGCTGGTCACCTACACGCGCAAGGACGGCGTGCAGCTGTCGGCGACGATCATTACGCCGCCCGGCTGGACACCCGCGCAGGGCCGGCTCCCCACGCTGCTCTGGGCCTACCCGCGCGAGTTCGTGGACCCGAGCACAGCAGGCCAGGTGACCGGATCGCCGAATCGCTTCACCAGCATCAGCGGCCCGTCACATCTCCTGTTCCTGACGCAGGGCTACGCCATCATCGAGGACCCGACGATGCCGATCGTGGGACCGGGAGAGACGGCGAACGACACCTACATCGATCAGCTCGTGGCCAGCGCGCAAGCGGCGGTCGACAAGGCCGTGGAGATGGGCGTCACGGACCGCGAGCGCGTCGTCGCCGGCGGGCACAGCTACGGTGGGTTCATGACCGCCAACCTGCTCGCGCACTCGGACATCTTCCGCGCCGGCATCGCACGTAGCGGCGCCTACAATCGCACGCTCACGCCGTTCGGCTTTCAGAACGAGCAGCGCACGTTCTGGGAAGTGCCGGACATCTACGCGAAGATGTCGCCGTTCTATTTCGCGGACAAGATCAACGAGCCCATTCTGCTGACGCACGGCGAAGCCGACGACAACAGCGGCACGTTCCCGATTCAATCGGAGCGCTTCTACATGGCGCTCAAGGGCCACGGCGCGACCGTGCGCTACGTCACGCTGCCGTACGAAGCGCACGGCTATGCTGGACGCGAGTCGGTGCTGCATACCGTGGCAGAGATGCTGAACTGGGCTAATGAGTGGACGAAGAAGGCCCGACAAACACAATAGGGGCTTGAGGCTTGGGGCCTGAGGCTTGGGGTGGGGCTGGGGGCTTGGGGCTCGCGGCCCGGGGCCCGGGGCCAGAGGCAACCGACGGCTACGCCACTCACGTAGGTGGTGGAGAATAGAACGTTGAGCCGTAGCGTATGGTCGGGAGTTCTCTCCGAAGGAGCGAAACAGGCAATGAAGCGCGCGATTTTCGTGGTCGTCCTGAGTGCCGCCCTGGCGGCGCCGGCGGCCGCCGACGTCACCCTCAAGCAGTCCACCACCGGCAAGGGCCTCGGGATGTCGGGCAAGATGAGCGGGACCACCTACATCAGGGGTCTCAAGATGCGCACCGATTCGGTGCTCGGCGATACCACCCGGTCGATGATCTTCGATCTCGACGCACAGAAGCTCTACATGTTCGATTCGAAGAAGAAGGAAGCTGACGTGTGGGACATGGCGGCGTTCTCGGGTGAGATGTCCAAGGCGGTCGATCCGTCCGACGTCAAGGCGTCGCTCAAGCCGAACGGGCAGACGAAGAGCATCAGCGGCAAGACGGCGGACGGGTACGACATGGAGATCTCCATGCCCACGGCCCCGGGCGGCAACAAGGACATGAAGATGAACGTCACGCTGCAGGGGCCGATGTGGGTGGTCAAGGATGCGCCCGGTAGCACGGAGTACCTCGCGTTCTACAAGGCCGCGGCCGAGAAGGGCTGGATCTTCAGCGACCCACGTGCGGCGAAAGCCAGCTACGGCCAGGCGCGCTCGCTCACCGAGATGTATCGTCAGCTCGCCGCCACGGGTGGTGTCCCGTACGAGATGACGTTCGACATCAAACTGAGCGGTGAAGGACCCATGGCCGGTCTGATGGCGAGGATGGGCGGCGTTTCGTCCAGCACCACGGTCGAATCGGTCGAGACCGGCGCCGTGGCCGACACGCTGTTCGACGTGCCGACAGGATATAAGCTAAACGCAAGGAAGTAAGGGCGGGTCGGTCGACCCGCTCGTCACCTCAGTTTGCCCTCGTTCCTTTCGGCCCTTCGCTCGGCGCCCACCACCGTGGTCACGGTGGAGCTGCGTCCACCTCGAGCCGAGCTCGAGAGCGCAGCCGGCATCGACGCGTGGATCGATACCTACCACGCCATTCGGACCCTGACGCGCCAGCAGGTCCGCGTCATGGTGACAGACAGCGCGGTCGGCGCGCAGGAAGAGAACAACCTCCGGCACCTGGTCGCGAATCTCGGCGAAGACGTCGCGCGCAATCAGGTGGTGCCGTTTCTCACCACGAAGCACTCACTGGAGTTCTGTCTCGAGTACGCCGATCAGGCCGTGCAGCGCGGTTTCACGTCGCTGGTCGTCCTCGGTGGCGACAAGCACGTCGGCCGCGCCCGCTGCGTCGAGCATGCGTGGCAGCTGCGCAAGCTGATTCGCGCGCGTCATCCCGAGCTGGAGCTGGGCGGATGGGCCAACCCGAACGCCGATCCCGCGGCGCAGGTTGGCCATCTCCTGCATCCCGAGGTCACCGCAGACTTCTTCCTCACCCAGATCGTCTCGCACCATCAAGCGGATCGGGTCGGCACGTTTCTCACCGAAGCTCGCCAACGCGGGCTCGAGATGCCTGGCGTGTTTGGCGTCTTCTACTATCGAAGCGCCAATGCGAAGACGCTCGAGACGCTGAGCCGTTTCCTGCCGGTGCCCGTTGACGCCCTTGGGCGCGAGTTCGCCGCCGGCGCCACGCCCGTCGACGTCTGCGCACGCACGATTCGATCGCTCATGACGCTGGGCGTCCGCCACGTCTACCTCAGTAACCTCCCGACCCGACGCACTGCCGCCACGCTCAACGCCATCCTGGATGCCGCAGGCGTGATGGCGCGCAGCGCCTAGCATCGCGTTCTTCGCGTGATAGGCTGACTTGCCATGGGTACGTTCTACGACTCCATTCCCACGTCGGGCATCATCAAGATTCGCGATCTCATGTACTCCGTGAAGGATCCGTTTCGCCTCGACCAGGGCGACGTCAGCTTCGACGCGCCAGACACGGTGAAGGAGACGATGATCCGCGCGGTGCACGAGAATCGCACCCACTATCTGCCGACCACCGGTCTGCCGCGCCTGCGGCAGTTGATGGCCGAGAAGATCCGGCGCAAGAACAACGTGCCAGTAGGCAGCGACGATGAACTGCTGGTCACCAACGGCGGCATTCATGGCGTCTACGCCGCCTGCCACGCGGTGATCGAGCGGGGTGACGAGGTCATCGTGCCCGATCCCGAATGGCCGCCGACGATGGCGATCATTCAGACGGCGCAAGGCGTGCCGGTACCGGTGCGCCTGCACGAACGTCTCGGCTGGCGGTGGGATCTCGACGAGCTGGAGCAGGCGATCACGCCGAAGACCCGCGCGATCTACGTCAACTCGCCGAACAACCCGAGCGGTGGGCTGCTCACCCGCGCCGATTTGGAGCGCATCGCCGCCATCGCGCGCGAGCGCAACCTGTTCGTCTTCTCCGACGAAGCCTACGAAGACATCGTCTTCGAGGGCGAGCACACGAGCATCGCGTCGCTGCCCGGGATGTACGAGCGCACCATTCCGATCTACACGATGAGCAAGACCTACGCGGTCACGGGTGTGCGACTCGGGTACGTGGCGATCAAGGATCCGACGCTCCGGGCGCGCGCGGTCAAAGTCATTCTCTACACGACGAGCAACGTCAGCTCGATCGCGCAGTACGGCGCCATCGGCGCGCTCGAGGGATCGCAGGACGCGATCAGCCGATTCCGCGACGAGCTGAAAGCACGGCGCGAGCTCTTCTACGACGGACTGGGTGACGCGTCCGGTGGCATCTTCTCGGGCGAGCCGCCCGCGGCCGCGTTCTACGCCTTCGTCAGAATCGATCCGTCCTGGAAGCCGGAGAGCCCGGACGCACCCGCCTCACAATCGTGGGCGATGGCGGAGCACCTGATCAAACACGGCCGCATCGGCTGCGTGCCGGGTGTTGATTTCGGTCCAAGCGGTGAAGGGCACATGCGCTTCTGCTTCGGTCGCGAACGCACGGAGCTCACCGGCGCCCTGGAGTCGATGCGCGCCGTGTTTCGAGGCGTGCCCGCACGATAAGGTGTTAGGGGCGAACCGCCCCTACTTCACATGACGACCACCGTCGACGCGGATGGTCTCACCCGTCACGAAATCGGTCTCGACCAGGAAGAGCACCGCCTTCGCGATCTCCTCCTCGCCGCCCCATCGGCCGAGAGGCGTCGCTTGGATCACCGCGTCATGGACCGCCTGGGTCGTGCCCGGAGGCGCGACGATCGGCCCTGGAGCGACGGCGTTCACCAGGATCTGATCCGCCGCCAACTCCAGCGCCAGTGCTTCCGACAGCGCGATCACACCAGCCTTTGCCACGTAGTACGCCAGATAGCCCTGGTATCGCGGTCGTCTGCTCGCCGCGACCCAGTCGGCGGTGTTGACGATGCGCCCGCCGCCCTGGCGGCGCATGTGCGGCACGGCAGCCTTGCCGCAGAGGAAGGCGGATCGAAGATCGACGGCCAGCTGCCGGTCCCATTCCTCGACGGTCAGGTCGTCGAATGCGCGTTGCTCGTACACCGACGCCATCGTCACCAGCACGTCGAGCCGGCCAAGAGAAGTCGCTGTCTCGTTGACGACACGCTCACAGTCGCCGGCGATCGACAGGTCCGCCTGCCACGCTACCGCGCGTCGTCCCAGCGCCCGCACCTCGTCGGTCACGCGTTCCGCGTCCGTCGCGGATGTGCGGTAGACGACTGCCACGTCCGCCCCATGCTCCGCGAGCGCCCGCGCCACGACGGCGCCGATCCGACGCGAACCTGTTACAAGAGCAACGCGATCACGTAATTCCACTAGATGATCTCCCTAGGCTTGTGACCTGGGACCTGGGGCTCGCGGCCCGCTTGGCCTGAGCCCCGAGTAGGCTCAAGCCTCAGGGCCCGGGTCCGAACGAGCCCCACGTCTCCAGCCTCAAGCCCCAAGCCGTCCGAGATGCGTCTCTCGAAATGCCGTCTCGTATTTGAGCCCGAACCCAAGCATCCGATCGAGGCCGATGTGTGCGAACCAGATGAGCGCCCAGGGCACCACATCACCGCGGCCGATGGCAATGCCATACATCATTAGGAAGATCGGACCGACGTAGGTGTGGGCGAGGTTGTAGGCGCGCGCGCCGATCACCGGGCTTGCGAGATACCCGGCCATCGACAGGTCGGTGAGGAGAAAGGCTGCCGCGAAGACCCACCAGTTTCCGAGCTGCCAGGAATACGCGACGAGGCTCGCGGCGCATACCGCCGCGCCTTCGAGACGCAGCCACGTACGGGGTTGACCCGTGACAGGCATGGGTCATTGTCGCTCAAAGCGCCTGCCCGTCCCGGGAGCGGACGCCGAACACGTGTTCATTCCCGCGATGTCTGAGAGATCTCGCGAGAATCGCTCCGCCGCGCCGCGGAATGCGCCTTGCTTAACGTCAGGATGCGCCAAGGATGCGCGGTTTTCCGCGCGGAGGAGAGCTTCTCGTGACATCGCGGTTCGAATACGTCTGGAGCACGCTGGCCGCCGTGGGCATCGTCAGCCTCGCCGTCATGTGGGCGATGGCATCGAGTTAGTTCATCATCGGCTTACGGACAGCGTAAGCACTTTCGCTAGTCGTAACCCTCCCGTTCCATCTCTGTCCCACGACGCTGCTGTTCTCGAACGAATCTCAGCATTTCGCGCGCTTTCACCCGGTCGCGACCTGGCGTGGGTTGTGCGTCCGCGCGGCCCGCGCCGTCATCCGTGGCGCTTGTCCGCCGGAGCCTTGCGCGAACGCGGAAAGGGAGAGATCAGATGCGACGTCCTCTGTTGCTTTCGGCCACGATTGTCCTCGCGCTGGTGATGTCGGCGGCGACCACCCACGCGCAAACCATAGCGCTGGCAGCCACTCTGAGCGGCTCCAGCGAAACGCCGGGGGTCCTGACCGGCGCGAACGCCACCGCCAAGGTGACCCTCCACACCGATCAAACGGTGTCATACGAGCTGGACATCTTCAACATGCCCAGCGGCACCACACAGGCGCACTTCCACGTCGGCGGCGCCGGCCTGGCCGGCCCCATCGTCGTCGACATCCCGGTGCCGACGACGGCCTCTAACGACTTCTCGGTGCGCGGGACCGTCGGCCCGTCCTCCCTCCGCCCCCAACCCACGCAAGGGATCCGCTCCTGGGAGGACTTCATCCAGTCCCTCGTCGGCGGACAGACGTATTTGAACGTGCACAGCCAGGTGAACCCGTCGGGGGAGATCAGGGGACAGGTGCTTCGGGTGCCGTGACCGAGGAACAAGGTGCTCAGGGTGCTCAGGGTGCTCAGGGTGCCCAGGGTGCGCGGGGTGCCCAGGCACTCTGAGCACCTTGAGCACCTCGGGCACCCTGAGCACCTTGGGCACCTTGCTTTCATGAGGTACACTTTTCCGCCTCATGAAGCTGTCAGTCGTCATGCCCTGCTACAACGAGCGGGGCACCATCCGGGAGATCGTCGCCCGCGTTCAAGCTGTGGATCTCGGCGCCGTCGAGCGAGAAATCGTCATCGTGGACGATGGATCGTCGGACGGCACGAGGGAGGTGCTGAGCGAGCTCGACGGAAAAGACGGTGTGCGGGTCCTGCTCCAGCCCCAGAACCTGGGCAAGGGCGCGGCCGTCGCGCGGGGCTTCCGCGAGTCCACGGGTGACTTCGTCATCATTCAGGACGCCGATCTCGAGTACGACCCCCGCGAGTATCCCCTCCTGCTGCAGCCCATCCTCGAGGGCAAAGCCGACGTCGTCTACGGCTCGCGCTTTCTCGGGTCACCGCGCGGGCATCGCGTGCTGTATTACTGGCACGCGGTCGGCAATCGGCTGCTGACGCTGCTGTCGAACGCGTTCACCGACCTCAACCTCACCGACATGGAGACGTGCTACAAGCTGATGACCCGCGAGGTCGCCAATCGGCTGGAGTTGAAGTCGCGCGATTTCGGCATCGAGCCCGAGATCACGTGCAAGGTCGCGCGGATGCGCGCCCGCATCTACGAAGTGCCCATCTCCTACAACGGGCGCACCTACGAAGAAGGCAAGAAGATCGGCCTCAAGGACGCGTTCAAGGCGGTCTACACGATCCTGCGCTTCTGGCGCTGGGAGGCGCCCGCCGACGACGTGGGCGCGATCACGTTGCGGCGCATGGCCGGCCTCAGCCCATACAACCGGTGGCTGCACGAGCGCTTCGAGTTGCATCTCGGCCAGCGGATTCTCGAAGTTGGTTCCGGGGTTGGCAATCAGACTCGGTACTTCGTCACCGATCGCGAGCGCATCGTGGCGTCGGATGTCGAGCCGCACTACGTGCGCGAGCTGTCGACGCTGTTCGAGCATCAGAAGCACGTTCGCGTCGCGTCGTTTCGCTTCCCGCTGTCAGAGGAAGAGAAGGCCGATCTGCGGCGGGAGCGGATCGACACCATCGTCTGCATGAACGTGCTGGAGCACATCGAAGACGATCGCAACACGCTGAAGGATTTTCAGACCGTACTGCAGCCCAACGGCAAGATGGTGCTGCTGGTGCCGTCGCTGAAGGCGTTGTACGGCACGCTCGACGTCGCGCTGGATCACTTCCGCCGCTACTCACGCGACGAGCTCGCCGAGCTCGTCAGACAGTCCGGCTTCGTCGTCGACGACATCCGCTTCGTGAACCTTCCCGGCGTGTTCGGCTGGTGGCTCAATTCCCGCGTTCTGAAGCGGCGGCTGCTGCCAAAGGCGCAGCTCTCGGCGTTCAAGTGGATCATGCCGCTGCTCAGGCTCGAAGAGCGGCGCCCACCGTCCTTCGGCATGTCGCTGCTGGTCATCGCGCGCAAGCCGGCGTAACGATCCGACCAGCTGCGACATTGTCCTTGGAAGAGCGATTCTCCCGCTACGCCGCGGCGACGATCGCTGGACTGTTCGCCGCCATCACCATCCGATATTCATCCTTCGTAGGTGTGATCGCTGACAGCTCGGGCTACATCAGCCAAGCCCATCGCTGGCTCGACGGCCAGTTGTTTGGCGCGCTCGCGCTCGTCCACCTGCCCTCGTGGCCCAATCCGTGGCTCGAGGTCCCCCTAGGCTATCGTCTCGGCAACATCGCCGGAACGGACGTCTTCGTGTACCCACCCGGACTGCCTCTGATGATCGCCGCCGCAATCGGGCTCGGAGGTGAACTGGCAGGGCATGTCGTGGCGCCGCTTCTTGGTGGCGCGGCCGTGTGGGCGACGGGAGAGCTCGCTCATCGGCTTGGGGGCCCGGTCGCGCGCGTCCTGGCGGCGGCCCTGATGGCCACCAGCGCGATCGCACTGTCGATGTCGGTCACCGCCATGAGCGATGTCCCGACTGTCGGATTGTGGTCGGTCGCGCTCGTCCTGGCGCTCCGTGGCCATCGATCGTCGTCACTCGCATCGGGGCTGCTGGTGGCGATGGCGATACTGACGCGACCGAACCTGGCGCCCCTGGCCGTGATCCCGGTAGGTCTGCTTGTTTGGAGCCAATCATCCGGTCGGATCGTCAGCGGTCTCACGTTTGCGGCCGCCGCATCAATCGGCCCGCTGACGTTGTTGGCAACGCAAGGGATGTTGTACGAATCGTACTTGGCTTCCGGATACCTGGGAATCGCGCAAGCATTTTCGTTCGCCAACGTGGCATCGAACGTCGCGTCGTATCCCCGCTGGTACTTTCAGACCCACACCCCGGCGATCGTTCTCGCCTTTGTCGCCCCTTTTCTTTTGTGGCATGTGAGAGACGGGCCGCGCCAACGCAGGGCCTTTACCCTCGCGGTGATACTGCTCGTGTTCTCTGTGGCGGTCTACGCAGCGTACCTTCCGTACACTCCCTTTCCGGAGTGGCAGTACCTGAGGTTCATGCTGCCCGCCTTCCCGCCGCTGTACGCGCTGACAGCCGCGGTCATCAGCAAAGGGATCGATCGCCTGCCTCGACGCGGCCAATGGCCAGGTCTCGTCATCCTGGCCGTGCTCCTCGCCGGTCTGCAGGCGCGCAGCGCGCACGAGATGCTGTTCACCCGGCTCTGGCAGATGAACAAGCCGGTTCTTCTGGCGGTTTCGTATCTCGATGCCGCACTCCCACCGAATGCCATGGTCATGACCTTGTTCCACAGCGGCAGCGTGCGGGATGCGACCGGACGGACGATCCTGCGGCCCGACCTCATTGCACCGCAGCAACTGGACCATGTTGTGGGCCTCGTGGGCCAGTTTGGCTACGACCTCTATGTCCTCATGGACGAGGAGCTCGAACGGCCTGGCTTCAACGCGCTCTGGGCGCCTCACACAAAACTGCTGAACCTCGACGGGCGACCACGGGCAAAGATCGGTGCCAACGGCCGCCTCAGCCTGTACAGGGCCAGCGATGTACACCATCCGGCGGCCGATCAGTCTTGGCCAGTCGACATCGTTCAGTAGGGATAGAAGAGCGTCGCGTGCGAGGTTGACGAGCGAGGCTAGGTTCTCGGCGGCCAGGCTCGCTATAGTTGATTCGCCTGTGCCCAACATCCGGCCGGACACGCCACAACACCCAACCTGGCGCGCCATTGGGCTCGAAGCGGTTCTCTATTTCGCGCTCACGATCGTGCTCACCTGGCCGTTAGGCCGCAACCTCGCGAGCAACGTTCCCGGCGACTACGGAGACCCCTTGCTGGTCTCCTGGATCATGGGCTGGGTGATGACGCAGCTCACCGCGATGCTCACCGGCGACACGGCTGCCGTGGCTGGGTTCTGGCACGCGCCGATTTTCTTCCCCGAGCGAAACACGCTCGCGCTGTCGGAGCACTTCACCGCGCAGTCGGTTCAAGCGCTGCCGGTATGGTGGGCGACCGGCAATTTGATCCTCTCGTACAGCGTCGTGACCATCCTGACGTTCGTGCTCACCGCGCTCGGTACGTCGCTGCTGGTGCACGACATCACCGGATCCCGGCTGGCTGGAGTGGTGGCCGGCCTCATGGCCGCGTTCAATCCCTATCGACTGCTCTTCGAGGTCAGCCACCTCCACGTCTTGTCGATGCAATGGCTGCCGTTCGCGTTGCTGGGCCTGCACCGGTTCATCCGCCTCGGATCCACAGCATGGCTGGCGTTCGGGGCAGTGTCGATCGTCGCGCTGAATCTCTCCTCCGGCTACTACATGCTCTACGCCGGGCCGTTCATCGTGTTGTTCGTGCTGGTTGACATCCTTCTGCATCGCACGCTGCTGGATCGCCGAATCTGGGTCGGGCTCGCCGTCGCGACTCTCTGCGTCGGGCTCATCACGACGCCGTTCGTCGTTCCCTATCTCAACATGCAGCAGCAACACCGGTTCGCGCGGCCGCTGCAAGAGGTCGTCGCGTATTCGGCGACGCTGGATCAGTATCGATTCGGCTTGCCATGGCTGGCAGTGATGATCGTCTGGGCGGCGGCCGTCGGATTCGCGTGGCGCACGCAGGATCGAATCGAGCGCGGCCACGCCATGCTGTTCGCCGCGTTCTCCCTCCTCGCGTTCTGGCTGTCGCTCGGCCCGGTCGTGCAAGCGGGTGGGCAGCCGCTGGGCGTCCCAAGCGCATACCGGGTGCTGTATGACTGGGTCCCAGGGTTTCACGGCCTCCGGGTCGCCTCGCGGTACGCGGCGGTGATGCTGGTGTTTCTTCCGCTGTCGGCCGCCATCGGGCTTGCGGCGCTGACGCGGCGCGCACCGCGGTTCGGGCAAGGGGCCGGCATCGTGACGGCGCTGCTCTTTCTCTGGCTGGTCTGGCCGCCACGGTTCCCGATCAACGATCAGATTCCGCCAGCCGGGTTGCAACCTCCACCGGCGTACCTCACGCCGTCTCCGCAGTCGCCCCCGATCTACCGAGCCGTCGCCGGACTCGACCCCAACGCGGTCCTCGCCGAATTCCCTTTTGGCGATCCGTGGTACGAGCTCCGCTACATGTTCTTCGCCGCCAGCCATGGCAAGCGGCTGATGAACGGCTACAGCGGCGTGTTTCCCGCCAGCTACGTTGCGCGCCAGCGACGACTCACCGACCCGCTGGCATCACCGGCTGCCGCCAGCGAGGCCCTCGGCGGGGCAACTCACGTCGTTGTCCACGAGCGCGCATGGAAAGACGATACCGGCCTGAAGATCGAGGCCTGGCTGGAATCGCTCGGTGCCGTTGTCGTCGCTGAAGACGATGGAGTGAAGCTGCTGGCGTTGGAGTCGCTGCGCCGCGATGCGCGTCGAGCGGACACGACGCGATGATGGGGCGGTGGTCCCGTCTCACCGACATCTCGAGCGCGTGGCGGGCGGCCGGATGGTATCTCGTCATCACCATCGTGATGACCTGGCCGCTCACGCCAAACATCGCGCGGGACATCCCTGGCGATCTGGGCGACCCGGTCTTCGTCTGTTACTTGATCGCACGCGCCGCCAATCACTGGCTCGCGCTGCTCTCCGGCGATCTCGGTGCCGCCATCCGATTCTGGCACGCAGGCTTCTTCCATCCTGAACCACTCATCACCGTCTACTCGGAGCACTTCCTCGTCCACTCGCTGGCGATTCTTCCGGTGTGGGTGGTGACGAAGAACATCATCCTCTGCTACAACCTGCTGGTCTTCGCCACGTTCGTGGTCGGCGGAACCGGTATGTACTTGCTCGCCCGCGAGCTCACCGGGAGTGCACGGGCCGCGTTCGTCGCGGCCCTGGCGTTCATCTTCACGCCGTACCGGTTCGCGACCATCGCGCACCTGCAGGTGCTGTCGTCGCTCTGGATGCCGCTCGCGCTGTTCGGCCTGCGGCGCTACTTTGCGACCGGACGGCGGCGTGCGCTGGCGGGCGGCGCCGCGGCCGTGCTGCTCCAGAACCTATCCAGCGGCTACTACTTGATCTACTTCGCGCCATTCGTCGCGCTCTACGCGCTCGTCGAGATGTGGTCGCGGCGCGTCATTTCTTACTGGCGCGTGTGGCGAGACCTCGCCATTGCCGCGGTGGCGACGCTCGCGCTCACACTGCCGCTTTCGATTCCCTACATCATCCTGCAGCGACGCATCGACTATCGCCGGCCTCTGAACGAGATCGAGATGTACTCCGCGGATCTCTTGGCGTGGCTGACGGCAAACGAACGGATGAACGTGTGGGGATGGCTCCAGGCGTTTCCGCGCGACGAGGGCTACCTCTTTCCAGGTTTCGTGATCGTCGTCCTGGCGATCTTCGCGGCGATCGCAGTCGGCGCCTACGGCGGTCAAGGAGCCGCTCGTCAACCGAAGTGGCCGTCAACGGATCCGCACGACGCCCGGCGTCTGCCGACATCGGCGCGGGTGATGGTGTGCGGCGCGGTCGTCGCAACAGTCTTGGCGATGTGGATGGCCTTGGGGCCGACACCCACGCTGGGTGGCAGACCGATGCCCGTACCGGCGTTGTATCGGTTCTTCTACGAGTACGTTCCCGGCTTCGATGTGTCGCGGGTGCCCGCCCGCTTCACCACCATCATCGTCCTGTTTCTCGGAATGGCCGCGGCGTTCGGCGCGGCGCGGCTGGATCGGACACGACGCCATCTCGTGCTGGGCATCGCGGCCGTCGGCGTCTTGCTCGACGGCTCGGCCCTGCCGCTCAAGAGGAACGAGGTGTTCACGACATCGCGTGATGTGCGTCCACCGGAGGGGCGTATCTATCCCGAGAACGAGGCACCGGTCGTGTGGCGCTTCCTGAAAACGCTGCCGGCCGACGCGGTGCTCGCGCACCTGCCGTTCGGCTATCCGGAGCACGAACTGCGCTACCTCTATTACTCGTCGATCGATGGCCATCGCCTGTCGAACGGCTACAGCGGCGCCTTCCCCTTGAGCTATCAGGAACGCGCCGCGATCCTGCAGCGCGCTCTTGAAGGGCCCGATCGTGCCGTCGCTCGTCTGCGTGCGGATGGTGTGACGCACGTCGTCGTTCACACCGACCTCTGGCCCGATGACACTGGACACCGCACCATTGTCGCGCTCGAGCGTGCGGGCCTGCGCCGCGTGGCCCAAGTGAGTGACGCGTACGTCCTGATGTGCTGATGGCGTGGGTCAGAGGCGGACTTTCAGCCGAAGCCTCGTTATAGTTAGTTCGCAAGTGCTCAACAATCAGTTGGACACACAGCACAGACTCGCCTACTACGTGGCGGGCACGACGCGATGACGCGGTGGTGGTCCCGTCTCACCGACGTCTCGAGCGCGTGGCGGGCGGCGTGCTGGTACGTCGGGCTCACCATCCTGATGACGTGGCCGCTGGCGCCCAACCTGACGAGCGACGTTCCCGGAGATCTCGGCGACCCGCTGCTCAACTCGTGGCTGCTCGCGCACGCCGCCAATTCCTGGCACGCGCTGCTCGCGGGCGATGTCGGCGCCGCGATCCGCTTCTGGCACGCGCCGTTCTTTCATCCAGAACCGCTCGTGACCGCCTACTCCGATCACTTCGCCGCTCACTCGCTGGCCATTCTTCCGATCTGGCTGCTGACGAAGAACATCATCCTCTGCTACAACCTCCTGGTTCTCGCCACGTTCGTGCTCTGCGGCACCGGCATGTACCTGCTCGCACGCGAGCTGACCGGCAGCGCGCGCGCCGGTTTCGTTTGCGGCCTGGTGTTCATGTTCTCGCCGTATCGATTTGCGACCCTCTCGCACGTGCAGGTGCTGTCCTCGATGGGGATGCCGTTCGCGCTGTTCGGTCTGCACCGCTACTTCATGACGGGTCGAAAGACCGCGCTCGCCGGCGGCGCGGCCGCGGTGCTGCTGCAGAACCTGTCCAGCGGCTACTACATGGTCTACTTCGCGCCGTTCGTCGCGCTGTTTGCGGTCGGAGAGATGTGGTGCCTGCGGCGGCGCTCGGGGCAGGCACGCCTCATTGCTGAGTGGCGTGTGTGGCGTGACCTCGCCGTCGCCGGCGTGGCGACGCTGGCGCTGACGCTGCCGTTTGCGATCCCGTACGTGATGCTGCAGCGGAACACCGGCTTTCGTCGGCCCCTGGCCGAGGTCGAAATGTACTCGGCCGACCTTCTGGCCTGGCTGACCGCTGACCAGCACATGAACGTCTGGGGCTGGCTGCAGGCCTACCCGCACCGCGAGGGTCACCTCTTCCCAGGCTTCGTCATCGTCGTGTTGGCGGTGGTTGGCGTGACGACCGTCGCCAGGAAGGCAGGCGGGTCTGCCATCGACGTCGCTCAGGCCAAGAACGACCCGTCGCTGCCGGACGCAGTCACCGCGCGTGCCACGGTGTTCTTCGCGCTAGGCTTAGTGGCACTGGCGATGTGGATGGCCATGGGGCCAACGCCCACAGTGGCCGGCGCGCCAATGCCCGTGCCGTCACTGTATCGGCTCTTCTACGAGCACGTCCCGGGATTCGACGCATCCCGAGTGCCGGCGCGATTCACGACCATCCTTGTGCTGTTCCTCGCGATCGCGGCCGCTTATGGCGCGGCGTGGCTCGATCGGACGCGCCGGCACGCGTTGCTGGCCCTCGCCGCGATTGGCGCTCTGGTCGACGGGTCAGCCCTCCCGCTCAAACGCAACCTGGTGATCTCGACGTCCAGTGAGGTCCGTCCTCCTGCGGCGCGCGTCTACCCGGAATCGCGCGCGCCAGTCATCTGGCGCTATCTCAAGACGCTCCCGCCAGCCGCGGTGATCGCCCACTTCCCGTTCGGCTATCCGGAGCACGAGATACGCTACCTCTACTACTCGCGGGTCGATGGTCATCGCTTGTCGAACGGGTACAGCGGGGGGTCTCCAGTGAGCTACCGCGAACGAGCCGACGTGCTGAAACGCGTGATCGAGCGACCGGACCTGGCGGTGGCACGCCTCCGTCGAGATGAGGTGAGCTACGTCGTGGTGCACATGGAGCTGTATCCGCGCGATCTCGGCATGCAGACGGTGGCCGCGCTCGAGGGCGCGGGGCTGAGGCCGATCACCCGCATCGGCACGGTGTACGTGCTGGAGGTGCCGCGGTAAGAGGGCTCAAGGCCTGACGCGAGACTTGTGGGCCTGGAGGCTGAAGCGACAACGCGGGGGCTCCGGTGACCGGAACCCCCGCGCTGGTATGAACCGCCGTGGCGGTCAAGCGCCGATAGGAACTGTCTTACGCGAGCACCTTGATCACGACGCGGCGGTTCTGCGCGCGGCCGTCGCGGGTGTTGTTCGGCGCCGACGGCTTGTCCTCGCCGTAGCTGATCACGTTGATCTTGTGCAGCGGCACCTGGTGCTGCTCATAGAGGTAGCGCTTCACGACTTCGGCGCGCTCCATCCCGAGCTGCTCGTTGTAGGTCTTGGCGCCGACGTTGTCGGTGTGACCCTCGATCTCGATCCACACGGCCGACTTCTGATCCTTCAATCCGCTGACCATCTGATCGATGGCGGCCTTGGCCTCGTCGGGCAGCTCGGTCTTGGCGAACTTGAACTTGCCCTGGTCCTCGCTCAGCACCACTTCGAACAGGAGCTTGCGGGCGGCGGTTTCGACGGCCCCGGCGCGGGCATCGGCGCGCTTGCCGACTTCGGCGGCCGACTGCGCGTTGCTGTTCGCGGTCTGCGCGGCCGAATTTGCCTGCGTGATGCCCTGCTGGGCGCGGGTGTCGACCTCACCGATCTTCGATTCGTTCTGGCGGACGCGCTCTTGCGTTTCCTCCAGCGACTTGCCGACGGTGGTGACCTTGTCGTTGACCTGTCCCACCTCGGTGCGCACGAACTTCTTGGTCGCGCACGCCGGCGCCACCGCGACCGTCAGGGCTAAAAGACTCAGGACGAATACTGGCTTACGCATGGGGTTCCTCCTACCATCCGGTGATCGGCCGCGCGCCTCCTGCCAAGTATCCGCTCCGCGCGCGCACGACATAGTCTTTCTTGGGTGTCCGAATCTCGAGCGGACGCCAGCCATAGCCGACCCCCGGCTCGAACGCGATCAGGTACTGATGACGAAGTTCATCGATCACCAGCCGTGACACACGGCTGGTCTCAGCGGGCGTGCTGGCGTAGAAGAGTGCTCCACCGGTCCAGAGCGCGAGATCCCGTATTGTGCCTACCTCGCGTGGGACGTCGACTGAGCGCTCCGCCCGGTCGTTCAGCTCCGGGTTGTCGAGAGCCATCACGGTCGCGATGACATAGACCGGCACATCGATGGCACTGGCAATCCCGGACACTTCCGTAGGCGTCAGGCGACTGGCAGTATCGATGCCATCGGTCAGAACGACTACGGCGCGCCGCCGCCCGCTGCGCTCGCCTATCTGGCGAGCCGTCGCAGCGATGGCATCGTGCAGTGAGGTGGCCCCGAACGGATCGACCTCCCCCAGCGCACCTTGTAGGGTGCGCGTATCGACCGTAAACGGGGCCACCTCGTGCAGCCGGCTGTCAAACGTGAACAGCGCGGCCTCGTCGCGGCCATCTTTCAACCACGACATGACGTGGTGGGCCGCAAACCGTGCGGCAACATTGCGATCCCCAATCCGCATGCTGCCGCTGATGTCGAACAGAATCGCGACGCTTACAGGCGCCGCCTCTGATCGAAAGTCGCTGATGACGCGTCGCAGGCCGCCATCGAGCACCTCGAAATCCTCCGCCCGCAGGTTGGTGATGAGCCGTCCCCGCTGGTCACGGACCGTCGCACCCACCGTCACCCGCTCCGCCCCCGACCGGAACATCGGTCGCTGGCTCTCAGGTGTCGGCTCTTGTGCCGCCGCGAGCGCTGGCGTTAACAACAGGCTCGCTACCGCGCTCACCCGAAGAAGACGCCGCCGCATGCCGCAGAGGTAACCAAACATCTTGCCAACTGTGTAGGCCGTGTGAATTCAACTAGTTAGCCGAATTGCGCACGATCGAGGCGGAAAAAACGTCGGTTCAGATGTAAGAACTACATCACCGATGGGGTAGAAAGCAGACGCCCCCTTCGACGCGGGAACTCGACGCGCCGGGCCAAACGCGCGATCAGGGCAGGCCCTCAGCCACGATCGCGGCTCTCCGCTCACCAAGATCGCGGCCCTCAGTTAAGATCGGACCCTCACTTAGGATTCCAACGATGCCGAGCAGCACGCCCACGTCCATCCGCACCGCCGCACGGGTCGACCGCTTCACCTACGCGATTCGGAATATCGTTGCGGAGGCGCGAAAGGTTGAGGCCGCGGGGCGCAGTGTTCGATACCTGAACATCGGCGATCCCAACCAGTTCGGGTTCGTGACGCCGCCGCACCTGATCGAGGCCGTGATCAAGGCGATGCGGGACGGCCTGAACGGCTATGCCCCCTCGCCAGGCATCGCGCCGGCCCGCGAGGCGGCGGCGGCGGACTTCACCGCCCGAGGCGTGCCGGTGTCGCCGGACCGCGTCCTCATCACCTCCGGGACGTCCGAAGGCATCGAGCTCGCCCTCACCGCCCTGGTCAACGAGGGCGAGGAGGTCCTCCTCCCGTCGCCGACGTATCCCCTCTACACCGCGGTGCTGGCCAAAATCGGCGCCGCGCCGGTCTTCTATCGCTGCGATCCGGACCGGGACTGGCTCCCCGACCTGGATCACCTGCGCAGCCTGGTCACCCCGAAGTGCCGGGCGCTGGTGGTCATCGATCCGAACAACCCGACGGGAGCGATCTACCCGGAGGCCGTGCGCCGGGCTCTCCTCGACCTGGCCGAGCGCCACGGCCTGGTGATCCTCGCCGACGAGGTCTACGGCGACCTGGCCTACGACGGGCCGGTGCCGGCGATGGCGTCGCTCGATCCTGACGCCGCGATCATTTCCTATTCCAGTCTCTCGAAGGCCTATCTGGCCCCAGGCTGGCGCGCGGGGTGGATGGCGGTCGGCCGCAGCCCCCGTCTGGATGCGGCACTGGCCGCGATCAAGAAGCTCGCAGATGGACGCCTGTGCAGTCCGGGACCGATGCAGTACGCCGTGACGGCGGCGCTGACCGGCGACCGATCGCATCAAGCGTCGTTCCGCCAGGCGCTCGCCGAGCGTGCGGCGCTCACCACCACGCGGTTGAACGCCATCCCGGGCATGCGCTGCGTCGCGCCACGTGGCGCGTTCTACGCCATGCCGCAGGTGTCGCTGCCGCCGGGACGGACCGACGAGGACTACGTCCTCGCGCTGCTGCGGGAGACCGGCATCCTCTGCGTCTACGGCTCCGGCTTCAACGCCGCGCCAGAGGACGGGTTGTTCCGCGTCGTCTTCCTGGCCGCACCCAAGGAGCTTGCCGAGATCTACGACGACATCGACGGCTTCACCCGGGAGTACCTCGGGCCATCCGGTGGCGTCGACGGGTGAGATTCGCCGGCTGATCGTCTTCGGTGTCGCCGTCTCGGCGGCCGCGGGGCTGCTGCTGTGGACGCTGTATCTCGTTCGCGGCACGCTGCTCCTCGTCTACGTCAGCGCGCTCTTTGCCATCGGCCTCGCGCCGCTCGTGCAACTGCTCGAGCGGCAGCGCCTCCTGCCCAACACGTCGCAGCGTGTGCCACGCGCCTTGGCGATCCTTCTGATCTATGCAGTGGTGGTCGCCGTCATCGTGCTCGTGGGCATGGCGGTGCTTCCCCCGCTCATCGAGCAATCGTCAGAGCTGTGGCGCCAGCTGCCGCAGTACGTGACAGCGGCGCAGGAGTGGCTGATACGTCTCGGCATCCTCCAACGGGCCATCACCTTGGGCGAAGCGGTGCAGAGCGCCCCGGTCGCCGGCGGCGCCGACGCCGTCGGGACCGTGGTGGGCACCGTCTTCAGCTTCGTCGGAGGCATCTTCGGTCTCGTCACCATCCTGCTGCTCACGTTCTATCTGCTCGTCGAATCGCACAGTCTGTTTGCCGGCCTCGTTCGACTGTTCCCTCGGCAACGCCGCGCGCGCATCGCCGAGATCGGTGAAGAGGTCACGATGAAGGTGAGCTCCTGGTTGGGCGGGCAGATTGTCCTGTCGCTGATCATCGGGCTCACGACGGCCGTCGGGCTGTACCTGTTCGGTGTGCCGTACTTCTACGTGCTCGCGTTGATCTCGGCGATCGGCGAGCTCATTCCCATGGTGGGGCCGATCGTCGCCGCCGTGCCCGCCGTGCTGGTCGCGTTGTCGGTGTCGCCAGGCCTCGCGGCCGCCGTCGCCGTCTTCTTCGTCATCCAACAGCAAGTGGAGAACGCGATCCTGGTGCCGCGGATCATGGAACGTCAAGTGGGCATCAGCGCGGTCGGCGTGATCATCGCGCTCGGGGTCGGGTCGGAGCTCCTCGGCCTCACGGGTGCGATCCTCGCCATTCCCACAGCAGCGATCCTGCAGACGCTCGTTCAAGAACTTCAGCGCGACGACGATGCGGATGTCGGGGCGGTTCCCGACCAGTCCGCCGAAGCGCGAAGCGGGCGGGTGGAACCGCCCCTACGCGATCGCACGTGATGTTGTTATAGTCGCGCGATGCGCACTGATCCGCTGGCGTTCCTGGGGCACGAGCTCGATGCCCTCAAGGAACAGGGACTCTACCGTCATCTTCGCGTGCTCGAAGGCGAGCAGCTGCCGCACGCCACTTTCGATCACCGCTCCGTCGTCAATCTTTCCTCGAACAACTACCTCGGGTTGGCAACGCATCCGAAGCTGCGACAGGCGGCGCTCGACGCGGTGAAAGAGTACGGCGTCGGCTCGGGCGCCGTGCGCACCATCGCGGGCACGATGGAGATGCACGTCGAGCTCGAACGTCGCCTTGCCACCTTCAAGCACGTCGAAGCCGTCGTTGTCTTCCAAAGCGGCTTC
>DAINCF010000044.1:0-21549 GCA_036732565.1 Vicinamibacterales bacterium
AAGCGACGCCCCAGACTTGCGCGCGGAGGGTGCGGGCGCGAGGACCGTCGAGCTCGGCCATCAAGATGCGTTGCCATTGCCCGAGGACGACCTCTCCCCCGCTGATCTGCAGCGTCAGCGAATGACCGAGCAGCATCGCGCGCAGGTGCGAGTCCGCGTTCATCCGATCGCAGTCGGAATGATCGGGATCGTTGTGCATGTAATAGCTGTCGCGGGCCACCATGTCCTCGAGAAAACGCTTGATGTCGACGAGCAGCGCCTTCTGAAACTCGTTGATGAACAGCGCACAGGTGGTATGCATCGACCAGAGGGTGATCATGCCCTCCTTGATGTCGAAACGCCGCACGAAATCCATGACGCGATCGGTCAAATCCACCAGCTCGATGCGTTCTTCCGTGTCGATGATGAAATTCTCACCGTGGATGACAAGGCCGCCAGCCGTCGCCGAGGCCACCTTCTCGACAGGGGTCTCGCGAACGGTCACGGTCGAACTCTTGCTCATGCGTTCCTCTCGACAAACGGCCGGATCCGGTCGGCCCTCATGATGGCTGACACAAACGTCGTATTGTACGCGAACTCATTTCCTACCGGCAAACCGCGCGGAGTCGCTTTACCGCGCTCCGCGCGGTGGGGCTCTGCCCGGTGCCAAAGCGCACCGTCCGGCCGGGCTCCGCCGCCAAACGGGGCCAATTCTGCCATGCTATACTCGCGGTTACAACCGTTACGGGGTCCTGTTCCCGCACACTGATCGGCCTCCTTGTGTTGCGGATCGATCACCTCTCATTCGGCTACCCGCGCGCCACGCACAGACTGGTTCTGGACCGCGTCTCCGCCACCATCGCGGACGGGCGCATCGTCGGCGTGCTCGGACCGAACGGATCGGGAAAAACCACGCTGCTTCGCTTGATCAACGGGACGCTCACGCCGTCGTCCGGCGCGGTCTACCTGGTGGAGCGTATCGACGAAAAGTGGAGTAGCGAACACCGGCGCTCGGGGAAGTTTTCGGGCCCCTTCCTACGGAACGGGCCCCGTGGAAATCAAACGGACATCCCAATAGATGATCGGCCGGTGCATCGGCGATCGCGGCGCGAGCTCGCGCGGCGCATGGCGGTCGTGCCTCAGGAAACCCACCTCGCCTTCGACTACTCGGTGCTCGAGATGGTCCTGATGGGTCGTCATCCCCATCTCGGCATGTTCGAGGTCGAGGGGCCCACGGATCTCGCGATCGCACGCGATGCGCTGAAAGCCACGGGCACGGATCATCTCGAGGACCGGGATTTCACCACGCTGAGCGGTGGTGAGAAGCAGCGCGTGATCATCGCGTCGGCGCTGGCTCAGGCGCCGAACCTGCTGTTGCTGGACGAGCCCACGGCATCGTTGGATCTCGGCTATCAGTTGGACGTGACCTCGCTGCTCCATCGATTGAACCTGGAGCGCGGGATCACGATGGTGCTGTCGACCCACGACCTCAACGTGGCTGCGGCGCTCTGTCACGAGCTGGTGTTGATTCGCGACGGGCGCGTGCTGGTGTCGGGCCCGACGGACGAGGTGCTGACGCCCGAGCACGTCGAAGCCCTGTACGACGTCGAAGCCGACGTCCATGTCCACGACGAGACCGGCCATCTGACGGTGGTCCCGATCGCGCGCATTCGCCGGGGCCGGACGTGAACGTGACGGACGCCGACCGCGCCGCCCGCCTTCGCGAAGAGACCGCATCGGCGAGGCACGCGACGTCGCCGCGGCAGGCGCTGCCCGGCGTGCGCCGGCGCCTCCTGACGGTCGTCCCCGCGTTCGGCTTGCTCACCCTCGCGATCCTGGTGGTGGCCCCGACCGTGGGATCGACGTCCATCAACCTCGCGCGGGTGTTCGATCCGACCATCCCCTGGACCGACAACGTCGACGCGCAGATCTTCTTCATCGCACGGCTCCCGCGGGTGCTGGCCGGCAGCCTGGTTGGCGCAACCCTCGCCGCCGCGGGTGTGGTCCTGCAAGCCCTCCTGCGCAATCCGCTGGCCACGCCGTTCACGCTGGGCGTATCCACCGGCTCGGCGCTGGGGGCGATGCTGGCCATCGCGTGGAACCTCGACCTCACCTTGCTCGGCGTGTCGTCGGTGCCGATCGCGAGCTTCACCGGCGCGATGATCGCGACCGCGATCGTCTATGCGCTGGCGACGAGCCAACGCCGAGGGATCTCGACGAACGTCCTGCTCCTGGCCGGCGTGACGCTCAACGCGTTCTTCTCCGCCTTGATCACGTTCGTGCAGTACATGGTCGACTTCACCGACTGGTTCCGCACGGCGCGATGGCTGCTCGGCAACCTCGACGTCGGCAGCTACAGCCCGATCCTCGCGGCGCTGCCGCTCATCGCCGTCTCGTTCGTCGCATTCGCCTTCCTGCCGCGCGCGCTCAATCTGATCACGCTCGGAGACGATCTCGCGGCCGCGCGGGGCGTGGATGTCTCCAGGGCGCAGCGGCTGGCGTTTCTGAGCACCTCGCTGGCGACCGGCGCCGCTGTCTCCATGGCCGGCCCCATCGGCTTCATCGGCATCGTCGTTCCGCATCTGGTCCGTCTGATCGTCGGATCGGACCACCGCATCGTGCTGCCGGCCTCCGCGCTGTTTGGCGCAGGATTCCTGGTACTGTGCGATCTGGTCGCGCGGACGATCATGGCGCCCGTCGAGCTGCCCGTGGGCGTCGTGACCGCGATGATTGGAGGCCCGTTCTTTCTGTGGCTGTTGGTGAAACGATCGTAAACACCGAGCGTCTTCGTGGCGGCCGGCCTTGTTTTCGTGGCGGCCGGCCTTTAGGCCGGCCGATCTGGATACTCGTGCTGATCGCGCTCTGGGCCGCCCTGAAGGGCGGCCCCTACGAAGACGCAACGCATTACCTTGCCGCGGCACAAGCGCCGCAGCGCATCATCTCACTTGTACCCGCGCTGACGCAGATGCTGTTCGCCATCGGCGCCGGACCGCGTGTGGTCGCGGTCAGCAGCTTCGATACCGAGCCGCCCGATGTCCTCCCCCTTCCAAAAGTGGGGGCATTGCTCGATCCAGATGTCGAGCGGATCCTGGCGTTGAAGCCAGATCTCGTGGTCGTCTACGGCAGTCAGGACGACCTCCGCGCGCAGCTCGGACGGGCTGGCATTCCCACCTTCGAATATCGACACGCCGGACTACCCGGTGTCATGGACACCATCCGCGAACTGGGCGCGCGGACAGGGCGGGTCACCGAAGCGACGCGCCTGAGCGAGGATATCCAGCGACGCCTGACCGCGATCAAGACACGCATCGCGGGGCAGCCGCGGCTGCGCACGCTGCTGGTCTTCGGCCGCGAACCGCAGAGCCTCCGGAACATTTACGTCAGCGGCGCGCGTGGATTTCTCAACGACTTGCTGGAGGTGGCCGGCGGCACGAACGTGTTCAGCGATGTCGACGCGGAATCGGTGCAACCCTCGACCGAACAAATCCTCACGCGTGCACCCGATGCGATCATCGAGATCCGGGCGGTCGGCCTGACCGCGGCTGACGCGCCGGTCGACATGACGTCATGGAATGTCTTGGCGTCGATTCCGGCCGTGCGACACCGACGAGTCCTCCTGCTCGCCGGCTCACATTTCGTCGTCCCCGGTCCACGCGTCGCCGACACGGCCGAGAGCCTGGCCCGCGCGCTGCATCCTCACCTGTTCTAAAGGCAACACAGATGGCACAGATGCGAGCCCGGCGGGCACGGTTCTTCGTGACCTTCGTGTGCTTCGTGGCAAACGTATCTGTGTCATCTGTGTTGCCGTTGAAATGAAGCATGGCGTACCCATCACGTATCGTTTGTCTAACTGAGGAAACCACTGAGACGCTCTATCGTCTCGGTGAAGGCGATCGTGTGGTTGGCGTCTCCGGTTACACGGTTCGGCCGCCCGAGGCGCGTCAGAAGCCGCGCGTGTCGGCGTTTATCAGCGCGCGCTTCGAGAAGATCGTCGAGCTGAATCCGGATCTCATCCTGGCGTTCTCGGACTTGCAGGCCGACATCACATCCGAGCTGATCAAACGCGGCTATCCCGTGTTCACGTTCAACCAGCGCAGCGTGCTGGAGATTCTGCAGATGATTCGCGTGCTCGGTGGCATCGTCGGTGCGGCGGCGAAGGCGGTGCAACTGGCTGACGAGCTGGACCGCGGTCTCGATCGCGTGCGCGAGTCGGCGGCACGCTTCTCGTCGCGTCCGCGGGTCTACTTCGAGGAGTGGAACGACCCGCTGATTTCAGGCATTCAGTGGGTCGAAGAGCTCGTCGAGATCGCGGGCGGCGATCCGATTTTTCCCCACCTTCGAAAAGCGGGCCTTGCGAAGGATCGGATCGTGTCGCACGAGCAGGTGATTGCCGCGGCGCCGGATGTGATCATCGGATCCTGGTGCGGCAAGCCGGTCCGTCGCGAGAAGATCCTGGCCCGACCAGGATGGGGCGAGGTGCCGGCGATCAAGAACGACCGGATTTACGAGGTCAAATCCACGCTGATTCTGCAGCCAGGACCGGCAGCGTTGACCGACGGCGTCGCGCGAATTCACGAGATCCTCAAACGCGTCGTCGAGATCTAGGGGCGGTTCGCGACCGCCCCTACGCGAACTCGGCCACGATGCGCGTGGGGAGGACGCCGCGATCGAAGGCTTCGTCGAATAGTGCCTGCACGGCCTTGCGGCCGCGTTCGCCGTAGTCCAGCGTCAGATCGTTCACGTACATGCCGACGAAACGATCCGCCTTCGATCGATCCAAGCCACGGCCATACTGGAGGGCGTAGTCGAGCGCTTCGTCGCGGTGCTCCAACGAGTACGCGATCGAGTCGTGGAGGATGCGCGAGACCTTACTCACCATTTCCGGTCCAAGATCGCGTCTGATGACGTTGCCGCCCAGCGGCAACGGCAGACCGCCGGTCCGCTCGCTCCACCACTCGCCGAGGTCGACGACCTTCTTCAGCCCTTCGTCGCCATACGTCAGTTGTCCCTCGTGAATCAGCAGACCGGCCTCGGCTTGTCCGTCGCGTACGGCCTCCAGGATCTGGTCGAACGGCATCACCACGTACGCCACGTCCGACTTGAACAGCCTCAGGCCCAGGAACGCCGTCGTCAGCAACCCGGGCACGGCGACGGTCACGCCGTCGAGCGACGACGGGCCGTCCTTGCGAGCGACGACGATCGGGCCGTAGTTGTCGCCCATGCTCGAGCCGTGCGGCAACAGCAGGTACTTGTCGGTCAGATGCGCGTAGGCGTGGAACGAGACGGCGCTGACTTCGTACTTGCCGTCGAACGCCGCGCGATTGAGGGTCTCGATGTCGGCCAGCAAGTGGGTGAATTCGATACCCTCATTCGGCACCTTGCCGCTCGACAAGCCGTAGTGCATGAACGCGTCATCCGAGTCGGGGCTGTGCGCCACGGTGATCTGCATGAAGCGAGTACATCACACGGTCGAACTTCGCGTCTAGCCATGGCGCCTTGGTGGCGAACGTCTTCGTGATCGTGGTGATCTCGTGGCGAACCGTGGCGAGGCGACTGCTGTCAACTTGCTCGCTCGGATGATGGCCTGTACGCTCACGGCATGCCGCTCCGCGGTCCTGCCGCCTGGTCGCGCGAGACGCGGCTGTTGTGGCTCACGATTGCCGTGTCACTCGGCGTGCTCTTCGTGCTCGCCCAGTTTCGCTTTCCGAACGAAGATCGACCGGCGCCGGCGCCGCAGCCGCTGGAGCGTCTCGCGGCGCGCGCCACCTATGATGAGCTGGCCGCCGACGTCGCCCGTCTCGAACGGCGCGTCTCACCCTCCCTCCTCGTGCTGCGCGCGCGATCGAGCCGCGCGCCCGAAGCCAAGTCGCTAGGTCGGCTCCTCGATCGTGGCGGGCCTGATGACCGCGACCGCGCTGCGGCTTTGCGGTTCGTGCCGGCCTTGAGGATTCGCAGCGATATCGCGATCGCGGTCCTCGACGCCGACATGACCGTCCAAGGGATCGCCGGCCAGGATGACGCGGTGCCGTTGGTGCTCGCCGCGGACCCGCTTCGGCGCCTGGCGGTCATTCGTGTGCCGGACCCGCCGGCCGGCGTGGCGTGGCAGCCACCGACCCTCGAGGATCTCGCGGTGCCACGGTACGTCGCCGCGGTCGAAGGCGCCAGAAGCGGCCCGACGGCGCGACCGCTGTTCGTGGGCCGCGTCGACCGCTTCGACGATCCGCGATGGTCGTCTACGCTGCTCGCGTTCGGCGGAGCGCCAGCAGTGGCCGACGGGGCGTTCATCTTCTCCCTGCAAGGCGAGCTCGTGGGCCTCGCGCTCAACGACGCTGGCGCGGCTGCCGTCGTGCCCGCATCGGCGCTCGACGCGACATCGAATGCGCTGCTGGGGGACGGGTCACCCAGGCTCACCGACTTCGGCATCGCGCTACGGCCATTGGGCGGCGCGGACGTCAAAGCGCTCGATGTGACCGCCGGCCTGTTCGTGGACCTCGTCGAGCCGAAGTCGCTCGCTGACGGCAAGCTGCGGGCCGGCGATCTCCTGCTCACGGTCGACGAGCGGCCCGCGGTCAACGTCGACGCCGTGCTGCTGTACCTCGCGAAGGTCAGACCCGGGACGACGGTACGCTTCCGCGCTCGGCGCAAAGACGCCACGGTCGAGGTCGAGATCGCCGTGCCCGCCATCGGCCCAGCTCCGGGGAGCGAACGATGAACGGCCAGGACAGCGGGACGCATCAGGACCGATCGGAAGTCGGACGCGATCTGCTCGACGTCCAAGTCGGTGGCGCCGGTCTCCGGCCGCTGCGGATTACCGATGTCTTTGGTCGGACGCGCGCGGCGCTCGGCCTCAAGCCTCTCGCCGCGCCCGCTTTGCTCTTCGTTCCCCTGGGCGCCGCCGTCGGCCCGGCTGGAGCCAATTGGATCACCGCAACCGCCCTGGGACACCTCTACGGCGTCATTGCCGTCGCGCTCGCGGCGCTCGGCATCTTCGTCGGCTTCGGGCTGCGCCTGGATCGCCCACAAGATCGACGGCTCCTTCAGTTCTCGAGCCTGGAAGCGCTGATCAGCGTCACCATCGTCGCCGTCGGCTGCGGTGTGCTGCTCTCGGTATGGGCCGTGCGGTTGGATGCCGGCGTCGGCCTGATCGCATTGGTCCTTGGACTCAGTGCGTCCGCCACGTCCGCCGGCGAGCTGACCGCCACCGCTTCGTCCGCCGATCGCGTGGCCATGCGCATCGCCGATCTCGACGATGCCCTTCCGATTGCAATCGGCGGCGTGGTGCTGGCCATCGGCCTGGCGCCGACGCTCCCGCTGGGCCTGGCGCTCACGCTCCTCAACGTGGTGGCGCCGCTGGCGATCGCCGTCGCGGGCTGGCTGCTGTTCGAGCGGACGCATGACGCCGGCAAGCGCGCGGTCTTCGTCGTCGGCGTCGTGGCGCTGCTCGGCGGAGGCGCGGCGTACCTTGGCGTCTCGCCGCTGCTGGCGGGCATGGTCGCCGGCCTGTTCTGGAAGTACGCGCCGGGCCGGGCCGACGCCATCATCGCGGGGGACCTGCGCAGGCTCCAGCATCCCCTGGTGGTGCTGCTCCTGATCGTGGCCGGTGCGAGCACGGAGCCCAGCGTGCAGGCACTGTGGATGGCGGGCGCTTACGTCATCATGCGCGTCAACGGAAAGCTGATGGCGGGATGGCTGGTGTCGCGGGCCATCCCGACGCTCTCGCCCGCCAACCTCGGCAGCTCGTTGCTGCCGCCCGGCGTGATTGGCCTCGCGTTCGCTCTGGCGTTCCACATGGCCTTGCCAACGGCTGCCTCCTCCGCGGTGCTCACAGCCGTCGCCATCGGCACGCTGGCGTCGGAGCTGATCGCCGCCCTGCTGCTGGTCGGCCCCAGGGACGTTTAATGGAGCGTATCAACTCGAGAGCTCAGGTCACCAACATCTCTCGACCATCATCCCTTGGCCGTTCCTGCGGAACGGCCCCATCGCGGTTCGAGCAGATGGTCTACTGATGCGCACCGCAACCTCTCTGCTGCTGCTCCTGGCAACGGTGCTCGTCATCCGCCTCACGATGGCTGACGATGGCGTGGCCAACCTGCGGGGAGCGGCGCTGGCGTTCGGCTTCGCGTTGATTGCTGCGGCGCTGGTCGGCAGGCTGTTCGAGCGCCTGCGGCTGCCGCGAATCAGCGGCTATCTCTTCTTCGGCCTGGCCTGCGGCCCCTACGTCGGGGACCTCATCTCGCGCACGATGGCCGCCGACCTGCGGCTCGTGAACGGGCTCGCGATCGCGCTCATCGCGTTCATCGCCGGCCTCGAGATCAACTTCGCGCGCATCCGCGATCGGCTGGGCGCCATTCTGCTCGTCGGCGCATCGATCCTGGTCACGACGTTCGTCCTCCTGGCGGCAACGCTCTACATGCTCTGGCCGTGGCTGCCGATCGCTCCCGAGGCCACCGGCGTCACCCGCGCGGCCATGACCCTGGTGGTCACGACCGTGCTCGTCAGCTTCTCGCCGACCGTGACGATCGCCGTAATCGCGGAGAGCCATGCGCGGGGACCGCTGACTGAACTGGCCCTCGCCGTCGTCGTGCTCGCCGACCTGGCGCTGATTCTCACGTTCACGCTGGTGATGCAGTGGATGCGCACCGTGTCCGGGCTGGAGGCGGGCGTGGCCGTCGGCATCATCCCGTATCTGTCGTGGGACATCCTCGGTTCGCTGGCGTTCGGCGCGATCGTCGGCGCGCTGTTCGCGTTCTATCTGAGCCGCGTGTCACGCGAGCTGACGCTGGTGCTGCTGGCGCTGTGCGTGCTGGTCAGTGCGGCCGGCAGCTATTGGCACTTCGAGCCGCTGCTGAGCGCGCTCGCCGCCGGACTGGTCGTGGAGAACATCGCCCCGCCGAGCGGCGACGCTTTGAAGCTCGCGGTGGAACGCGGCGCGCTGCCCGTGCTGATCGTCTTCTTCGTCGCCGCCGGCGCGTCACTGCAGGTCGATGCGCTGGCACGCGTCGGCCTGATCGCCATCGGCATCTCGCTGCTGCGCGTCGCCGGCGTCTGGCTCGGCACGCGCCTCGGACTGAGACGGGCGGGGCTGGCCGAGGCGCCGATGCCGATGCTCTGGATGGCGCTGGTGTCGCAAGCTGGCGTCACGCTGGGCTTGACCATCATCGTCGCCACCGAGTTTCCAGAGTGGGGAGGGCGTGTGCAGACGCTGATGGTGGCGCTCATCGCCATCCACGAGCTGGTTGGACCGATTCTGTTCAGGGGCGCGCTGGTTCGGGCAGGGGAGGTGGGAAAGATGTAGGGCCGGTTCGCGAACCGGGGTCCCCGCCGCGCGGAATTTGCGCGGTGGGGTGGGAGCCGCCCCTACCGGGCACAGGACGGTGCGGCCACGGGGACGCCGGCCATCACATCGGCCTTGTAGCGCGCGAGCTCCTCTTCGCAGCGTTGCCGGTCATTTCGTTCCGACATCTTCTTGATGCCCCAGAAGGCGAGCGCCGAAAAGTTCGCGGCCGGCGCGCGAAACGCCTCTGGCGTGACCATGTAGAGGAAGTCTTTGTGGGTGGGCGCGCCGAACGGCACGGGCCCCTCGAGCGGGTCGAAGCTCTCGAACAGGTCGATGGCCGGCGCACGCCCGAAGACGTTCACGCGGTAGTCGATGCGGAGGCCGTTGGCGGAGCGGCGCTCCTCGACGGTCCCTTCGACCAATCCTCTTTGGATCCGGCTGAGGTCGACGCCGAGCTTGGTGATGTCGATCTCGGGAGCGGATGTCGCCACCCGAGACGCGGGAGGCGGCTGATCGTCTTGTGCGCCGACGGCTGAGGGGCTGCCGAGCACAATGATGCTGGCCAACGTAGCCAGCACAACGAGACTGCGGCTCCTCATACTTCCATTATGACGCCGGCCGCGCCTGTAGGGGCGGCTCGCGAGCCGCCCCAATCTCACCACATCCCCAGCTGGAGCTTGGCAGCTTCGGACATCCGCTCCTTGGTCCACGGCGGGTCCCAGACGATCTCGACGCGCGCGTCGGTCACACCGGCGACCGAGCGGGCCTTGTCGCGCACCTCGATCGGCAGACTCTGCGCGGCCGGACACGCCGGGGCGGTCAAGGTCATGCGAATGCCGACCCGGGCGTCGCGATCCACGAGCACGTCGTACACGAGGCCGAGCTCGTAGATGTTGACCGGAATCTCCGGGTCGAACACGGTTTTCAGGGCCTCGATGACCTGCGGCCGCAGGTCGGCCATCTTGACCGGGTCGGGCACCACGTCGGCGATCGACTCGCTGAGCTCGTTGGCCGGTGAGGAGTCGGGATCGTTCCCAGTTGGCATCATGGGCAGAAAGTGTGGGTTCATTCTTCCGTCGACACGGGCCGGTCGCCCGCACCCTGGACGGCGGCTTTCATCGTATGCCAGGCGAGGCTGGCGCACTTCACGCGGGTCGGAAACTCGCGCACGCCGGCCAGCACCGACAGCTTGCCGAGGTCGTCTGGCGCGCCGTCGGGTGCGGACGTGATCATCGCGTGAAAGCGATCGAACAGCCTGCTCGCCTCGTCGAGCGTCTTCCCTTTCAAGGCTTCGGTCATCAGCGACGCCGAGGCCTTCGAGATGGCGCAACCCGATCCCTGGAACGCGACGTCGGCGATGCGATCGCCGTCGAGCCTCACATACAGCGTCAGCCGATCGCCGCACAACGGGTTGAAGCCTTCCTGCGTCCGGTCGGCGTGATCGATGGCGTGAAAGTTCCTCGGCCGCCGGTTGTGGTCGAGGATGACTTCCTGATAGAGCTCGGTCAGGTCGGACATATCACCCCAACATTTCGCGCACGCGGCCGAGCGCCGCGGCCAGTGCGTCGATGTCATCCCGCGTGTTGTAGATCGCGAGCGATACACGAATCGTGGCGGCGACGCCGTAGCGATCCATCACCGGCTGCGCGCAATGCTGACCGGTCCGCACGGCCACGCCTTCGCGGTCGAGAATCGTGCCCGCATCGTGCGGATGGACGCCATCGATCACGAACGAGAGCACGCCGGCCTTCTTCCGGGCCTCGCCGATGACGCGGACGCCGGGAATGGCGCGAACCACCTCGGTGGCGTACTCCAGCAGCGCGTCCTCGTGCGCGAGCGCGGCATCGCGATCGATGGCGCTCAGAAAGTCGACCGCGGCGCCGAAGCCGACGACGCCAGCGATGTTCGGGGTGCCGGCCTCGAACTTGTACGGCACCTGGTTGTAGAGCGTCTTCTCGAACGTCACCGACGCGATCATGTCGCCGCCGCCTTGATACGGCGGCATCGACTCGAGCAGCGGGCCGCGGCCGTAGAGGACGCCGATGCCGGTCGGGCCGAACATCTTGTGGCTGGAGAACACGTAGAAGTCGCAGTCCAGTGCCTGCACGTCGACCACGAAGTGTGGCACCGCCTGCGCGCCGTCGATGAGCACGACGGCGCCGCGTGCGTGCGCCTGCTCGATCATCGGGCGGATCGGGTTCACGGTGCCGAGCGCGTTCGATACCTGACCGAGTGCCACGATCTTCGTACGCGGCGACAGCAGCCGTGCGTAGTCATCCTGATCGATCTCCCCGCGCTCGTCGATGCGTGCCACCTTCAAGGTCGCGCCCGTCTGCTCGCACACGAGCTGCCACGGCACGATGTTCGAGTGGTGCTCGAGCCAGGAGATGAGGACCTCGTCGCCCGGCCGCAGCACCGAACGGCCATAGCTCTGAGCGACCAGATTGATGCCGTCGGTCGTGCCCTTCGTCAGGACGACATGGTGCGGGTCCGGGGCGTTGATGAATCGAGCCGCCTTGCCGCGTGCGCCCTCGTACAGCGCGGTTGCGCGCTCGCTCAGCAGATGTGTGGCACGGTGGATGTTGGCGTTGGCGTGGCGGTAGAAATCGTCCATCGCCTGTAACACCGCACGTGGCTTCTGGCTCGTGTTCGCACTGTCCAGATACACCAGCGGTTTGCCGTGCACGTGTTCCTGGAGAATCGGGAACTCGGCACGAAGCCGCTGCACATCCAATCCGCTCGTCGTTGCGCTCGTCATGATCTCTTTCCGCTCGTCCGGAGGGCAGACCTGAAGGTCTGCGCCACGTACAATTCCCCTCAGGCAGGCCTAAAGGTCTGCGCTACGTACCATTCCATGTCGTGCCCGCTCATCTGTGCTCCGCGAGGTCGCGGTTCAATTGTACGAACAGCTCGCGCAGGAGCTCGGTCTTGAGCGGCTGGATCGGAATCCTCTCGAGAATCTGGCCGGCGTAGGCACGAATCAGCAGGTCGCGCGCGGCCGTGGCGGTCAGGCCGCGGGCGCGCAGATAGAACAGCGCCTCCTCATCCAGCTGACCGATCGCCGCCCCATGCGTGCACTTCACGTCATCCGCGAAGATCTCGAGCTGCGGGTTCGAGTTGACCTGCGCTTCGTCCGACAGCAGCAGCGCCCGATTGGTCTGCTTGGCGTCGGTCTTCTGCGCATCCTGGCGGACGATGATCCGCCCGTTGAAGACCGCGCGCGCCTTGCCGTCGAGGATGCCCTTGTAGAGCTCGTGGCTGGTGCAATGCGGCGTCGCGTGATCGATGGTCGTGTGGTTGTCGACCAGCCGCGTGCCGTCCGCCAGGTAGCAGCCGTCCAGCGCGCAGTGAGCGCCTTCACCGCCCAGGATCGCGACGGCATCGTTGCGAATCAGCCGTCCACCCAGCGTGACCGTCTGCGCACGGAAGGTGCTGTTCCGCGACGTCTCCGCCTGCAGATACGAGATGTGATACGCGTCCTCGGTCTCACGCTGGTCGGTGCAGAAGTCGAGAACGGCGTTCTCCCCCAGCGAGACCGACGTCACCGCGTTGGTGAAGTGCGCTTCGCCCGCGCCGCCGAGGAACGTCTGCGCAATCGCCGCCTGGCTGTGGGCGCCCACCTGGATGACGGTGCGCGGATGCGTCATGATCTTCCCGGCGCCGCCACCGAGCACGACGATGTGAATGGGCGCGTCCAGCACGACGCCCTTCGGGATGTCGATCAGCACGCCGTCGTGCAGGAACGCGGTGTTCAACGCGACGAACGGCCGGTCGGCGATCGGCGAGCGCTCCAACTGGGCGCACGCGGGATGGTTTCGCGCGATGGCGTCGCCCAGCGAGATCGCGGTGATGCCCGTGGGCAGATCGCCCAGCGACGACAGCTCGGGCGAAAAGCGCCCATTGAGGACCACCATCCGCGCGATCGCCCCGGGGAACGACACGCGGCGCACGAGATCCGCGGCGTTGGTCGGGACGCCGTCGCCAATGCGAAACGCCGTGTCGGCAATCGCGGCGACGCTGGTAAAGCGCCAGTCTTCCTGGCGGACGGTCGGGAAGCCCACCTCGCCGAATCGCGCCGCGGCGCGACCGCGCAGATCGCGCAGCCACGCCGGCGCCGCAAGCCCTCGCGCCTTCTCGAATCGTTCGTACTCGGCCAGGTAAGTCTCCTGGCGTTCAACCACTGAGCTCATGACCGCCTTCGTATCAGTGCC
Organism: Vicinamibacterales bacterium; assembly: GCA_036732565.1. Taxonomy (GTDB): domain Bacteria; phylum Acidobacteriota; class Vicinamibacteria; order Vicinamibacterales; family UBA2999; genus JAIVJN01. Next base: position 13,468 of record DAINCF010000044.1, read on the forward strand.
ATCTGTGCCATCTGTGTCATCCCTTGGCGCCGGCCGCTTCAATCCAGCCGTAGCCCTTTTCCTCGAGCTCGAGCGCGAGCTCGCGGCCGCCGGATCGCACCAGGACACCGTCGCTCAACACGTGCACGAAGTCGGGGACGATGTAGTCCAGCAAGCGCTGATAGTGCGTGACCACGATGAACGCCCGGTCGGGGCTGCGCATCGCGTTGACGCCGCCGGCGACGATCTTCAGCGCGTCGATATCGAGGCCCGAGTCGGTCTCGTCGAGGATCGCCAGCCGCGGCTCGAGCACGGCCATGTGGAAGATCTCGTTGCGCTTCTTCTCGCCGCCCGAGAACCCCTCGTTGACCGAGCGCTGCAGCATGCTCTCGTCGACCTGCAGCAGCTTGGCCTTCTCGCGGATGACCGTCATGAAGTCCATCGCGTCGAGCTCTTCGAGGCCCATCTGCTTGCGCCGGGCATTCAGCGCCGCCTTCAAGAAATACGCGTTGTTCACGCCCGGGATCTCGACGGGATACTGGAACGCCATGAAAAAGCCCTCGCGGGCCCGTTCATCGGGAGCCATGTCCAGGAGATCGCGCCCGTCGTAGAGCGCCTCGCCGCCGACCACTTCGTAGCCCGGATGGCCGGCCAGCGCGCGCGCCAACGTGCTCTTGCCGGAGCCGTTGGGCCCCATGATGGCGTGGACTTCCCCGGCGTTCACCGTGAGGTTGACGCCGCGAAGGATCTCCTTGTCCTCCGCCCGTACTTTCAGATTCCTGACTTCGAGCATGATGGTCTACCCAACCGATCCTTCCAGTGAGACACCGAGCAGCTTCTGCGCCTCGACGGCGAACTCCATCGGCAGCTCTCGAAACACCTCTTTGCAGAAGCCGCTGACGATGAGGTTGATGGCGTCTTCTTTCGAGATGCCACGCTGCTCGCAGTAGAAAATCTGGTCCTCGCCGATCTTCGACGTCGACGCTTCGTGCTCGACGCTCGCCGAGGTGTTCTTGATCTCGAGATACGGGAACGTGTGCGCGCCGCAGCGGTCGCCGATCAGGAGCGAATCGCACTGCGAGTAGTTGCGCGCGTTCGCGGCGTTCTTGCCGATCTTGACGGCGCCACGATAGGTGTTCTGTCCGCGGCCGGCAGAAATGCCCTTGGACACGATCGTGCTCCGCGTGTCCTTGCCGAGGTGAATCATCTTCGTGCCGGTGTCGGCCTGCTGATAGTTGTTGGTCACCGCGACCGAGTAGAACTCGCCGACCGAGTGATCGCCTTGCAGGATGCAGCTGGGATATTTCCACGTGATCGCGGAGCCGGTCTCGACCTGCGTCCACGTGATCTTCGACTTGCGGCCCTTGCAGAGGCCACGCTTGGTGACGAAGTTGTAGATCCCACCCTTGCCGTTCTTGTCGCCGGGGTACCAGTTCTGAACCGTGGAGTACTTGATGGTCGCGTTGTCGAGCGCGACCAGCTCGACGACGGCGGCGTGGAGCTGGTTCTCGTCACGCTTCGGCGCCGTGCAGCCTTCGAGATAGCTCACCGTCGCGCCCTCGTCGCACACAATCAGGGTTCGCTCGAATTGGCCGGTGTCCTTGGCGTTGATCCGGAAGTAGGTCGACAGCTCCATCGGGCACTTCACGCCCTTCGGCACGTAGACGAAGCTGCCGTCGCTGAAGACGGCGGAGTTGAGCGACGCGAAGAAGTTGTCGGTGTGCGGCACGACCGATCCGAGGTACTGCTTGACCAGATCCGAGTGCTCGCGCACCGCCTCGGAGAACGAGCAGAAGATGATGCCGAGCTTGGCGAGCTTCTCGCGGAACGTGGTCGCGACGGACACCGAGTCGAACACGGCATCCACGGCGACGCCCGCGAGCAGCTGCTGCTCGATCAGCGGAATCCCCAGCTTGTCGAAGGTCGCCCGAATCTCGGGGTCGACCTCGTCCATGCTGTTCAGCGTCTTCTTCTCTTTCGGCGCCGCGTAGTAGCTGATGTTCTGGTAGTCGATCGGCTCGTACTTGACGTTCTGCCACGTGGGCTCGGTCATCTTGAGCCACACGCGATACGCCTTCAGCCGCCAGTCGAGCAGCCACTCCGGCTCGCCCTTCTTGGACGAGATCAGGCGGACGACATCCTCGCTGAGGCCCTTGGGAACGATGTCCTGCTCGACCTCGGTGATGAAGCCGTACTTGTACTCGCTCTTCGCGAGATCCTCGAAAACCTTGGTTGCTGTGCTCATGCCGAAAAGCTCTCTCCGCAGCCGCACGTGCTCTTGGCGTGCGGGTTGCGCAGTGTGAAGTTCGTCGCCATCAGGTTGTCCTCGTCGAAATCGAGCACGGTGCCGTCGAGCAGCTCGAGGCTCCGCGGATCGACGAACACCTGAACGCCGCTGGGTCCCTGAAACACCTGATCCGTCGCACGCGGTGAGGTATCGAAGCGAAACACGTAGCTGAAGCCCGAGCAGCCGCCGGCCTTGATGGCGATGCGCAGACCTCCACCTGCGGCGGCCTGTTGCTTCTGGAGTTGCCGCGCGATCACGCGCGCGGCGCTGTCAGTGATCTCGATCATCCCAATCCTCGATCGCCGCCCGTGCTGCCTCGACGGCGATGTCTGCCACGTGCACGCGCTCGGCCGGCAGCGCCAACTGGTCCACGACCATGCCTGCTGCCATCCCCCGAGCGTCAGCTATCGTCATCCCCTGCAAGCGCTCCGCCACAAAGCTTGCGCTGGCAATCGCCGCGCTGCAGCCGAACGCCTTGAACCGGGCATCCACCACGCGATCGGCGTCCACCCGGATCTGCACACGAATCAACGTCCCGCTCTCCAGCGATCCCGCTTCGCCCGTGCCGACGTTCGCGTCCGTCGAGCTCAACGTTCCCGCGAATCGCGGCTCACGAATGCGCTCGAGGACCGCGCTGGAGTACTTCATCGCTTCAGGCCGACCTGGTCCGGCTAAAGCCGGACCCCACGTACGCACCAGACCCCACGGACGAGTTCGTATCGCGCAACCGCGCGACCAGCTCGCTCACGCGGTCGATCGCCACGTCCACATCCTCGACCGTCGTCGACCGGCCGAGGCCGAATCGCAGTGAGGCCAGCGCAAGATCCACCGGACGTCCCAACGCCCTCAGCACGTGCGACGGTTGCGTCGACGTGCACGCCGCACCCGATGACACCGCGATGTCTTCCAGGCCGACCAGCAGCCGTTCGCCATCAACACCGGGAAAGCTGACGTTGAGGTTGCCCGGCAACCGCGCGCCTGCGAAGTCAGTGGGCGAAGGCGGGTCCAGCCTGCCGTTGACGATCGCGTCCGGCACGTTCCCCATCAGCCCTTGCAGCAGGCGATCGCGCAGCGCTCGCAGTCTTGGCGCTTCCTCGGCCATCTCCCGCATCGCCAGCTCCGCTGCCGCCCCCAAACCGACGATGCCAGGAATGTTCAACGTGCCCGAGCGCAGACCTCGTTCGTGTCCGCCACCGTCGAGGAGCGGCGTCAGCTCGACACGCGGCCGCTTGCGCACGTACAACGCGCCGACGCCCTTGGGGCCATAGAACTTGTGCGCCGTCAGCGAGACGAGGTCTGCGCCCGAGGTGTCCACATCGAACGGCACCTTGCCGATCGCCTGCACGGCGTCGGTGTGAAACACCGCACCCTGCTCGTGCGCAACCGCGGCAATCGCCGGCAGCGGCTGCAGCACGCCGATTTCGTTGTTCGCGGCCATCACGCTGACGATCGCCGTGTCGGTCGTGACCGCATCGCGCAGTCGGTCGAGATCCACGAGGCCGTCGCTTTCGACCGGCAACACCGTGACCGTGACGCCTTGCGCCGCCAGTCGCTTGCAGGGATCCAACACGGATGCGTGCTCGGTGGCGACGGTCACAACGTGACGCCGACGGCTCGCCTGCAGCACGCCCTTCAGCGCCGTGTTGTTCGACTCCGTCGCGCCGCTCGTGAAGATCACCTCACGCGCCCGCGCACCAAGGGCGGCCGCGACCTGTTCGCGGGCTTTCTCGACCGCTTCGTTCGCTTCCCAGCCGTAACGATGGTGCTTGCTCGAGGCGTTCCCGTACTTCTCCGTGAAGTACGGCCACATCGCATCCGCCACGCGCCTGTCCACGGGCGTCGTTGCGTGATGATCGAGGTAGATCGGACGAGTCACACCGACCCTCCTCGATCGCTGATTTGCACGAACACCATCTTGCTGACGGGCTCGGGCGCCGGGCTGGCCTCGCCATCGGCCGCGAGCTCCGCGACGCTGACGGTATTCAGGGCGTCGAGGATCCGGCTCCGGATCTTCCAGAGCGGATCGCGCACGTTGCACTGCGAGTACTGATCGCACCGGTGGTCATCCGGGGAGCACGCCGTCACGGTCACGGGACCATCGACGGCCTGGATGACGTCAGCCACCGAAATGGCCTGCGGCGACCGCCCCAACCGATAGCCGCCGCGGGTGCCCTGAACCGAGACCAGCAGCCGCGAACGGACGAGCCTTTGCAGGACCTTCGCCAGCAGCTCGAGCGGAATCGCGTAGGCCTCGGCCATCTCCCGGGCGCTGGACGAGTTACCGGCATCCGGCCGTAAAGCCAGATGCTTCATGGCGATGAGGGCGTAGTCCGCCTTCTTCGAAAGCCTGAGCATGGAGCAGATCTAGTGGAGCGTTTCAACAACATCGCTGCATCCACCGAGAACTCGGGGAGCAGTTTCCGGGCCGTTCCTACGGAACGGCCCGAATTGATTTCAACGGTACATCCCATTGAATGTCCGACCGTTGAAGTCTTATTTTAGTCCGGGAACTCGGACCGTGCAAGTCGGATATGAATGATCAGTACCTGGGTGCCTGGGTGCCTAGGTGCCTAAGTGCCTCAGTGCCTGAGTGCGCAGTGCCTTGGTGCTCGGTGCACAGCCCGGCCACTCAGCGTCCCAGCACCAAGCACTCAGGCACCAAGTGCCAGCACCCAGGCACATAGGCACCCGGCACCCAGGCACTCGCTTATCAGTATTTCGGCTGGCTCGGATCCACCTGATCGATCCAGCCGAGGATGCCGCCGGTCAGGTTGCGGACGTTGTTGAAGCCCATGGTCCGCAGGAAGGCCGTGGCCTTCGCGCTTCGCGCGCCGGACTTGCACTGGCAGACGATCGTGGCGTTGCGATCCAGCTCTTCGTAGCGCTGCGGCAGCTCACCCAGCGGGATCAGCACCGACCCCTCGATGCGGTTGATCTGATATTCCTGCGGCTCGCGGACGTCCACGATCAAGATCGGCTGGCCCGCGTCCAATTCCTGCTTCAACGCCGTCGCCGTGACTTCGTCTGCCATCGTCGATGTCCCTGTCTCCGCGTGCGCGACCGGTTCGGGGCGCAGGCCGCAAAACTGCTCGTAGTCGATGAGCTCGGTCACGGTCGGATGGTCGCCGCAGACCGGGCACTCGGGATCCCTGCGCAGCTTGAGCTCGCGGAAGCGCATGCGCAGCGCATCGAAGATCAGGAAGCGGCCCACCAGCGTCTCGCCCGCGTGGAGCAACAGCTTGATGGTTTCCGTCGCTTGAATCGTGCCGATGATGCCGGGCAACACACCCAGCACACCACCCTCGGCGCAGCTCGGGACCAGGCCCGGCGGTGGCGGCTCCGGATACAGGCAGCGATAGCACGGACCGTTCTTCACGCCGAAGACCGAGGCCTGCCCTTCGAAGCGGAAGATGCTGCCGTAGGCGTTCGGCTTGCCGAGGATCACGCACGCGTCGTTGACGAGATATCGCGTCGGGAAGTTGTCGGTGCCGTCAAGAATCACGTCGTACGGCTCGAACAGCTTCAACGCGTTCTCGGAGCTGAGCGCGGTCTCGTAGGTCTCGACGTGCACGTTCGGGTTGAGGTCGTGCAGACGATCCTTCGCCGAGTCGAGCTTCGATCGCCCGATGTCGTTGGTGCCGTGCAGCAACTGCCGCTGCAGATTGCTGGCGTCGACCACGTCGAAGTCGACGATGCCGAGGGTGCCCACGCCGGCGGCGGCGAGATACATCGCCGCGGGTGACCCGAGCCCCCCGGCGCCAATGCACAACACCTTGCCAGCCTTGAGGGCTCGCTGCCCGTCCATGCCGACCTCGGGCAGGATCAGATGGCGGCTGTAGCGCTTGATCTCGTCGGTCGTCAGCGCTGGCAGCGTCGGCGCCCCGCCTTCGCCAAGGCTGCGCCGGGCAGGTTCGGTCGCCGTCGAGCCACCGGCGACGGACGGCACGATGCTCACCGTGTCACCCGCCTTCAGCGGCGTTTGATCCTTCTGCAGGTACCGGATGTCCTCGTCGTTGACGTAGACGTTGACGAAGCTGCGCAGCCGTCCTTCGGGCGTGTACAGGTGCTGGCGCAGTCCGCCGAATTTCGTGGTGAGTCCGTTCAGCAGCTCGCCAACCGTGGCGCCTTCGAGCTCGACGGCGTCGAGCTTGTCGGTGAAGGGACGCAGGGGGGTTGGAATGTTGACTCTAATCGGCATGGTGTGTGCTCGCTCTGTGTTCCTTGGCGCGCGCCGCGCGCTAACCGTTATGCGGCTCCACGACGCGAACAGAACCTTCGCTGGACGACGCATAACGGTGGACGGCTTCTTCGTCGAACGACGAGCGGTCATCCCTCAACCGCCACGACTGCAGCTCCTTCGGCTCGCCTTCGCGCACCGAGATGATGACGTACGAGAAGAACGGCCAGGCGTGATCGAGATCGTATTGCGACGGACGAGACGGATGATCGGGATGTGAATGATAGAAGCCGAGGAGATCGAGGCCGAGCTCGGAGGCTTTGGCTTCGGCCAGGCGATAGTCGGCGGGCCGGACGAGAAATCTGCGCCGCGGCCCCTCTTCAGTGGTGTTGGCGAGCGGAACCGCGGTCGTCACGGACCCGTCGCGGCCGATGAGCGCGCCGCAGCATTCGTGCGGATACGTCTCGCGTCCATGCGCCTGAATCGCCTCGACCACGCCATCTCCAACGACCAACGCCATCACCGGACTCCGTTCATTTGATGCCCAGCGGCAGCGTCACGGCTCGCCGCGTCGCCTTCGTCCCAGAAATGCTCGGACAGATAGCGCTCGCCGCCGTCGCAGAAGATGACGACGAACGTGCCGGCGCCGGCTTCGCGCGCCAGCTGAAGCGCGCCCACGAGATTCGCGCCACTGGAGATGCCGACGAGCAGCCCCTCCTCGGCGGCCAGCCGTCGCGTCATCGCGTAGGCGTCTTCCGTGCCCACGCGGATGTCCAGGTCGGCCAGCCGCGGATCGTAGATGCCCGGCACGATCGCCGAGTCCATATGCTTGAGGCCTTCCAGCCCATGCAGCGGAGAATCCGGCTGTACCGAGGCCAAGACGATGTCGGTGCGGTATTCGCGGAAGCAGCGACCGATGCCGACGAATGTCCCGCTCGTGCCGAGGCCGGCGACGAAGTGCGTCACCGTGCCTGACGTCTGCTCGATGATCTCCGGCCCCGTGGTCTCGTAGTGCGCACGCCAGTTGAACTCGTTGTTGTACTGGTCGGGATAGAAGTATTTGTCGGACTCGCGGGCATAAATCTCCCGCACGCGGCGAATGGCGCCATCCGAGCTCTCCATCGGATCGGTGAAGATCAGCTCGGCGCCGTAGGCGCGCAGGATGCGCTTCCGCTCGGGCGTGACGTTCTCGGGCACACACAGCGTGACACCGTAGCCGAGCGATGCGCCGATCATCGCGTAGGCGATGCCGGTGTTGCCCGAGGTGGCATCGAGGATCCGCTTCCCGGGACTCAGCGCGCCCGTGCGAAGACCCTCCTGAATCATCCGCCACGCCGGCCGATCCTTGACCGAGCCGCCGGGATTCTGCCACTCGGCTTTGGCGTACAGCGTGACACCCGGCACGTCGCGCTCGATTTTCGGCAGGCGAATGAGCGGCGTACGGCCGATGACCGTCACGACCCTGCCCGCATCCGACTGCAGGCGGCTTGAGGACGTCGTCATGTCCGACTCAAGGGGTCAGTTTACTGCACACGCGGACGCAGGGGCGGCTCACTGCTCGCGTAGGGGCGGCTCACCGCTCGCGTAGGGGCGGCTCGCGAGCCCTGGACCAGCTGGGGACGACGTCGTCGCGAGGGTC
>DAINCF010000045.1:0-21239 GCA_036732565.1 Vicinamibacterales bacterium
GCCGCGGCTCACCCACGGCGGCGATGACGTTCGTCCGCCCGCCGTCGAGCGGCTGTTCGAGAACGGAGTAGCCTCGCTCTCGCAAATACCGCGCGAGCACGACGGCCACTTCCCCTTCGCGTCCGGTGGTCGAATCGATGTCGATGAGCTGCCGTGCCAGCGTGACCGGCGCTACCGGATCCACGTCTCGAGCTCCGTGCGCGTGTCGGTACGATCGTCGCGATACTTGACGATCACAGGCGTCGCCAGCGACAGGCCCCAGCCCTTCCCCGCGCCCACGGTGATCGCGCGCGCGCCGGGAACGACGACGGCCCCCTCGGGCACGATGAGCGGGTGTCCAGGCTCGGGCTTGATGATCACGCCGCGCGGCAAATCGTAGACCGGCGTGGAACCCGTCAGCACAGTGCCGGCGGCGATGACCGCACGTTTCTTGATCACCGCGCCTTCGTAGACGCCGGTATTGCCGCCGATCAGCACATCGTCTTCGACGATCACGGGGAGGGCGCCGACCGGCTCGAGCACGCCGCCGATTTGCGCCGCCGCGCTGATGTGCACGCGGCTTCCGATCTGCGCGCAGGATCCGACCAGGGCGTGCGAGTCGATCAGTGTGCTCTCGCCAACCCACGCGCCGACGTTCACGTACATCGGCGGCACGCAGATCACGCCCTGGGCGAGGTACGCGCCTTCGCGGATCGCCGATCCACCAGGCACGATGCGCACGCCGCCGGTCACGCCGGGCCGCTTCAACGGCATCGTGTCCTTGTCGTAGAACGGCCAGCGACCCTCGTCAATCGACTGATCGATCATGTCGCCGAAGCGGAACCCGAGCAGGATGCCTTGCTTGACCCAGGTGTTGACACGCCATCCAGTCGGCTGCGTGTCATCGGGCTCGGCCGAACGGACCGACCCGTCGCTCAGTGCGCGCTGCAACGAGAAGAACGCCGCCCGCGCCGCCTCGCGATTGGCGCTGGCGCCCTGCGCGAACAGGGACTCGATATCTGAAGCGAGGTTCGTCGTCTGAGACATCACGCGTGTGAGCCGGCGGCGACCGGAAGACCCAGCTCGCGGAGGACGGCGACCACTTTGTCTTGCGTCGCCTGCCGCGGCGGCACCATGGGCAGCCGGAACACGAGCTCGCAGAGCCCCATCGCCGACATCGCGAACTTCACCGGGCCTGGGTTGGACTCGACGAAGTTGACCGTCATCAGTGGCATCAAGCGGCTGTGCAGGCGGCGTGCCGCCGCATAATCGCCGCGCTCGCACGCTTCGACGAGCTGGGCGATTTCCGCCGGCGCTTCGTTCGACGCCACCGAGATGAGACCACGTCCGCCGATCGACATCAGCGGCACCGTGCAGGCGTCATCGCCGCTGAGTACGAGGAAATCGTCGGGCACCACCTCGCAGATGTCCAGCATCTGCGTGAGGTTCGCCGTCGCTTCCTTGACGCCAATCACCCGCGGAATCGTCGCCAGCCGCGCGAGCGTGGCCGGATCGACGTTGCACCCCGTACGTCCCGGCACGTTGTAGACCACGATCGGCAGCGCCGTGCTCTCGGCGATCGCTTTGTAGTGCTGATAGAGCCCCTCGGGCGTCGGCTTGTTGTAGTACGGCGTGACGGTCAACAATCCGTCGGCGCCAACCTTCTCCCACTCTTGCGCCGTGTGGATCACTTCCTTCGTGTCGTACCCACCGGCGCCGGCCAACACCGGGACCTTGCCATTGGCCTCCTCGACGACGATCTCGACGATGCGACGCTTCTCGGCGTGCGAGAGCGTCGGCGTTTCCCCCGTCGTGCCGCACGGCACGAGGAAATGAATGCCGCTGTCGATCTGCCGGCGTGCCAGCCGCCGCACCCCCGCCTCGTCGAGTGCGCCGCTGGCAGTGAATGGAGTGACGAGGGCGGTTCCGGCTCCCGTGAATGGAATTCTCATCGTTGCAGCTCCTTGTCTTCCGTACGATGTGTGGGCGGCCCGGATCTGCTGCCCTACGCGAGCATGTCCCGCATCGTGAACCAACCCTGGCGACCGCGCAGCCAGCGCGCGGCTTCGAGCGCGCCGCGGGCGAAGACGGCGCGATCGCGCACGGTGTGCGTCAACGTGATGGTATCCGACGGCCCGTCGAAGCCCACCGTGTGGGTGCCGGGAATGTATCCGGCGCGCGCCGACGACATGTCGATCGGCCGATCGTATCCCGACCGCTCCATCGCCGCACGCAGTTGCAACGCCGTGCCCGACGGCGCATCCTTCTTGGCCGCGTGATGCAGCTCGTGCACCCACGCGCCATAATCGCCTTGCGCCTGAAAGCGCGCCGCGGCTTCCTCAACGAGGATTTGAAACAGATTCAACCCAAGTGAGAAGTTCGCCGCCGCGAGCACGCCAATCGACGCGCGCTCGGCGCAGGCGCGCAGCTCGGCTTCGTGCGCTTGCCATCCCGTCGTGCCGAGCACCACGTTGATCCGGCGTTCGGCCAGCTGCGGCAGGTTCTGGAGGACCGCCTCCGCCACGGTAAAGTCGATCGCCACGTCCGCGGCTCCGAACGCCCCCTCGGCAATCGCGCGCGGATCCGAATGCTCGTCCACAACCCCGACGATCGTGCAGCCGTACGCCGGCGCCAGCGACTCGACCAGCGTGCCCATTCGGCCGTGGCCGAGCAACAGTACTCGCATCACGCTCTCCCAGCGGGCGTCGACTCCGCCACGAAGAACCGATCGTGCAGCCGCCCCAGCGCCTGCTCGACGTCGCTCTCGCGAATGACGAACGTGACGTTGCGGCGCGATGCCGCCTGCGACACCATGCGCAGCGGGACATCGCCGACGCCGAGCAGCACCTGGCCGGCCAGACCTGGCTCGTTCTGCAGCCCTTCGCCGACCGCGCAGACAATGGCCATGTCGTGCTCGCAGCTCACCTCCGCGAACTCGGACAGCGCTTCGACGATGGCCGGAAGCCGTCGCCGATCGTCGACCGTCACCGAGACGCTGACCTCTGACGTCGTGACCACGTCCACCGGGGTGCGGAAGCGCTCGAACACCTCGAAGAGCTTTCGCAGAAACCCGTGCGCCATCAGCATGCGCGACGAGGTGATGTCGACCACTGTCACGCGCGTCTTCGACGCGATTGCCGTCAAGGCCCGCCCGCTTGGCGGGCGCTGGCTCGTGATGAGGGTGCCTCGGGCGTGCGCGCGATGCGAGTTGAGAATGCGTACCGGGATGTCGCGCGTGACGGCAGGCTGAATCGTCGCCGGATGCAGCACTTTCGCGCCGAAGTACGCGAGCTCGGACGCTTCCGCGAACGAGAGATGCGGCACCACCTGAGGCTCCCGCACGATACGCGGATCCGCGGTGAGCATGCCGTCGACGTCCGTCCAGATCTGAATCTCGCCGGCGCCCAGGCACGCGCCAACGATGGCGGCGGAATAATCCGAGCCGCCGCGGCCCAGCGTGGTCGTCACGCCGTTCTGCGAAGCGCCGACGAAACCACCCAGCACCGGCACGCGGCCCGCCGCGAGATGCGGGTCCACGTGCCGCATCAGCGCGGCCGTCGTTTCCGGGAAGAGCGGCGCCGCCTGCGTGTGCTCGCCGTCCGTCACCACGGCCAGGCGCGCGTCCACCCAGCCGGCGCTGAGCCCATGCGACGTCAACGCCGCCGCGATGATGCGGCTGCTGAGGAGCTCGCCGGTCGAGGCCAGCGTATCGAGCCACCGCGGCGACACCTCTCGCAGCACGGTGAGCGCGTCGACGATGCGCTCGAGCTCGTCGAACTCGCGGTTCAGGAACGCGACCACCTCGCGCTGCGCCGCGGCGTCGATGATGACCTCGGCGACGCTGATATGCCGCTGCCGGAGGTCGCGCAGGTTGTTGCGCGCCCCTTCGCTATCTCCTGCACCGGCTTCGGCCGCAATGCCCAACAGGCGATCCGTCACCTTCGCCAGCGCGGAGACGATGAGAATGGGCCCTCGCGCATCGCCTCCCTCCTGCTGGGCGTCGGCCTGCCGCTGCGCGCGCACGATCGCGATCAAGCGCTCGATCGCGGATCGATCGGCAACCGACGTGCCTCCGAATTTCATGACCACCATCTGAACAGCCTTTACAAACGTACGTGGGGGCCGGCTTTAGCCGGCCCTGGTCCGCCTGAAGGCGGACCCCACGATAGTTAAGCGAGCAATCCCTCGGCGTGCATCAATTCCGCATTCAGCACTGCCGCGCCCGCGGCGCCGCGAATCGTGTTGTGTCCCAGCGCCACGAACTTGCAGTGCATCACCGGACAGGCACGCAGTCGTCCGACGCTGACGGTCATGCCGTCGCCACGGCCGGCATCGAGCCGCGGCTGCGGACGTGCCGCCTCGTTGAGCACGACGATTGGAGGCTCGGGCGCGGTGGGCAGCGCCAGCTCCTGCGGTCGGCCGCGAAACGCCGACAGCGCCTCCGCGATGTCCTCCATCGACGGCTTCGCCTCGAGGTCGGCGGACACGGTCATCAGGTGACCGTCAACCACCGCGACGCGGTTGGTGTGCGCGCTGACCACGGCCGGATACGGGCGCCGCCCGCCGTCCGCACCGAGAATCTTCAGCGTCTCGCTTTCCATCTTCGCTTCTTCGCCGCCGATGAACGGCACGACGTTGCCGAGGATATCGAGCGACGCGACACCAGGATACCCAGCTCCCGACACCGCCTGCATCGTCGACACGACGACCGTCCGGATGTTGAATGGGCGCAGCGGCGCCAGCGCCATGGCGAGGACCACTGTAGAGCAATTCGGGTTGGTGACGATGGCGCCGTTCCAGCACTTCGCCTTGCGTTGTTCGGGAAGCACGTCGAGGTGATCCGGGTTGACTTCGGGAATCAGCAGGGGCACGAGCGGGTCCATCCGATAGTTCCGCGCGTTGCTGACGACGATGTGCCCGGCCTCGGCGAAGGCCTTCTCGATGTCCCCGGCCACCGACGCGTCGAGCGCCGAGAACACCACACGCGGGCCCGACCCAGGCGTACAGCTCTCGACGACCCGATGGCCGAGGTCATCGGGCATCGGCGACGCCAGGCGCCATGGCGCGGCGTCGCGATACGCGCGTCCTTCGGAACGCTCGCTGGCGGCCAGCCACGTCAGCCGAAACCATGGATGGTGCGCGAGCCGCGTCACGAACTGCTGGCCGACCATCCCGGTCGCGCCCAGAACACCTACTTCAATGGGTTGCATGCGCTCACCTGCATCGGCCGGCCTAACCACCTTCGCCAAGGCTCCGGTGATCCGCCGAAGCTTTAGCGGAGGCGGAAGGCCGGCCGCTACGAAAACATGTCCGCCGAAAAACAAAAAACCCGCCACGCGCTGAAGCCGCGTCGGCGGGTCTGGTGCTGCCCCGTGATGAATCCGAACCGCTTGACTCTGGTGGAGCCTACTATTCGAATCGCATCAGCCTCTCGGCCTCGACGCGGACCTCGCCCGCTTTCGCGGCAGGCGCTTTCGCGTGGAGGTGAGGGCGTCGAACAGCATGTCTGGTCGGTAAGTATAGGCAGAGGTGTCTCGACCGGTCAAGCGGGCGGGTGTCCGGAAGTTACAGATTGGGTTCTTCAGGTTCTAAGGATGCACAAGGTTCTACAGGTTCAGGCACTGCGGGTTCTGCAGGTTCTACAGGTTCTGGTTCGCGACGTTCTAGAAGTTCTGCTGGTTCCCGGGGTTCGCGGGTCCCCGTCATGTTACGCCTGAGACGCGGCCCGGGCGTTAGTTTTGCATGGTTGGAATGTCGATGCGTATCGCGCAAGTCGCGCCCCTGTTCGAACGCGTTCCACCCAAACAGTACGGTGGAACCGAACGTGTGGTGTCCTACCTCACCGAGGAGCTGGTCCGGCAAGGACACGACGTCACGCTGTTCGCGAGCGCAGATTCGGTGACGAGGGCGCGGCTGGTGCCGCAGTGCGAGCGAGCGCTGCGCCTCGATCCGGACGCGATCGACAGGATGGCCCATCACATCCTGATGCTGGAGCGCGTGTTCGCGCGCGCGCAGGAGTTCGACGTCGTCCACTTTCACGTCGACTACCTGCACTTCCCGCTCTCGCGGCGCGAAGGCCTCGCCCAGGTCACCACGCTGCACGGGCGGCTGGACTTGCCTGACCTGCAGCCGCTCTTTCGCGAGTTCACCGACATGCCGGTCGTGTCGATCTCGCACGCTCAGCGACGGCCGCTGCCGTCTGCCCACTGGTATGGCACGGTGCACCACGGGCTGCCTCGTGATCTGTATCGGTTTCAACGCGAGCCCGGAAAGTACCTGGCGTTCGTCGGCCGCATCTCGCCGGAGAAGCGGCTCGATCGCGCGATCGCCATCGCCCGGCGCGCGGGTTGGAGGCTGCGGATTGCCGCCAAGGTCGACGCGGCCGATCGCGACTACTTCGGGGCGACCATTCGGCCGCTGTTGAGGCAGCCAGGCATCGAGTACATCGGCGAGATCGGCGACCAGGACAAGCAAGCGTTTTTCGGCAACGCGCTGGCGCTGCTGTTCCCGATCGACTGGCCCGAGCCCTTCGGTCTGGTCTTGCTCGAATCCATGGCGTGTGGTACGCCGATCATCGCCTACCGTCACGGTTCGGTGCCCGAGATCATCGAGTCGGGCGTCAACGGCTTCATCGTCGACGGCATCGACGACGCCGTGCGCGCGGTCGAGCAGGCCGCGTCGCTCGATCGCAGCCGCTGCCGAGCCGCCTTCGAACGGCTGTTTACAGTCGACCGCATGGCGCGCGATTATGTGCGTATCTACGAGCGGCTGGTGAATGCGAGTCAGAAGCCCGCCGCCTGACGCACCCCATCGTGGAAGAGCTCATCAAGGTCGACGAGCGGTACTACATCCTCGCCACTGCATCACGTGCCGGCGAGCGCGTGCTCGTATTGAAGCACGGCGAGACGTTCGGCATCTTCGATTCGTACGGCGACATCGGGCCCTTCGGGTTCGGCGAGCAAGGCATCTATCACGAAGGTACGCGCCATCTGTCGCGGCTGGAGGTGCGACTGGACCGCAATCGGCCGCTGCTGCTCAGCTCGACGGTGAAGCAGGAAAACGAGCTCCTCACCGTCGATCTCACCAACCCGGACGTAGTCAACGACGGCGTCGTGCTCTTACCCAGAGACACCCTCCACATCTTTCGATCGAAGTTCCTGTGGAACGGCACGTGTCACGAGCGGTGGCGCATCGCCAATCATGGACTCGTCGCCGGCGCCTTCACGCTGGAGCTCGGGTATCAGGCCGACTTCGCTGACATCTTCGAAGTCCGCGGGATCGCGCGCGAGCGGCGAGGTGAACGGCTGCCGAGCCGGATCGATCCGCGCTCGGTGGTGCTCGCCTACCGCGGCCTGGACCACGTGGTGCGCGCGACCCGCCTGAGCTTCTCCGAGCCGCCAACCACGCTGTCGGAGTCGGCCGCGCGTTTCGAGCTGAAGCTCGACCCGCAAGCGACCTTCGAGTTCATCGTGTCGATCTCGTGCGATGGCGCCGTCGATCCCGAGACCTACGAGCAGGGATTCCGGCGGCTCACGAGCCGGTTGGCCGCCGCCACGCACCTACGGAGCGAGATCTTCACGTCGAACGAACAGTTCAACGATTGGATCAACCGATCGCACGCCGACCTGGACATGATGATCACCGATACGCCGCATGGACCATATCCATATGCCGGCATTCCGTGGTTCAGCACGGCATTCGGCCGCGACGGGATCATCACGGCGCTGCAATTGTTGTGGGCCCGCCCGGAAATTGCCAAGGGAGTGCTGACCTACCTGAGCGCCACGCAAGCCACGACGCTCGCCCCGTCGAACGACGCGGAACCGGGCAAGATCCTGCACGAGACGCGGCGAGGCGAGATGGCGGCGCTGGGCGAAGTGCCGTTCGGCCGCTACTACGGCAGCGTCGACGCCACGCCGTTGTTCATCGTGCTCGCCGGCGCGTACTACCGCCGCACCGCCGATCATGCGTTGATCGAGCACATCTGGCCACACATCGACCTCGCCCTCAACTGGATCGATCAGTACGGCGACATCGACAAAGACGGATTCGTCGAGTACGAACGGCACCGGCCGACCGGCCTCGTGCAGCAAGGCTGGAAGGACTCCGCGGATTCAGTGTTCCACGCCGACGGAACCCTTGCCGAGCCGCCGATTGCGCTCTGCGAGGTCCAGGCCTACGTCTACGGCGCGAAGCGCGCGGCAGCGGAGCTCCTGAGCATGCTGGGCGACGAGACACGTGCCGATGCGCTCGCCGAGCAAGCCAGAGTGCTGCGCGAGCGGTTCGAGCGCGTGTTCTGGTGCCACGACATCGGGATGTACGCCCTCGCACTCGATGGCGATAAACGGCCGTGTCAGGTACGCACGTCCAACGCCGCGCAGTGTCTGTTCACCGGCATCGCCAGCCCGGAGCATGCACAACAGATCGCCCATCAACTCTTCGATGAACGGTTGTTCTCGGGCTGGGGCATCCGCACGGTGGCGACGACCGAGCATCGCTACAACCCGATGTCGTATCACAACGGATCGGTGTGGCCGCACGACAACGCGCTGATTGCCGCGGGTCTCGCTCGCTACGGCTTCACGGATCTCGCGGCGCGCTTGCTGAGCGGATTCCTCGACGCCAGCCTGTTCATGGATCTGCGGCGCATGCCGGAGCTCTTTTGCGGCTTCCCGCGCCGCGCGGGCGAGGGGCCGACTCGTTATCCCGTCGCGTGCATTCCGCAAGCCTGGGCCGCTGGATCGGTCTTCCTGATGTTGCAGGCGTGTCTGGGGCTGTCGATCGACGGACCAGCACGGCGGCTCTCGTTCTCACGCGCCGTGCTGCCACCGTTCCTGGAGGACGTGCGCCTGCAGCATCTCCCCATTGGCGGCGGACTGCTGGACCTGGAGCTCGAGCGCCATCGCTACGATGTCGGCGTCAGCGTGCTGAGGCGGGTCGAAGACGTCGAGATCATGTCGCTGAAATAGGGGGGGCTTGGGGGCTTGAAGGTTTCGGGACGTGGGGTACTGACATTCGATCGCACGAAGCGGAGTGCGAAGCGCGCGGACCACGTCTACGGTAGGAGCATGAGCACATCCACAATCGACCAAGGAACACGTGCGCCAGAGATCGACGCGCGTGTGGAGCGGTACCGTTGGCCGGAGGTATCCGACCGTCTCGACGCCCACGGCTGGGCGATGCTCGACGCGCTGCTGCCGCGTCGCGAGTGTGAGGCGATCGCCGGGCTGTATCCCGACGATGGTCGGTTCCGCAGTCACGTGATCATGGCGCGCCACGGGTTCGGCCGAGGCGAATACAAATACTTCTCGTATCCGCTGCCGGAGACGGTCGCGGCGCTGCGCGCGGCGCTCTACCCGCGGCTCGCGCCCATCGCGAACCGCTGGAACGAGCTGATGGGTATCGACGTGCAGTATCCAGCAACCCACGATGACTTCCTGACGCGGTGCCATCAGGCGGGACAGACTCGGCCCACGCCGCTGCTGTTGCAGTACGGCGAGGGCGACTTCAACGCGCTGCATCAAGACCTATATGGCGAGCACGTGTTTCCGCTCCAGGCGGCCATTCTTCTCTCCGAGCCGCAGCACGACTTCACCGGCGGTGAGTTCGTGCTGACGGAACAGCGTCCGCGCATGCAATCGCGGGCCGAGGTTGTGCCGCTCGGCCGCGGCGACGGCGTCATCTTCGCGGTGCGCCATCGACCCGTGCACGGCACGCGAGGCACCTATCGGGTCAACATGCGCCATGGCGTGAGCCGATTGCGATCGGGACATCGCCACACCGTTGGCATCATTTTCCACGACGCGACATGATCCCGAGCCTGTTCGACGCCGACGCGCGTGACATCGTGCTCGCCCCCGGTGCCATGCTGCTGGCTGGCTGCGCGCGTCCGTACGAAACACCGCTGCTCGCGGCCATCGACGCAGTCCTCGCCCGTGCGCCGTTCCGGCACATGATCACGCCCGGTGGCCATCGCATGTCGGTGGCGATGACCAATTGCGGCGCGGTGGGATGGGTCTCGGATCGCCGCGGGTATCGATACGACAGGCACGATCCGGACACCGGTCTGGCGTGGCCGGCGATGCCACCGGCGTTCGAGGACCTTGCGCGGCACGCCGCGGGCAAGGTCGGATTCGCCAGTTTCGCACCCGATGCGTGTTTGATCAACCGCTACCAGCCAGGCGCGCGGTTGTCGCTGCACCAGGACAAGGACGAGCAGGACTACAGCGCCCCGATCGTCTCCGTCTCCCTCGGGTTGCCTGCCACGTTCCTGTTCGGCGGTCTGCATCGCGGCGATCCGACCATCCGCGTGCCGCTGGTTCATGGGGACGTGGTCGTCTTCGGCGGCCCCGCCAGGCTTCGCTATCATGGGGTGCTCGCCTTGAAAGAGGGGGATCACCCGCTCACCGGCGCCTGCCGCATCAACCTCACCTTCCGCAAAGCGGCGTAGCCTCACCCGGGTCCATAGCGGCGCGGAATCGGGGCATCGAGCACATCCCAGGCGTACTCCTGTTGAATCACGCGGCGGAGCTCGCGAATCAACGCGCCGCCCCCGTCACCGTTGGTCATGATCACCGCGCCGTAGCCCTTGACGCGGTGGGCCATCAGGTCGCATTGGAAGCCCCAGTTGCTGCCGCCGTGCATGAAGTACCAGCCTTCGCCTTCCTTGGCGACCTGGAATCCGACCGCGAACGGCCCCACGCCGACCGGCGACACCATCTCTCGCGCCATCGTCTCCGACAGCACGCGCGACGATTTGCCGAGCAGTGACAGCTGGACCTCGATCGCGAACTTCGCCAGGTCGGTCGGCGTGGTCCACAGGCCCGCCGCCGCTTGTTCGGGGTAGACGTGCCACCGGTCGCCCATGCTCTCTCCAGTTCGACTGTGCGCGCGTGCGGCGTGCTCCTCGCGCGGCGCGGGCAAGGGCTGCTCGTAGGTGCTGTTCGTCATGCCGATTGGATTCAGCATCCAGTCGCGCGCGATCTCCGCGAACGGTTGCCCGACCGCATCGGTCAGGGCCAATTGTTGAATCATCACCGCGCCGCCCGAGTACTTGAAGCCGACGAGCGGGGGTCGCTCGAGTCGAACGGCTCTGAGGTTGGAGGGCGGTTGGACGCCATCGAGGATCTGCACGATCGTCGGCAGCGCCGCTCCTGGCGCGTAGCCCGGAAATCCGAACCCATCGCCGGTTCCCGAGGTGTGACTCATCAGCGCTCGGGGTGTGACCGGGCGCTCCTTCGTGAAGGGACTTTCCGGCACCTTCCACGACTTCAAGATCGTGTTGACATCCCGATCCAGCGTGAATCGTCCATCCTGGACCGCCTTGAGCGACACCATGGCGGCGACCGGCTTGCTGATGGACGCGGCCTGAAACATGGTGTCGGTCGTGACCGGCGCACCGGTGTCGACGTCGGCGACGCCGTAGGCCATCGCCGAGACGATCGTGAAGTCCTTGATGACGGCGATGCTCACCCCCGGCACGTTGTGCTGTTTCAGCAGCTGGTGCACGAACGCCCCATCCGAGATGCGACCGGCGGGCTCTTGGCGGCCCGGGACGCTCGACTGGGTCCAAATGGCCGTCGGCACGAGAAGGAGCAGGGCACAAAGCCAGGAGCGTCTTCGCATCGGACCTCCGCAGATGCCGCGGCCGTCTCGGCCGTTACGGAATCGCCGTTCCCCGCCGCAGCTCGCGTATCATAGCGGCCGCGCCGGACCATACGGCGGGAGCCAGAGCATGTACGACGCCATCGTCGTTGGTGCACGCTGCGCGGGATCGCCCACGGCGATGTTGCTCGCCCGCCGCGGGTATCGCGTGCTCCTGGTCGACCGGGCCGGATTTCCCAGCGATACGGTCTCCACGCATGTCATCTGGCCGCATGGCGCCGAGATCCTGGGACGCTGGGGCCTCCTGGACCGCTTGGCGGCCACCGGGTGTCCGCCCATCGCGTTGCGGATGACCTTCGACGTCGGACCGTTCGCGCTGCAAGGCGCGGTGACGGATGCCAACGGCGGACGAGGCGGCTTCTGCCCTCGCCGCACCGTGCTCGATAAGATCCTCGTCGACGCCGCCGTCGAGAGCGGCGCGGAGTTGCGCGAGCATTTCACCGTGACCGAGCTGCTCTGGGACGACGATCAGGTTGTGGGCATCAAGGGGCACGCGACCAACGGCGCCAGCGTCGACGAGCGCGCGCGCATCGTCGTCGGCGCCGACGGCGTGCATTCCTTCGTCGCCAGAGCGGTCACGGCCGAGGAGTACGACGCGCGGCCGCCGCTCGCGACCTATTACTACAGCTACTACAGCGGTTTCGAGATCGAGGACGTCGAGCAATACGTCCGCGAGTACCAGGGCGGGGCCTGTTTCCCGACCAACGATGGCCTCACGTTGATCATCTCCGCCTGGCCGAGTGAACGATTTCAGGAGATCCGCGCCGACATCGAAGGCCACGTCAAAAAGGTGCACGAGTCGATGCCAACCGTGCAAGCGGGCCTGCAGCGCGCGACGCGTGAAGAAAAATGGCTGGGCACGGCCGGCGTGCCGAACTACTTCCGCGTGCCGCATGGTCCGGGCTGGGCGCTCGTCGGCGACGCGGGGTACGTCAAGGATCCGATCACGGCGCAAGGCATCAGCGACGCGTTCATCGACGCCGAGCAGGTGACCGAGGCGATCGACGCCGGTTTCTCGGGAACGCGCCCGCTCGGAGCCGCGATGGCCGACTACGCCGCGCGTCGTGACGTGCGCGTCAAGCCGCTCTACGACTTCACGTGTGAGCTCGCGAAGCTGGAGCCGCCACCGCCGCCGATGCAACAGCTCTTTGGCGCGCTGCGCGACAACCAGCACGCGACGAACCAGTTCTATTCAGCCATCACCGGGTCACTACCGCTTCCGGCCTTCATGAATCCAGACAATCTGGGCCGGATCATCGGAGCTCCCGGCACGCGCGCGTAAACGCCGGGGCGCCGCTTCACGGGGCGGCCGGATCGTGGAGGTCTGTTATGAAGTGGGTGGTGATCGCGAGTGTGTCGCTGTCGCTGGCTTCATCCGCGCACGCTCAACTGGCCCCGCCAAACGCCGCCGGCGTCTCGATGGGCCACGTGCATCTCAACGTCAAGGACATCGAGCTGCAGAAGAAGCTGTGGACGGAGCACTTCGGCGCCGTGCCGTTGAAGAAACCGGGGCTCAACGGCGTGAAGCTGCCCGGCATGCTGATTCTCTTCACGCAGCGCGAGTCGACCGGCGGCAGCGAAGGCACGGTCATGGATCACCTCGGCCTCAAGGTCCGCAGCCTGGCCGACGCGCTGCAACGATGGCGCAGCGCCGGTTATCAGGTGCAGCGGGAGTTCAAGGGCACGGAAGGTTTCCCGAACGCGTACTTGATCGGACCGGATGACATCAAGATCGAGCTCCAGGAGGACACGGCGCTTCCGGTGCAAGCCATCGGTTATCACTTGCACTATCAGCTTGCCGAGTTCGTCAAGCTCCGTGACTGGTATGCCGAGAACTTCTCGCTCGTCTCGAGAAAGCGCGGTGAGCACGACACGGCGGATGTGCCCGGCATGAACCTCACGTTCTCCGGCTCCAAGGTGCCGCCAGTGGCGACGAAGGGACGCACCATCGATCACATTGGATTCGAGGTGCGCGATCTGGAAGCCTTCTGCAAGAAGCTGGAGGCCCGCGGCGTGAAGTTCGACATGCCGTACCGGAAGCTGCCCGAGCGCGGCATCGCCATCGCGTTCTTCACGGATCCGTTTGGCGTGTATGTCGAATTGACAGAAGGTCTGGACACATATTGAGTGCCGGTTGACAACCGTTCGCTACTGGAGATCGCGCCCATGACGTTGAAGCATCTTTCGCTGATCACCATCACCGGCTACTTGGCCAGCGCTTCCCTCTCAGGATCGCCGCCGCCCGGGCCCGTGGAGTTTCGCGCGCACGTGATTGACGCCAAGATCCCTGGCGGCTACGCCGTCTCGGTCGTGGACATGAACAAGGACGGCAAGCCGGATGTGATTGGGAGCACCCAACGCGTGCCGGAAGTCGCGTGGCATGAGAACCCGACGTGGGAGCGCCACGTCATCGCCGACGGGCTGTCGCAGATCGTGAACCTCGCCGCTACCGATCTCGACGGCGATCGGATTCCCGAGATTGCGGTCGAGAACGCGTTCGCCATGGTGCCGGCCAAGAGCGAGGGGCTGGTCTGGCTGCTCCGCCACCAGGGCGATCCGAAGCAGCGCTGGAAGGAACCCCAGCGCGTCGACGCGTTCGCCACGTCGCATCATCTGGCCTGGGCCGACGTCGACGGCGACGGCAAGCAGGAACTGATCAACGCGCCGCTCGTGGGTCCGAAAGGCCTGGCGCCCAGCTACGACCAGGACAAGGCGTCGATCTTCTGGTACGACCAGGAGAAATGGGAGCGGCGGCTGGTGGCCGACGATGTCCGCGGGATTCTGCATCGGGTGCGGCCCGTCATGTGGGACAACGACAAACGCTCCGAGCTGCTGGCGGCGAGCTTCGACGGCATCGTGTTGTACCGCTCATCGGGTCGCGGCGCGAACCTGAAGTGGGAGGCGCGCAAGCTGTCGCCAGGACACACGGGCGACGCGCCGAAGCTGGGCTCGAGCGACGTCGCGGTCGGGCAGCACAATCGCCGGCGTATTCTGGCCTCGGTGGAGCCGTGGCACGGCAACGAGATCGTGGTCTACACGGAGAGCGGCGGCACGTGGCAGCGACGGGTGCTGTTCGACGGGATGCTCGAAGGTCACGAGGTCGCGGTCGCGGACTTCAACGGTGATGGCCGCGACGACATCGTCGCCGGCGATCGCAACGCGAAGACGACCGGCGTGCACGTGATGTACGCGCCCGAGGATCTCGCGGGTGAGTGGCACCATCAGGTGCTCGATCCCGGCACGATGGCCGCGTCAGGCTGCGTTACCGCGGACATGAACGGGGACAAGCGCCCCGATATCGTCTGCATCGGGAGCTCCACGGCCAACATCAAGTGGTACGAGAACACCGCGGGGACTTCGTCGAGCGCGCGGCCCTGATGTTATAACCGCAACATGCGTTCAGTCTCGTTCCTCACGCCGATGCTGCCGGCGCTGCTCCTGGCGCTGGCAGCCGGCGCTCCGGCCCGCGGCGCCCAGAGTTCCCAGGATCACACCTATACGGCTGCCGACATCCAGATCGGCTCGCGGCTCTATGCGAGCCAGTGTGCGCAGTGCCACGGCGCCAATGGTGAGACCGTCTCGGGCATCAACCTGCGCCGGGGGCAGTTCCGGAAGCCGATGTCCGACGATGACCTCAGACGCGCCATCACCACTGGCGTGTCCGGAACCGGCATGCCGCCGTTCGCGTTGCAAGGCGCCGAGCTCGACGGGCTCGTGGCGTTCATCCGCGCGGGCTTCGACGTGGGTGGCGCGGCGGCGCGGGTCGGAGACGCGGCGCGCGGGCGAGAGCTGTTCGAAGGCAAGGGCAAGTGTGGGAGCTGCCATCGCGTGAACGGGCAGGGACCGCGGCTGGCGCCCGATTTGAGCGACGTCGGCATACTCCGGTCCCCCGCCCAGTTCGAGCGCTCCCTCATGGAGCCGGTCAGCCAGATGATGCCGATCAATCGCCCGGTACGGATCGTCATGCGGGACGGCCGGACGATCCTCGGCCGACGGTTGAACGAAGACACCTACACGGTGCAGGTGATCGATCACGACGAGCGGCTGGTGTCGCTGGACAAAGCCGACATCCGCGAGCTCGAGGTCAGCAAGACTTCCCCGATGCCACGCGCGACCGACGTGCTGAGCCGAGACGAAATAGCAGACGTGATCGGGTACCTCGTGTCGCTGAGAGGTGAGCCATGAGGCGCGTCGCGATTCTCGGGGTGCTCGCCCTGCTCGCGTCGGCTCACCTGATCGCGCAGGTCACGCCCGAGAGGATTCTGCGCGCCGCCGCCGAGCCGCACAACTGGCTCACCTATGGCGGCACGTATGCGAGCCAGCGTCACAGCCCGCTGACGCAGATCACGACGGCCAACGTGAGGAATCTCGAGTCGAAGTGGGTGCTCCAGAACGAAGTGTTCGGCGCATGGCAGTCGAACCCGCTCGTCGTCGACGGAATCATGTACGTGACGCAACGTCCCAACGACGTCATGGCGGTGGACGCGAGGACCGGCCGCGTGTTCTGGCAGTATCGCTACACGCCGTCGCCCACGTCGCGGGTCTGTTGTGGCGCGAACAACCGTGGCGTCGCGATCCATGGCGACACGCTCTTCATGGGCACGCTCGATGCCAGGCTGATCGCGATCGACGCGCGAACCGGCAAGGCGCTCTGGAGCAACGTCGTGGCCGACGTGGCGCTCGCCTATTCCATCACGATGGCTCCCCTCATCGTGAAGAACACCGTCATCGTCGGCGTGGGCGGCGGCGAATACGGCATCCGCGGCTTCATCGTGGCCTACGACGTCAAGACCGGAAAAGAGGTGTGGCGCTTCTACACCATTCCCGGACCGGGCGAGCCGGGGCACGACACCTGGCGCGGCGACGCGTGGAAGCACGGGAGCGCGTCCGTGTGGGTCACCGGATCGTACGATCCCGAGCTCAACCTCACCTACTGGGGCGTCGGCAACCCGGGTCCCGACTGGAATCCCGACCAGCGTCCGGGCGACAACCTGTATTCGGAATCCGTGGTCGCACTCGACGCCGATACGGGCGCGCTCCGCTGGCACTTCCAGTTCACCCCTAACGACCCGTACGACTACGACTCGGTGCAGGTCCCGGTGCTCGTCGACGCGAACTGGCAGGGCGCTCCGCGCAAACTGATGCTCTGGGCCAATCGCAACGGCTTCTTCTACGTGCTCGATCGCGTCACCGGCAAGTTCCTGCTCGGCAAGCCATTCGTGAAGGTCAATTGGGCCAGCGGCCTGGATGAGAACGGGAGGCCGATTCAGACGCCCCAGCCGCCGGGCGCGCCGACGTGGCCGGGCAACCAGGGCGGCACCAACTGGTATCCGCCGTCCTACAGCCCGCGCACCGGGCTCTTCTACTTCTCCGCGTGGGAGACCTACGCGACGATCTATCGGAAGGAAGAAACGATCTACCAGCCTGGACGCAACTTCTCCGGCGGCGGCTTCAGGGTGCACACGCCGGTTCCAGGAGCGCCGGGGATCGGCATCGGCCGCCGCACGCCGATCAACAACTGGACCGATGAAGTCGGCAGCGGCGCCGTGATCGCGCTCGATCCGGCCACGGGTGAACCGAAGTGGACGTTTCGGCAGTTCGACGTGAGCGAGGCCGGCATGCTGACCACGGCCTCGGATCTGCTCTTCACCGGTGGCCGCGAAGGCTACTTCCACGCGCTCGACGCAGGCACCGGTGAGTTGCTGTGGAAGACGAACCTCGGCGGCAACGTCGTGATGGCGCCCATCACCTACGAGGTCGGTGGCCAGCAGTACGTCTCGGTGATCTCCGGCAACACGCTGGTGACGTTCGCGCTGCGAGATTGAGCGCACGCCGAACCCTGGCGGATGCGCAGACCTCCGCGCCGAGTGGCCGTGCTTGACACCGGCACCCGCCTGCGTCGAGATCGAGTGAGCCACGCCTGACCTCGACCGATCAAGGGTCAGGTCCAGGCGCACTCGAGGTCGCATGCATCACAACGACACCAGCGGGGCGGTTGACGCGTTTCGGTCGTACACGCAGGCGTTCCACGCTCTCGATCCTCGGGCGGTCGCGCAGTATTTTCACGAGCCCGCGTTCTTCATCACGCCCAACGAGGTGCGTGCGCTGCCGACGATCGCCGCCGTCGAGCAGGCGTACGCCAAGGTGATGGCGGAGATGCCGCCGGATTACGCCCGGACTGAGTTCTCGCCGCTCGAGCAGCATCGCTTGAGCGACGATCTCGCCATGGTGAGCGGACACGGCGTCTGGAAGAACCAGGCCAATGAGGATCTGATGCCGTTCGGGATGACCTATACGCTGCGGCGCACCGACGGGACCTGGCGCATCGCGGTCGTGGCCATCCACGCGCCGGATGGCGGGCCTGGCCGATGACCGTGCGACACGACGCTGGTGGAATGCAGATGGGCCTCGCCGCCGGCATCGCGATCGGCGTAGCCATCGGGGCTGCATTGGGCGTCGCGATGGAGAACGTCGCCGTCGGCATCGGCATGGGCGTCGGCATCGGCATCGCGATCTCGATCGCAGCCGGCGCGCTGCAACGGCGATCCTAGAGTGAGGTGATGGATTGCCAAGGACGATTGCCGAGGGGCCGGACGGACTCACGTAGTGGCGAGCTCGTGAAAGCTGGCGATCGCGCTCCACGCACCGAGGCCGATGCCGCGTGCGAGCTGATGAAGTTCCAGCATGTTGTGGGCGAGGAAGACGAGCACGGAGCGGTCGCTCGGATCAGCCTGCCACCAACTCCCGTAGGTGCCGGGCCAGCCGAATGTGCCGACACCCCCACGGCAACGGAGCGGGTCGGCGTGCTCTGGTTCCAGAACGACCGCGACCCCCATGCCGTAGCCATGTCCCGCGGCGAAAATCGGCTGCCCGAACATGCGTGCCGTCGCGCGTTGTCGGGGCGTGAGTTGATTCGACGTCATCATCGCGAGCGTCTGCCGGCGTAAGAGCTGTGCGCCGTTCACCTCATCGCCGATCAGCATGCGGGCGAACGCCAGGTAGTCGTCGAGTGTTGACCACAGGCCCTGCCCGCCCGACTCGAAGGTCATGCCGTCGGGCCGTTCGTCGAGCGCATGGCGGCCCGGCGCAATCGATAGCGCCGTCAGCCGGCCCTCGCTATCGAAGCCGCACAAGCCCGCACGGCGATCTCGCTTCGCGTGCGGCACGACGAAGCACGTGTCCCGCATGCCGAGGGGGATGAAGAGTCGCCGCGCCAGAACCTCGCCCAAGGGCGCACCTTCGAGGCGCGCGACCAGAAATCCGAGGAGGTCGGTCGAGAGGCCGTAATGAAAGCCGGCGCCCGGTTGATCGATCAACGGCAGCGCCGCCAGTCGTGCCATCCATTCGTCAGGCGTGAGCGGGTTGTCGATGTGCTCGCCGAGCGTCTCCGCATGCGCGCGGGCGATGGGGCCACGGTGACAGTCGCCGTACGTCAGGCCCGATCGATGCGTCAAGAGGTCGCGGAACGTGATGGGCCGCGCGGCGTCATCGGTCTCGTCGAGCGCCCCCTCCGGATCACGTAGCACGCGCAGCTGCCTGAACTCCGGGGCGCAGATCGTGATCGGCTCGTCGAGGTCGAACCGCCATTCGTCATGCAGCATCAGCGCGACGGTCGTCGTCACCGGCTTGGTCATCGAGGCGACGCGGAAGATCGTGTCGCGCTCCACCGGCAGCCCAGCCCGCAGGTCGCGCCGACCGGCCGTTGCCGTGTGCGTGATACGTCCGTCCCGCCAGACCAAGGTCGCAACTCCTGCCAACTCCCCCGCCTCGACGGAGCGATTGAGCATGCTTTCTATCGAGTTTCCGAGAGTCGTTTCGTGTTTCATATTGAGCTGCGGGCGCAGGTGCACGAGATCACGAAGAGCAGCTACGAGATCGGCGCCGAATGGCTGGCCACGTTCGACCCAACTGAGCTCCCGATGCCGCCGGAGCATCTCGTGCGCGTGATCCATGCGCTGATCGAGGGGTTGGTCATGCAGCGGATCGTCACGCCGGAACTGTGTCCGGACGAAGTGTTCCACGCGGCGTTCGGAGCGTTGGCGAGAGGTGACAAACGGTAGGCGTCAGCTGTTCTCGGCGAAACATGCATCTGGCGCTGCGATCCGATGAGCCCAGCGCCGCCAGTGACGACGATTCCCAAGGCCTCCCTTTCACGTCCGCAGTCTCGCGCGACATGTCCCGTGTCACGGAACCGCTGCTGATGCGGTCAGTAGTCGCGACAGTGGAACGCGCGGCTGCCGCGGCCACACAACGCGATTCGGCAGAGGTTGGACGGGAGAAGAGCCATGACGCTGTACATGTTGTTCGCTGGACTCGGAGTTCTCATCTACACCGGCGTGGCCTACGCAGCGAGCTCGCGCGCTGGTTTCGGCGGCGCTCATCTCGTCTTCGCGCTCGAGTTCGCACTCTTCCTCTCGCTGTTGGTCGTCCTTGTGGCAGTCACTGCCTTGTACACGACCCGATTTCTACGGCAGCATTCGTTCAGGGTTGACCATGTGGCTGCCTGGCGAACGCGCCTGTTCATCGCTGCTGTCGCGTTCCTTGCGGGCGGGGTCGGCATCCTCATCGGGGCAACCCGACCGTCCGGCGATGCGATGTCCTGTGCACAGTGCGGAGCAAGTGATGAGGCAATCACCACCGAAGCGAGCATCATCTCGCTGAATGGATCTCTCGCCGCGGTGGCGCGTGTCGAATCGGAGCGAGCGCTGGCTACCGGAAGGACGCTGTTCCAGGAGCGCGGGTGTATCGGTTGCCACCGACCCGACGGGACTGGTGTCGGCCCAGCGCTCGAAGGTCGCTTCGGCGGACCCGTTCACGACCCCGGTTGCGGGGCGACGGTCGTCGACGAAGCGTACGTGCGCGAAGCGATCCTGAATCCGTCGGCCACGGTGGCCGCAGGGTACCCGCCCGTCATGCCGACGTTCGCAGGTCGGCTCACAGAAGAGGACCTACAGGCGCTCATCGTGTACGTGAAGTCGTTGCAAGTTGAGTGAATGGAGCATCACCATGCGCTTGTCTTCACCATCAACGTCGGCACAGGTGCGCGGGCTGTGGCAGGAGTTTGGCTGGGGAGAACAGGACGAGCCTGGGCCGCAGACCGAAAGTTCGATCGAGCGAGGGTTTCGCCTTGCTGGACCCGTCGACGATGAGTGGGGCCGATCGGAGAGTCTCGATCCGGACAACGTAGGCGACATCGCCGACGAGGGCACAGGCCACCGCGGATAGCCGCCGACCGGCGCAGCGTCTCGTACACGCGGGCCTTTGCCGTTTCGCAGGTGGCAGGACCGACCCTGCAGGAGGTAAACATGATTGACTCTGTCTCGGATGTGGCAGCACGTATCACCGGCGAGCGCCCAATGGGAAAGTACACCGGCGGCGGC
This sequence comes from Vicinamibacterales bacterium, assembly GCA_036732565.1. Taxonomy (GTDB): domain Bacteria; phylum Acidobacteriota; class Vicinamibacteria; order Vicinamibacterales; family UBA2999; genus JAIVJN01. Next base: position 21,024 of record DAINCF010000045.1, read on the forward strand.
GAGCGTCCGAGCCCGGACGCCGTCGCTCGGCTCGCCTACCAGCGCTATCTGATGCGCGGGCGGCAGGAAGGCCACGACGTCGAGGATTGGCTCACTGCCGAACGGGAGCTCGCACAGCATTATCGGTGGCTCGAGATCACTTAGAGTGCATTGCAAAGCTCGCGTGGGGTCCGCCTTCAGGCGGACCTGAGGGCCGGCTAAAGCCGGCCCCCACGA
>DAINCF010000046.1:0-21105 GCA_036732565.1 Vicinamibacterales bacterium
GTACCCAACGGCAATTTCGCTACGCACTCTTAGCTTAGGCGAACTGAGGGCCGGCGCAGGCCGGCCCCCACGAGTTGTGAAACACACTCTAAAGGCTATCTAGATGACGAGAAACCCTCCCGGCGGTCTCGGGCGACAGGATCCAGCCGTGATCGGCGGCACCGTGGTCTTCGCCGGTACGCTCGTGCCTCTGCGCACGCTGTTCGATGCGGTGCTGAGCGGCGAATCGCTCGATCAGTACTTGGATCGGTATCCGGCCGTCACACGGCGTCAGGCGGTAGCCGCGCTCCAACTCGCGAGAGACGTGCTCATCTGCGGCGCTCGGGCGATGTAAGGAGGCGTCACTCTGCTCTCATGAGCCCGGATGGACCGACCCGGCATGTCTCTCACAGCAGCCGGTCCATGATATGACAATGAGAGCGTGAGTCGCTTCCTTCTGGTCGTGATGCTGTCCGGCCTGCTCCCTTCGTGCGCACCGGTGCAGGCGAACCAGGCGTCGGCTCGAACACCGCAGACGCCGGCGCAAACCATCGTCCTTGCTCCGGGACAGGTCGAGCGTGTTGCGGGCACACCGGTGACCATCACGCTGAGTGGAGTTGGCGAGGACTCCCGCTGTCCAGAAGGCGTCGACTGCGTCTGGGCCGGCGATGTCTCGGTGACGCTTCGCCTCGAGGCTCGTGGCACGCCGACCCAGGACGTCACCCTTCGCTTGAACACGTCCCCACGCGATGTGATGCACGGGGATCATCGCGTGACGGTCGCGGCGGTCGCACCCCATCCCAAAGCTGGCGAGAAGATCGAGCCGAAGAGCTATCGTGTGACGATGCGGGTCGAGGCGCGATGATCGTCCGCCTGGCAACGCCTGCAGATGCCCCCGCCGTCGCGGCATTGCATGTGGAGAGTTGGCGCAGCGCCTATCGCGGCATCCTGAGTGACGAGTTCCTCGCCGGGCCGATCGACGCCGATCGGCGTGCGTTGTGGGAGGCGCGATTCTCGCCCGACACATCGAGCGAGAGGCCGTACGTCGCCGTTGCGGAGGACGATGGTGCCTTGCAAGGGTTCGTGTGCGTGCTGCTCGACGCCGATCCCACGTGGGGCGCATTGTTGGACAATCTCCACGTGTTGCCGTCCGCGAAAGGTCAGGGCCTCGGCCGCCGGCTGATGAGCGAAGCCTCCCGATGGATTCTGGAGCAACGACCGGAATCCCGCATGCACTTGTGGGTGTTCGAGGAGAACCTGTCCGCGCGACGGTTTTACGAGCGCCTCGGCGGCCTCATCAACGGCGCACACATCCACGAGTCGCCAGACGGGAGTCGTGCGCCCGCCGTGCGCTACGGCTGGCAAGACCTGCACCGTCTGGCTGCACTCGGAGAGACAATAGAGCGATGAACCTCGCACCGAGCATGCGCGGATTGGCAACGGCCGCCCTGGTTGCGATTGTCGCCGCCTGCGGCGGCTCCGGCAGCAGTGGCGAGTCCTCCACGCCGGCCAGCACGTCGACGCCGCGCAGCGCAGCGTCCGGCACGAACCTCGATGCCTGCGCCCTGGTGACCCAGGCGGACGCCAGCGTGCTCTTCGGTCAGCCGGCGACACGGCAGGAGGGCTCGGAGATCGCGGTGCCGATCATGCTTGGCGAGTGTCTCTGGACGTGGGATGCGCCCACCGCCAACCAACTGCTCCAGTTCCGCGTCTGGAGTACCGAACAGGCCTATAGCCGGCCGTCGGACGAGTTCGTGCAGGACTTCCGGCTCGGCGATCGCGGCCATGTGCACGCCCATCCGCAGGGCGGCGTCAGCATCGAGTGGATTCAAGGCGGCAAGATGATCGGGTTGAGCTACAGCAAAGTCGGATCGGCCGTCCCGAGCCCACTCACCAAGACCGAAGCGATGAAGGAGCTGGCGCGAAAGGTCGCAGGCAAGCTATAGGAACAGGACAGACAGTCACCGCGGAGAGCCTATGACGAGAACAGTGTCGGCGGCGATCGGCGTCCTCTTCGTACTGGCCACGACCTCGACGGCATGGGCCAAGGGCATCACGGTCATGGTTGTCGTCGAAGGCAGCGGCCTCGGCGAGCCCATCTACATTCGGGATCCGACCATCGAGCAATTCCACGTGTGGGCTGGCCCGGGCACGCGCATGAACGGCATTGAGGGGCGTGAAGGGTTCATCATCGACTGGTCGACAACGGTCGCGCCCGACCAGGCCCGCTCGCTCCAGCGCTATCAACTCTCGTTCTACGTCAAGCAATGGAACAGCGTCTCTCGAACGTACTCGGGCGAGCATCTCGCGTACGTCGTGTCGTACGTCGTGGACTCGCTCTCCGGCGAGAGCTATGTGTATCTGCCCGGCGGGCGCGACGCCGAGTATCGGCTCAACGCCCGCTCGATCCATCGCGGGCCACGCTGGGAAGGCCATTGGTTCCGCGCAACGCCAGCGTGGCGGCAGCTCGTGACACCCCTGCTCGAGGCAGCACAATTTCGCCGATAGAAATCCGCCGCCGATTTCGGTGCGCGGATCCCCAGGCTAGCGCTCGATCGTCGCGCGAATGATGTAGTCGAGCTTCGGGAACGCCTTCTTCAAGTAGGCGTTGCCGCCTTCGAAGATCGGCGCTTGCTTGCCTGACCGAATGCCGCTGCCCGCTTCCTCTCCGTATCCCGAATAGAGCGCATCCACGACCTTCATGCCGGCGTCATCGATGCGACCGAACGGCACGAACGGCTCTTTGTCGTGCGTCGCGCTGTTGTCGACGGGATTGATGAAGACCTGCGTGGTGCGTCCGTTGGGGACGGCGAAGGCGAACGCCACGGTCCCGCGCACGTTCGATTGCTGAAACGGATCGTCCGGAATGGTTCGCGTGCGCCACTCGTTCGCGACCCGCGGATCCCCGTTGATGCCGAACTGCGTCCAGCGCCCGGGAACCACACGCGTGAAGGCGACGTCGTTGTAGTACCCGACGCGCACGAGCTCATGAAAGCGATCCGCGCCAATCGGGGCCCAGGCACGCGTCACCTCGATGACGATGTCGCCTTTGGTGGTCTCGAGGCGAACCTGGAATCGCTCCGGCGCCCGGGGGTCCTGCGCCGTCGCCGTCAGGGAACACAACACTACTGACGCCACCACGATCAGTCGGTGAATCATGTGGCAGCCAGGATACGCGGGGCCTATGCCAACATCCACGAAAAATGCCTGGGATAAGCCGCGCCAGAAGGGACGAAATTTCAGGCGCCGCCCATGATTTGCCCTATCTTCTGTGCATGCACAGAAGCCACTTTGCTGCGCTCGTGATCCTTCTTGCCGGCTCGCTGGCCGCGCCTACGTTCACACAGAACGGCAGCGCCCCGGTCCCCTACCCTGAGGGCTATCGGTCCTGGACGCACATCAAGACCGGACTGATCAGCGCCCAGCATCCGGACTTCGCGCGTTCCGGTGGCTTCCGCCATTTCTACGGCAACCCCCAAGCGATCGCCGGCTACCGCACCGGGACGTTCCCCGACGGCGCCATCCTCGTCGTCGACTGGCTCCAGATCGACGAGAAGAACGGCGCGTTTACCGAAGCCGCGCGGAAACGAATCGACGTCATGGTCAAGGACCAGACCAGGTTTGCCGCCACGCGCGGTTGGGGCTTCGAACAGTTCATGGGTGATACCAAGACCGAGCGCGGCGTCACGGCCGCAGACAAACAATGCGTCGCCTGTCACAGCGGGCCCGGCACGCGCGACCTCGTGTTCAGCAAGTTCCGCGAATAGCGGCCGAATCTGCACGAACGTCGCGATTCCGTCGAGCGGAGGGTAAGACCGACGCTGCGCGTTTGGGCTGGGAGTTCGAAGTCGACCAGACCACCCCTGCCTGCCCTGAACGAGATCGACGCGGAGAGCCTCGGAGGGAAACTGGTCGGGACGGTGCTCGGCGACGCGTTCGAAGTCGCGTTCGGCGAGCTGGGCCGAGGCATCGATGCGAAAATCGTTGTCGGTCGTCGACGGCCTGGCGTCCCGGTATCCTGGCTACACGATCCTCGCCGCGGACGTGGCTGCGGCCTCGGCATTCTTGTTCCCGCGGCTGGAGCGGCTTCTCGCGAGCGGCGGCGGCTCGTCGACCGCAATCGATGTGAAGGGACTCTCCCTCCTCATCACGCCTGACGGCCTCGCCCTCAACCGTGCCGAGCTCGCCTTGAAGGCGGAGGACCTGTCGCCAATCGTGAACACCGGTGTCGGCCTCGCGACAGCGTTGAGCGCGTCGCGATTATCGACGGTTACTGGCGCCGGACGCCGTCTGGCACAGCGAGCGTCACCGGTGGCTGGATCTCACACTCGGGTCCCGGCAGCTCGGCGAACCAGGCCAGGCCAGCGCGCTGCGGCAGGCGTCGAACCTCCTTCCCGGTCGAGCGATCGACGAGGACTGCGTCGAAGGTGCCATCGCTGCCCATGAGGCCGCGCCACATTACGTGCGGCTGATCGAACCGCGCCTGATCGGGCTGCGAATACGACCTCTGCCCGATGTGCTCTGGAAGTTGCACGAACACATGGTCGCCGTTCATCACCGTCACGAACACGGGCTCCGCCACGTGCTCGAGCGCGACCGGCCCGGCCGCCGCTTGGGTCGCGAATCCCCACGCTACCCGCAGCGCCGCGCCGCGCCGGATTGCATCGAACAGCGAGGTCTTGGTGCCATCGAGCGGACGGCCATCGGCGTCGTGACGATAGACCATGCGCCACTGTGGCGCGCAACTGGCCGCGCGCGGATCGACGCACCACGTGCTCCGCACTCGAGTCGAGCTTGGCGCCGAGCCGTCATCGAAATGCCCCTCGAGCAGGCCGTTCGTGCCAAGCAGACCGCTCCACCGCTGCCGCCCCGCCGGCATCAGGACGCGCGTCTGCCCGCGCTGTGGCGACTGCCGCTGGATGTCGTCGAACTGTGCGAAGATCTCGCCCTCGAAATCGGTGACGAAGCCGGCGTCGGTCCAATGTGCCAGGTCGACGATCCCGTCGGCGTTAGCGTCGAGGCTCCAGCCGATCCGCAGAGGAGTGCCGTTGCGCACGGCGCTACGCAGGCGATCCTTCGATCCTCGAGACGCGGATCCGTCGGGCTCGACGGTGACCAAGTGACCGATCGTGCACGCCTGATCTTCTTGCGCCTGCGCGAGCGGGGCGGTACTGAGAAAGATGAGGGCCGCAATGAGGCGCTGAACCATGGTGTGCACCAGGATACGTCCTCCGCTCACCGTTCAGGTGGCCGGCACCTCAGCCAGAACGGCATGGTCGGGTATTTGCACTCGTCTTTACCATGCGTCGCGAGGTCGCCACGATCGGCGTGTTCGTATGCTGGGTGTCCGTTGCCGCTCCCCAATCGAAGACGGGTACGTCAACGATGGCCTTGCAGGTCGCACTCGATCGGGCTTCGGTGTCTCCCGGCCTCATCGACGGCATGCCAGGCCGGCAGACCACGCAGGCGCTATCGGTGTTCCAGCACGCCCGTGGCCTCGCCGCGACCGGTAGGCTCGACGATGCTTCGCGGACGGCGTTGAAGCTCGATACCCAGTCGCCGACCGAGGCCTACACCATCACCGCTCAGGACGTCGCTGGTCCGTTCGTGCCCACGATTCCGGACGATCTGATGTCCCAAGGTTCCCTCGAGACCCTGGCCTACACCTCCGTAGTCGAGTCGATCGCCGAGCGGTTCCATACCGATGGTGGTGTGCTGCGTCGCCTGAACCCTCGGGCGCGCTTCGCCGAAGGCGAAGCGATTCAGGTCCCGAATGTCGAGCCCATGGCCGTGCCGACCGAATCCAAACGCCGGAACGGTCCAGGCCCCGATGCAGGACGAGTGGGTGTGCTCGTCGTCTCCAAATCGCCTGCGCTCGCCATGGCGCTCGACGCCCATGGTACGCTGCTGTTCGCGGCACCGGTGACGTCGGGAAGCGAGCACGACCCACTGCCGATTGGTGAGTGGAAGGTCACGGACGTCTATCTGCTACCCGTGTTCCACTACAACCCCGCGCTGTTCTGGGACGCCGATCCGTCGCACGCGAAGACCGTCATCAAACCCGGGCCCAACAATCCCGCGGGCGTGGCGTGGATCGACATCGATCGCGAGCACTATGGCCTCCACGGCACACCGGAACCGCGCATCATCGGCCGCTCGACGTCGCATGGGTGCGTCCGCTTGACCAATTGGGACGTCATCCGCCTGCTGGCGTTCGTGGCGCCCGGCACCAAGGTCGTGTTCAGTGAGCAACCGGTCGATCTTCGGCCCGTTCGCTGAGGGCATGATGCGAACGCAACCCGGCATGGTGGGGCTCATCGCCGCGGCGCTGCTGGCCTGCGGAGTGGGGGCTTATGCGCTCGCGAGTCGGACCACTGCGGCAAGACCACAGACGGTGTCGATCGCACCCGTCGAACGTCCTCAGCCCCACGCCTCCGACATCGTCGAGCTGAAGCGTCGCCGCCTCGAGTTGCCGGTGCAAGGCGGGGATCGATCCCAACTCCTGCCGAGTTTCGATCAACCGCGAGGCAGCCATGTGCACGAGGCGATCGACATTCTGGCGCCGCGAGGGACGCCCGTGATCGCGGTCGAGGATGGAACAGTGGCGAAGCTGTTCGCGAGCAAGCAGGGCGGCCTGACGATCTACCTCTTCGATCCTTCAGAGCGTTTCGCCTACTACTACGCTCATCTCGATCGTTACGCCGAACACCTCGACGAAGGCGCGCGCGTCGCTCGCAGCGAGGTGCTCGGCTATGTCGGCAGCACCGGCAACGCCGATCCAGCCAGCCCACACCTTCATTTCACGATCTTCCGATTGGGACCCGAACGCCAGTGGTGGGAAGGTGTGGCGATCGATCCGTATCCCATCTTCACGGCGGCCGACCGGCGTAACTGACGGCCGTTTGCAGAGTATCGGTCGAGGCGGGACTAGTGGAGCGTATCCACGGCCTTACTACCATCTACCGAGTGCTCGGGGAGCAGTTTCCCGGCCGTTCCTACGGAACGGCCGGTTGTGATTTCGACCGTACATCCCACTAGGGCCCCGCCCTACGATACCGGCGGTCCGAGCTCGCGGACCCAGATGTTGCGAAAGCTGATGGGCGGGCTTGGGTCGCCGTGGGCCTGCAACTTGATCGGCAAGGAGCCATGCGCTTTGTACGCGGGCTTGCCGACGTTGCGGGTGTCGCCGATCAGCGCGAAATGGTTCTGCACCAGCACGCCGTTGTGAAACGCCGTCGCGTACGCCGGCGTGGCCAGCGAGCCATCGGCTTTGAAGGTCGGCGCCATCCAGATCACGTCGAATGTCTGCCACTCCCCCGGCTTTCTCATCGCGTTGGCGAGCGGGATGGACTGCTTGTAAATAGCGCCGGCCTGGCCATTCACGTAGGTCTTGTTGTCGTACGAGTCGAGGACCTGGAGCTCGTAGCCGCCGTCTGGCGTGGACCCGAGGAAGAGCCCGCTGTTGCCCCGCGCCTGCCCTTCGCCCGTGATACCTGTCGGAATTCGCCATTCGAGATGCAGTTGATAGCTCCCGAAGCGGCGCTTGGTCTCGATATCTCCGGTCTCTTTCTTCACGGTCATCACGCCGTCGCCAACCATCCAGGCCGCGGGCGACTTGTCTTTGACGGACACCCACTCGTCGAGATTCTTGCCGTCGAACAGCACGACGGCATCCGAGGCAGGCGCGCTGTCCGTCGCCCCAGGCGTGACAATCTTTGGAAGCGGCTGCCAGACCTCGGTGTCGGCCGCCTTGCCTTGTGGCGGCGATTGTGTGCCCACCGGCGACGCAGCGTCGCTGAGCCCACCTCCATTCGCCATAACCAAACTGCTCATGAGCGCAACCGCCACAGCCGCCACTCGTTCACGCATCACATCACCCGCCTTTGCCGAAGCACGTAGGGGCGGTTCGCGAACCGCCCTCCGAAATATTTGAGGTCGCCGCGCGACCACGATCACACATCACACAAGGTCACCGCCTCGCGCAACGACGTCAGCGGGTCGCGCGTCGGCGCGAACTCGTGCGCGAGATAGCCCGAGAACCCCGTGTCGACAATCGCGCGAACAATCGCTGGATAGTACAGCTCCTGCGTGGTGTCAATCTCGTGCCGGCCGGGAACACCACCGGTATGGTAGTGCGCGATCCACTGATGGCTCTCCTGGATGGTGCGAATCACGTCTCCTTCCATGATCTGCATGTGGTAGACGTCGTAGAGCAGCTTCACGCGCGGCGAGTTGACCGCGGAGACGACGGCCACGCCAAACGCGGTGTGGTCGCCGTGATAGTCCTTGTGGTTCACTTTGCTATTCAGCAGCTCGAGGCAGACCGTGATCTCATGGTCTTCAGCCACACGCTTGACGCGATTGAGCGCGGTGACGCAGTTCTGGATCGCTTCGGCGTCCGGTCGCCCGCGACGATTCCCGAAGAACGTGATCACGTTCGGCAGGCCCGCCTTCTTGGCCAGGGGAATGCCGGCGGTCAGCCCCTTGACGATGGCGTCGTGGTTCGCCGGATCGTTCACACCCTGCTCGATGGTGCCGCCGAGTCCCGCGGCCGACATCGAGCACGTCAAGCCGAACTCCCGCGCAACCGGCCACTCCTCAGGTGTGAGCAGATCGATCGCCGTGAGGCCGAGGTCAGCGACGGCCTTGCAGAAATCACGCAGCGGGATCGTCCGGTACGGCCAACGACAGACCGACTGCTTCACGCGACCGCGTTTCACCGCGCGCCCACCTTCCTGGGCCGCGGGCGCCGCCGACACGATCCCGGCCATCGCCGCGGTCGACACCCCACCGATCAACTCGCGACGGGTCATAGGTTCGTCTTCCGCGATTCTTCCAGGATGTAGTCCGACGCCCGCCACGCCAGCGCCAGAATCGTCCACGTGGGGTTCTGGCAGCCCGCCGAGACGAAGATGCTTCCGTCGACGACGAACAGGTTCTTCACGTCGTGCGTCTGGCCGAACGAGTTGGTCACCGATGTCTTCGGATCCTTCCCCATCCGCGCCGTGCCCAGCTCGTGAATCGACCACCCTTCCGGCAGGTAGTCCTTCGTCACGGTGATGTCCTCACAGCCGGCGGCTTTCAGCATCTCTTCCGCCGTCTCGGGCATGTCCTTGGCCATCGCCTTTTCGTTTTCGCCGAACCGGTAATTGAAGCGCACGACCGGGATGCCCCAGGCGTCCTTGACCGTTGAATCGAGCTCGATGGAGTTCTCGCGCCGCGCGATGACCTCGCCGAACGCCCCGATGCTGATCGGCGTCGGATAGAGCTCGCGGATCCGCGATTTGAGCGACGCGCCAAAGCCTTTTACCGAGGCGGCGTACGACGGGAACGGGGCGCAGCCGCTGCCACCCTGGAACCCGAAGCCTCGCGCGAACCGCTTGTCCTTGTCCTTGATGTTGCGAAACCGCGCGATGTACAGCCCCGTGGGCCGGCCATCGTCGTTGGTCACCTCGCGGCCGCGGAGCGTCGGCAGGTGGCCGCGCGCGCCCGGGCCCATGATGTGCTCGCAGAAGTAGTGGCCCACGGCGTCCGAAGAGTTCGCCAGTCCGTTGGGATACTGACGCGACTTCGAATTGAGCAGCAGACGCGTAGATTCGAGCGTCGACGCCGCCAAGACGACGACGCGCGCGCGGAACTCGTAGACTTCGCGCGTCACGCTGTCGATGACGCGAACGCCGCTCGCCAGGCCGGTGTTCTGGTCGACGAGCACCTCGGACACCGTCGAGTTCGGCCGGAGCTCCAGATTGCCGGTGTCGATAGCAGGCAACACCAGCGCGGTCGGCGAATGAAACGCCGCGTGCAGATTGCAGCCACGGCCGCACCGTCCTCGCCCTTTGCACGGACGGCGGTACTTGTTGGCGACGCCGTCCGTCGTCACCCCGGCACGACCGGCAATGAGATGACGGCCCATCGGGGCAATCGCCTTGCGCAGAATCATCTCGCCGCAATTGAGCTTGATCGGCCGCTGGTAGATGCTGTCCGGTAACTGCGGAATGTTCTCTACCGTGCCGGAAATGCCCAGCAGTTGATCGACTTTGTCGTAGTACGGCGCGACATCGGCGTAGCCGATCGGCCAATCCTCGCCGAGGCCGTCGCGACTCCTCGCCTTGAAGTCGTAGTCCGACAGCCGCAGCGCCACGCGCCCCCACATGTTCGTCTTTCCGCCGAGCACGCGCGCGCGCACCCAGGCGTACGGTGTGCCCGTGTAGGGGTGCTGCCGCTCGTCGACCACGGAGTGCTTGGTGTAGCGATTCCCGGAGTACGAGAACACCGTCTTGTATTTTTCGAACGCCTTGCCGGTGCCGTACGGCCGATCGACCATGCGGTACTCCGCGGCCGTCAGGCTGTGCTCCGTCGACGGCAAACCGCCACGCTCAGGCGTCGCGTACGGCCACTCCATCGTCTGAAACTCTTTCATGGGCTCCATGCGTCGGCCGGCTTCGAGCATCAACACCTTCATGCCCGCCGTCGCGAGTTGAAAGCCAGCCATGCCGCCCGCGGCGCCAGAGCCGACGATGATGACGTCGTATGGCTGTTGACCTGGCTCGATCGGTTTGGAGGTCGGCGCTTGCTGCAGATTCATGACCTACGCTCCATGCTCCGGGTGATTACAGCCCACGAATTCGTCGAGGAACTGATTGCCCTTGTAGCCGAGTTCTTTGTGAATGCCGATCTCGGAGGTGTAGTAGCCCTGGATGGTTCGCTCCTTGACCTCGACGAACAGCTTCTCGAGGGTCGATCGCGGTTTGTCCTCGCGACGACTGATCTCCGTGAGCAGCGTCGTCTGCTGCTCGGGCGTGCAGTCCACGAACGTGTGCTTCCATCGGCCCATCGTTTCTTCGTCGAGCGCCGTGAGACCTCGACGCCAGATCGCCTGGTCCTCGTCCAACCTGCCACTCAGCAGCAGGTCGACGAAGTCCGCGACTTTCGCCGCGCTGGCGCCGGGCGTTCGATCGTCGCTGGGAATGATCAGCTCGGAGAGCACATCCACGGTGCGATGCTGCGCCGCGGTGAAGAACTTCAGCCCGGCGGCCGGCGCGTCGGCCGCCTGCTGCCGGACGGCCACGGCTTGCGCCCACGCCGCTTCCGATAACCCGGACGCGGCCAGCACGCCGCCCGCCCCAAGAGCCAGGGTCTTGATCGCGGTGCGACGTGGGACGAGGGTCGGTGTGGATTCCTGGTCGTTCATGACGTCCTCATCGGGGGTTCCCCTTCACATGGACAAAAACACTGTCGTAGAGAGGCGCGGCGGCGCCGCGCACGCTGGCGATCTGCGCCGTTCGTGCGTGGGCAACCGGAAGATTCTGCTCGGCCGTCACGTCGGCCACGAGCGCGCGCGTCTCGTTGTGAATCAGCACACCTCCCGGCGCCAGCGTCGACGCGAGGCTGGTCAGGGCAAGGGTCAGCGGAATATCGTCCATGTAAAGGAATACATTCGTTGCGATGATCAGGTCAAATGATTCGAGCGCCAGCCGCTCATGGGAGATGTCCACCCTCCGAGCCTCAATCACGCGCGCCGCGCCGCCCCGAACCACCCACGACTTCCGGAGATGACCGCGATAGCGGTCCGGTAGCGCGGGCAAGGGGGTTGTGTGGCCGATCGATCGACCCAGCTCATCAAAATAACGTCGATAGTCATCCTCCAGCGACGTCGTGGCGCTGTCGCCGATGCCGCTGACGAGCGCGAGCGTGACGTCACCGGACTTCGCGGCCTGGAGGTGATCGACGACCCGCGGGTTGACGTCGGCGCACAGCAGGACCACCTCGCCGAGGCGGGCGAGGCCCAACCCCACCAACGCGTCGAGGACCGCGTAGGGCTGATAGCTTTGCGGGGGGCCGAGCTCGAGCAGGCCGGTGCGCGGCGCCAGCTCGAGTCCTGGACCGACGATCAGGACACGTCGAACGCGCCGGCCGTCATCGAGCGCGCGCATCGTGGCCAGACCGAGGTGGACCAGGTACCCCGCTTCCACCGAGGTGTCCGTGCTCAGCGCGCGCTGGCGGTACAGACTGGCGATGGCGTCGACGCTCTCGGGTTGCCTGGGCGCCAGGAACTCCTTCTCGTAGAGAAACCGAGCGGCACGCACGTATTGCTGCAGCAGGAAGGTCTCAATCTCCGCGGCCGGCTTCTCTCGCGGGATGGCCTCGCGGAAGTACGACAATCGACTGTTCGCGGAGGGCCGTCGCAACGCGGGGATCAGCTGCGCGATGCGCCGGCGCACGTCGGCGGGCACCAGGTCGGCCCCCTCCACGAACGCCTTCGCGCTGATGGCCGGCTCGATCGGCGGCGCCTTCGTGAACGCCGTTGACTGCAGCGCGTAGTAGATGAGCGCGTCGAGATCGCTCTCGCGGACCCGCGCCCGCGTCACACGCGCTTGCTCGTCACGAAACGCGGGAAACCCGCGTGCATCGAGTCCGGCGGCGACCAGGCGCCGCTCGATCGGCGCCGGCAGGTCCTCCCATCGCAGGGGCTGGACATCCGGCGTGTCGGCCGAGATGGCCAGCACGCCGGCATACACGAACGCCACGGCAAGGGCGAGAACGCGCATGGTCATTAGATCGGCGTGGGGGCCGGCTTTAGAGATTGCCGTGGGGGCCGGCTTTAGCCGGCCCAGCTCCGCCTGAGGCGGACCTCACGCGTACTCTTGCAACGGCTCCTAGAACAGTAGCTTGATCCCGATCTGTCCGTAGCGCGGAAAGTTCGATTGCCGAATCACGGTCTTGTCAATGGTGCCGAACAACGGATTGGTCGGGTTGTTCTCGTAGTTGCGCTCGTCGTAGACCGTCTGGTTGAACACGTTGTACACCTCCAGGCGGATCTGCAACCGAACGTTGGCGGCAATCTGCGTCGTCTTCGCGAAATTGATGTCGAACTGATAGAACGGCGGACGCCGAATCTGATCGTCGCGGAACTCCGTGCCCGCGGGCGTGTAGTTCGGCCGGATGATGAAGTTCGGTTCCGTGCACCCGGCCGCCACCGAATACCCCAGCATCGTCACCGAGCCGTCGTTGCCCATCTGCGCCACGCATGGCTGCACCGCGCGAATCGATCGCGGATCGCCGAAGTCCACGTTCTGAATCGCGGCGTCCTTCACGTAGAACACGTTTTGCGGCAGACCCCACGGTCGGCCGCTGTTGAACAGCCACATGCCCGCCACCTCCCAGCCGGAGGTAATCGCGTTGACGACTCCCGAGGCATCGCTCAAGAACCGCCGCCCCTGACCGAACGGCAGGTGGTAGACGCCGGAGATGGTGACACGATGCCGCCGATCCGCCTCGAACGGCGACTTCTGCACCACGCGGTCGGCCTCGGCGATCAGCGGATTGACATTGCCGGTGCCGCCAATCTGGTTGTCGCCGCCGTTCTCCTCGATCATCTTCGACCAGGTATAGGTGCCCGCGAGGCTGACGCCGTCGGACACGCGCTTGTTGGCGAATAGTTGCATCGAGTTGTACCAGATGCTCCCGTCGTTGCGATCGAACTCGGTAATCTGGCCGAACTGCGGGAACGGACGGCTCAACTCGTAGCGCGTCAGCGTGGGGCTGGTGAAGCGCGAGGTGCCCTCGAACCCCGGAACCTGGAAGAACGGATTCGGGAGCAGCTCGTTACAGAACGCCGGCGATCCGCCCTGCGACGGGTCGCATCGATTGCGCAGGTCCACCGATGGCTCGTTGAAGCCACCCCACCGGTTCTGCGCCTGCTGCGTTCGGCTACCGACATAGGTGAGCTCGACGGTCGTGTTCCACGGCAGGCTGCGCTGCATGCCCAGCGAGAACTGGTGCACGTACGGATTCACGAACTCGCGATTCGAGAACCCGGCATTGCGTCCGAGGTAGGTCTCGAGACCGCGCGACGAGCCCGGCGGCTGCAGGATGCCTTGAGCGAAGACTCCCGCCAGCGAGCCAGTGGGTGTGCGCTCGCCGTTGAGCGACGTCACCGGTGCGGTCTGTGCGTCGAAGCCGTTCGAGGCCGCCGTACTCACCGCGTTGACGTAGTAAATGCCATAGCCGCCGCGCGCGATCGTCCGGTCGTTCACCTGGTAGGCAAAGCCGACGCGCGGTTGAATGTTGTTCCAGTCTCGCTCGTACGGATACGTCGAGTTCCCGTCGACGTCCGCGAACAGCAGGCCGCCGCGCACCTGGTAGCCGGGGAACCGCTGCTGGTCGATGCGTGAGGACACCGGGTTGATGGCCTCGGTATCGAAGCCGACGTTGATCCGATTCTCTTCCTCGAACACCGGAGTCGACAGATCCCAGCGGACACCAAGGTTCAACGTGAGTCGATCGGTGACTTGCCAGTCGTCTTGCACCCACGGCGCGTAGTAGTTCCATCGAAACGTCGGATAGAAGTTGGCATCGATGGCACCGGCGTAGGGTGCGCCCAACAGGAAGGACGCAAACGAGTTCCCGCTCAGCGGGTCCGGCGTGTTGAAAGCCTGCTGGGTGTAGCGCCGATCGAAGCTCATCACGAACAGATTGGCGTTCACCTGGCGCGTGTACCACGTCATGCGCATGTCGAGCCCGCCGCGCACGTTGTGCTGCCCGTTCAGCCACGAGAAGTTGGGCTGCACGGACAAGCCGGTGGTCGTCTCGGTATTGCGGCTGTTGCGGCCAATCTGCCGGTACTCCTCGGTGCCGGTCGTCGCCGTCGTGGCCGGCGAGAAGAAGTTGAGACGCGGGAACACCTGGTTCGGCAGCTGATCAACCATCGATTGCGGAAAGCCCAGCTCGGCGGGGTTGAAGCCCAGGCCCGCATCGGAACGTCCGAGCTCGAGGTACCGATTGAGGCCGACGCGCACGTTGAGCACCAGCGAGGAGCTTCGCGTGTTCACCCAGTCGGCGACGCCCGTATGGTTCCTGCGTCCGTGCGGCAGCTGACCGTCCTGTGCCGGGCCGCTGGTGATGCCGTTCGTGTACCGCGTCTCGGTCCGCTTGTTGTACGCGTAGCGGAAGAACATGCGCGTCCGATCGCTGATGTTCTGATCGACCTTCGTTGCAATGTTGTGGAAGTCGTCGTAGGCCAGGTTCGGCGCGAAGACGAAGTTGTTCCGCCACGGATCGCCGCCCGCTGGAGATGAGGCGTTCGGCTGCAGGGCGTACTGGGCGATGCGCCTGGAGATCGGATCGATGCGATTCTCGGGGATGATGTTGCCCGGGAACGGGTCGCGCACCCACTGCCCGTTCACCTCGCGGCCCGAGGAGGGATCGTAGATGGTGATGAGCCGGCCCTGGGCGTCGCGCAGGTTGCTGAAGTCACCGCGAAGCTGCGCCGCATCCGGCACGGTGAACGTGACCGGGTTGGGTGTCGCCTCTTGGTAGCCTTCGTAGTTGAACATGAAGAACGTCTTGTTCCGCCCGTCGTACAGCCCGGGAATGCGAACGGGACCGTCTACCTGGAAGCCGTACTGATCCAACTTGTGGTCGGGCTTCTCGCGGTTGTTCAACTTGAAGAAGTATTCGTTCGAGTCGAGTGCCTTCCGGCGCGCGAACTCGTAGATGGACCCGTGCAGGGCGTTCGTGCCCGACTTCAGCAGCACGTTGACGACGCCGCCAGCGGTACGCCCGTACTGCGCGTCGTAACTGTTGGTGACGATCTTGAACTCCTGCACGGCATCGACCGGCGGCACGTAGGCGATGTTGTTGCCGGCGTTGGGAACGCCCGTGATGGCGTTGTTGGGCGCGCCGTCCAGCAGGAACTCGTTGTTGCGGTTCTGACCCCCGTTGATCGACCAGTCGGCGATCGCGCCGTTGTCGAACGGCCGCTGATAGATCGCGGGCCCGTTGTAGGTGATCCCTGGCGACAGATACGACAGCATGAACGGGTTGCGCGCGTTCAGCGGCAGCTCGGTGACGCGAAGGTTCTCGATGACCATCCCGCGATCGGCTCGCGTCGATTCCAGGGGCTCGCTCGTCACCGTCACCGTTTCCGTGAGCGCCCCCACTTCGAGTGCGACGTTCAGCGTCTGCGTCTGCCCGACCTGGAGCTCGACTTTCTGGTTCTCGTATTTCCGGAACCCTTCGAGCTCGGCGGTGACGCTGTACACGCCGGGCCGGAGGAACGGCATCGCATACAGCCCCTGGTCGTTCGTGACCGCCATCGCGGCCTCGTTGGTTTGCGTGTTGGTCACCGTCACGGTGACGCCCGGCATGGCAGCGCCCGAAGGATCGGTAACGCGCCCGGTGATGGTGGCGCGGAACTCCTGCGCGGTGGACACCGGTACAGAGCACATCACCAGAAGGGCGAGCAGAGACACAACGCGGGGGATGGGCCAAGCAGGCTTCATACGAGCCTCCTGATGAAAGACCGTAACCGCTTACATTCGAGGATGTAAACGTTTACGTAACACAACGTCGAGTGCGGATTGGGAACGTAGCAACAGTCACGCTCGGCTGCAAGCAGATTCCTGTTACGCGCTAGGTCATCCGTACGGCACCTCAGCTACGAGGCTCCTTTTCCCACCAAGGTTGCCAGGGTCTTCCGAAGTTAGCTAGACTAGCTAATCATGATCACGGTGAACATGCACGAGGCGAAGACGCGGCTCTCCGAACTGGTGCGAGCCGTCGAAGAGGGTAACGAAGTCGTCGTGCTCTGTCGTGACGGTCATGAGGTCGCCGAAATTCGCCGCCGAAGCCGTCGCCGTTCGGTGCGGAATCTCGAGCCCGACCCTGCCCTGCGCGTAGAGTACGCGCCCGGCTACGATCCAACCGAACCGCTGTCGGATGACGAGTGGCCGCCACACTTGCGATGACGATCTTGCTGGACGCTTGTGCGCTGTTGGCACTCGCGCGCGGCGAACTGCCCGATCGCGCCGCGGCCGCGCTCCGTTCAGCCCCGGAGGCAAACGTCTCGGCGGTGACGCCTTGGGAGATCGCCATCAAAGTCGCGAGTGGCAAACTCGAGCTGAAGTTGCCGCCGGCGCAGTGGTTCCTTGCCCTGGCGGAGCGTCATCAGTTGCGCGAGCATCCTCTCGAGGCACGCGTGGCCTGCGCCGCGGCTGGTTTGCCGCTCATCCACCGGGATCCGTTCGACCGCGTGCTCGTGGCGCTGGCGCAGGCCCACACGCTGACGATCTTGACGTCCGACGAAAACATTCCCAAATATTCAGGTGTGGCGACGCTCTGGTAACAGGACGGTCCATCATGCACAGAACGATCGCGGTTGCGCTTCTCGCGTTGTTCGCATGGGGCGAGTCACCCGTTGCACGGGAGATGACAGAGCACGAGCGACAGCGTCTGCTCGCGCATCTCGAGATGACGGCGAGCTGGCTCGACGATGAGGTGTCCGGCCTGACCGAGCGTCAGCTCGAGTTCCGGCGTGCGCCGGACGCGTGGACGATTGCCCAGGTCGTCGAGCATCTGGCGGTCGTGGCGCCGATCTATTGGCAGGATCTCCAGACGGCGCTCAAGCAGCCGCCGCGCGGCCGCAAGAGCGCGATGGATGACGCCGACGTCCTCTGGTACGGCATCGACCGCGGCAGGCCCGAGCAGGCGATTCCGACCGAACGGCCCACCGGAACACTACGCGATCTGCGCGCGGCACTCGAGGTCTACCGCACACAGCACGACCAGCTCCGCCAATTCATCAAGACGACCCGCGACGACCTGAGAAGCCACATCGTGGAACGCCAGCGATGCGACGCCTACCAGTGGGCGCTGCTCATTTCCACCCATGATCAGCGTCATATCCTCCAGATCCGGGAGACCAAGCGAGATCCAAGGTTTCCAGCGAAGTAGTGACCCTCACTTCTCGGCGCCAATGCGCAGCCGCGCTCCCCATGGATCCGTCACGAGCAGCGAGCCATCGGCATCCGATGTCGCGTAGCCCGCGCTCCTCACGCTACGCCCGATCGCGGCAACATCCTCGTCAGATGGCACGATCAGCTGCCACTCGAGGAGTTGCGCCTGCTCTACCGATGGAGCCGGCCCAGGCGACCACACGTTCGTGCCAAGGTGATGGTGATACCCGCCTGCCGACAGCAACAGCGCACCTGGATAGCTCCACGCCATCTTGTCGAAGCCCAGGGCCCGGTGATAGAACGCGTCGGCACCCTCGAGGCTGCCGACGTGCAGATGCACATGGCCCATGATGGTGCCGGCGGTGCCCCCTCCCACGTCTCATCGCCGCCAGCGGCGATCACGCCGCTGATGTCGAGCGGATCCGTGGTCATCGCGAGCTCGCGCCCCTGATGCCGCCAGGTGTCGCGCGGTCGATCGGCGTAGACCTCGATGCCGAGCCCATCAGGATCCCAGAGGTAGAGCGCCTCGCTCACCAGGTGATCGGCCGTCGCGACGCGGACGTCGAGCGACGCCAGATGCGCCGCGAACCGTCCGAGCGACGCGCGGTCGGGCAACAGGATCGCGAAGTGATACAGACCGTAGGCGCCACGCCGCGCACGCGTCACGCCACGCCTTGTCCGCAGCGTCACCAACGGCCGGTCGTCATCGTGTGGTCCCAGTGTGGCCGTCTCGTCAGTCGTCGCGTAGGCGCGTAGACCGAGAATCTGCTGGTAGTACGCCAGCGATCGAGGCAGGTCGCTCACCTGGAGACGCACGGCGCCAAGGTGTGTCGTGTCAGGCAGCCGGAACGCCGGCGGCGTGATCCCGTACGGAAGCGGCTGTGATCCTCGCGTCATGGCCACATGATGGGCGAGAGGTTTGCGGTTCTCGAATCCGGCGGCACGCGAGCGCACTCTATTGCGTTCATTCTTTGTTCGCTCTGCGCCGGAAGGCACTCGTCACGAAGTTCCGGCGCCAACTCTACGGTAGAGTTTTCCGGTGCAGCCCGGTCGGTCCGTCAAAAGCGCGATCTTCGCGGTTCTCTTCATCGCCTGCTTCTCCCCCACCGCTTCTGCTCAGCAGACATTCGTCGTCAACAGCGTCAACGATGACATCGACGACGACACGGCCGACGGCCTTTGCGAAACGTCGGGCGGCGTCTGTACGCTCCGCGCCGCGATTCAGCAGGCCAACGCGACGCCAGGCGCGGATCAGATTCTCGTGCCGGTGCCCGGCACCTACACGCTGGCGCTCCCTGGCGAATTCGAGGACGCAGGCGCCACTGGCGATCTCGACATCACCGAAGATGTCGTCGTCAGCGGCTTGAATCCCAGCGACACGATCGTTGACGCTGCCGGACTGGACCGTATTTTCCACGTGCTCGGTGGGACGGTGCAGATCCAGTCGATGACCATTCGCGGCGGCAGCGCTCCGCCCGGCGAGTCCGGCGGCGGCGTCCTGATTGTCAACGCCACGGCCACTCTTTCGGACGTCGTGGTCAGAAACAACCAGACGAGCTCGTTCCTCGAGGGCGGCGGCATCGCCAACGACGGTGGCACGGTCTTCGTCCGCCGCTCGTCGATCATCGCCAATCTCGCCGATTGTGGCGCCGGCCTCTTCAATCTCGGCGTGCTCGCCGTACTCGAGAACGTGACCGCCAGCGGCAACATCGCGTTCTGCACGGGAGGAGGTTTGCTCGACAGCGGCGCCTTCGGCCAGACGGTCGTCACCAACTCCTCATTCGTCGGGAACACCCCGAACAACATTGCCGGGACCCAAGACTCGCTGCACCTGTCCAATACGCTGTTGGTGCCGGCTCTCACTCAAGAGAACTGCGACATCATCCCCGGCTCAGGCAATATCGACGATGGGGGAACTTCGTGGCCGGCGCCGTGTGCGACACGATGCCTGCCACGGCGAATGCGGAATTGGTGCAGGGCCTCACGCTCGACGTGGCGCACGCTCGTGGCCGGCACGCTGCCGACGGGCCTGTCATTGTCCACGCTCGGCACTATCACTGGCACGCCAACCGTGGTGGGTACCTCGAACTTCGCGGTCCGGCTCACGGACGAGGCGGCGCGCACCGTCGACCATGCCACCAGCGTCACCGTGACTGGCACCGGCACCTCGATTGCGGGAACGCCTCCGCTGCCGTGTGGAGCACCGCCTACAACTTCTCGTTCACCGGCGCGGGCAACGGCCCGCTGCAGTATGTCGTGACTGCCGGAGCGCTTCCGCTTGGCCTGGTGCTGACGAGCGCCGGCGCCATCGTCGGCACGCCGGTCGCGCTGGGAGCCTCGTCGTTCACGGTCACCGTGATCGATGCCACCTCGCAGATGTCGAGCCTCGCGACGAGTATTACCGTGGCGGGGACGGCGGTGTCGATCTCGGGAGTACCGCCGGCGGCGACCGCCGGCACGGCGTACACCTTCGCCTTCGCGGGCACGGGCAACGGCACGCTGAGCCATGCCGTGACCGCGGGAACGCTCCCGCTGGGCTGGTGCTGACGAGCCTCGGCGCCATCATCGGCACACCCACGGCCGCCGGAACCTCGTCGTTCACGGTCACGGTCTTCGACACCACTGGTCAGACGTCGAGCCTTGCGACGAGCATCGCCGTGTCAGGCGGTGCGCCGACGATCTCGGGAGTGACCAACGTCACCGTCGAGGAGAATCGCGCCATTCCTCCGATGACGATCACGGTCGCCGATGACGCGACGAGCGCGGAGCAGCTCACGGCCTCCATCGTCACCGCAGGGGACACGATTCTCAGCGGCGTGTCGCTGACCGGGACCGGAAGCACGCGGACGCTGCGGCTGACGCTCGCCGAGGATCGCGAGGGCCACGCGACCGTGACGCTCACCGTGAGTGACGGGACGCTGTCGTCGACGGCGACTGCGAACATCACGGCCACGCCGGCGCCCGTTCCCGACCCGCCGACCGATCTGACGGGAGCGCGCGACGGGAATGGCGTGGTGTTCTCGTGGCGTGCGCCGGCGGCAGGTGCCGTGCCCACCTTCTACGTCCTCGAGGGCGGGACGCAATCAGGCCTCGTTACGGTGCCGATCGTGATCACCGGTCGAGTCACGAGCGTGCGGACGGTGATTCCCGCCGGCACCTGGCACTACCGCGTGCGCAGCGGCAACAGCGCCGGCATCTCGCCCGCCTCGTCAGAGGTTGCCGGCACCATTGACGCCGCGGTAACCCACCCTGGCGCGCCGCAGGGCCTGGTCGCTACGGTCGCCGGCTCAACGGCCCGACTGACCTGGAACATGCCGGCGGGCGGCGGTCCGCTCAGCGCGTGGCAGATCGAGCTTGGCTCGGCGCCTGGCTCGAGCGACCTGGCCGTGCT
>DAINCF010000047.1:0-21063 GCA_036732565.1 Vicinamibacterales bacterium
CGGATCATCGCGGCGCGCGTGCCGCCCGAATCGGCGCCGTGTCGGTACGGCGGCGACGAGTTCGTCATCGCCCTTCCGAGCTCGGCCGAGCCGCGCGCGCTCGCGGTCGCGGAAGACCTCTGCCGCGACGTCAACGCCATCGCACCGGTGCTGGCAGGGGTCTCGTTTCCCGCGGCGACGCTCTCGATCAGTGTCGGCGTGGCGTGCCGCATGTTCGACCACGCGGCGTCCCTTCACTCTGCCACTGATATCGACGCCGCCGGAGAGGCGCTCTTTCGGGCGGCCGACGCCGCGCTGTACGCCGCCAAGCACGGCGGCCGCAATCGGATCAGTGTCGGGTAGGCAGGTCGGCGGTGGTCCACCCACCGCCAAGGGCTTCGATCAACCGGACGCTCGCCGTCATCCTTCGCGTCGCGACATCGACGGCCGCCAGCTGGTTGCCCAGCACGGCGGTCTGCGCGGTGATGACTTCGAGGTAGGTCGTGACGCCACCGGCGTAGCGCGCGTTGGCGATCTCGAGCGAGCGCGTGGCCGAGGCGACCGCCGCGTCGAGCTGCTGCGCCTCGTCAGCCAACACGCGCGACGCAACGATGCCGTCCTCGACATCCTGAAACGCCGTCAGCACGGTCTGCCGGTAGACGGCGATGGTCTCCTGGTAATTCGCGACGGCCTGCTCTTTGAGGGACCGACGACTGCCGCCGTCGAACACCGTTTCGACGAGCGACGGGCCGATCGACCAGAAGCGGCTGGGCCACGACAACAGTTTGCTCAGCGTCGAGCTCTCGAGGCCTCCGCCTGCCGTCAGCAGCAGGTGTGGAAAGAAGGCGGCTTGGGTGACGCCGATTTGCGCATTGGCGGCGGCCACGCGGCGCTCGGCGGCGGCGACATCGGGGCGCCGCTCGACCAGACGCGAGGGGAGCGTCACAGGAATGACCGGTGGCTCCGCCTCGGTCGCGGCGGGCGCGATCGAGAGATCCGCGGGCGCCTTGCCCACCAGGCTCGCAATCGCGTGCTCGAACTGCGCCCGTGCGACCTGCAGGTCGGTCGCCTGGGCTCGCGCTGTGTCGAGCTGCGTCTGGGCCTGTGCCACGTCGACACCGGACGCTATCCCCTGGTCGTAACGAGCGGTCGTGAGCCGCAGCGCCCGTTCGTAGGCGGCGACCGTCTTGTCGAGAAAGGCGATCCGTGCATCGAGCCCGCGCAGCTCGAAGTAGTCGCTGACCAGCTCGGCGCGCATGCTGAGCAACGCCGTCTCGACGTCCGCGCCTGCGGCCACCGCCGTCGCCACGCTCGCTTCCACGCCTCGGCGGACGCGTCCCCACAGATCGGCCTCATACGAGAAATCGATCGGCAGTTGATGGTCGGTTACGGTCGTTCCACCGGCTGCTCCACCGGCGCTGTCGGACGTCACGATTCGACGCGACGACGATCGCGACCGGTCCACCGACGCCCCGGCTGTGACCGTCGGAAACAGATTGGCGCGCGCGCCGCGAATGGCCGCCCGCGCGGCTTGGAAACGAGCCTCAGCTTGCGCGACCGTCTGATTCGACACCTCGACCTGCTCGGCGAGGGCGCTGAGCTGCGGATCCTGGAAGATCTCCCACCAGTTCGTGCGCAGGACATCGTCACCCGGGTCGGCACGCTGCCATTGCACGGCGAGCGTGCTACCGGCGGCCGGCTCCTCTTTGAAGAACGCCGGAACCGTGACCTCGGGCCGGGCGTAGCGCGGGCCAACCGCACAGCCGACCCCAAGCAGAGCCAGCGCAAGCACGATCCCCGTTCGACGAGCGATCATCTGTCACTCCGTCGCAGCCGATCGAGATACAGATACACGACCGGTGTGGTGTACAGCGTCAACATCTGGCTGAAGACCAAGCCGCCAACAATGGCGATGCCGAGCGGCCGTCGCAGCTCGGCGCCGGTGCCGAAGCCGAGAGCCAGCGGCACCGCCCCCAGCAGCGCTGCCATGGTCGTCATCGTGATGGGCCGGAACCGCAGCAGGCACGCCTCAACGATCGCGTCCTCTGGACGTTTGCCGTGCAGGCGCTCCGCTTCGAGTGCGAAGTCGACCATGAGGATGGCGTTCTTCTTGACGATGCCGATCAGTAGGATGATGCCGATGAGCGCGATGATGGTCAGCTCCGTGCGGCACAGCATCAGCGCCAGCAACGCGCCGACACCGGCGGAAGGGAGCGTCGAGAGGATCGTGATCGGATGGATGTAGCTCTCGTACAGGACGCCGAGCACGACATACACCGCGACCAGCGCTGCCGCGATCAGCAGTGGCTGCGTCGCCAGTGACTGCTGGTACGCCTGCGCCGTGCCCTGAAAGCTGCCGCGAATCGACGAGGGCAGCCCCATGGCTTGTTGCGCCGACTCAATCGCGGTCACGGCATCGCCAAGCGCCACGGACGCCGGCAGATTGAACGAGATCGTGACCGACGGGATCTGCCCCTGATGCGCGACCGACAGCGGCGCCGTCGACGGCGCATACCGCGCAACGGCGCTGAGCGGCACCTGGCCACCATCGCTCGCACGCAGGTAGACGGTGGCCAGTCCATCGGGACTCTGCCAGAACCGCGGCGCGACTTCCATCACGACGTGGTACTGGTTGAGGCTGGTGTAGATCGTGGACACCGGACGCTGGCCGAACCCGCCGGACAGCGTCGTGTCGATCGCCTGCGGGGTGATGCCGAATCGCGACGCCGTGGCGCGATCGATGGTCAATTGCGCCTGGCGGCCGCTGGTCAGCAAGTCGCTGTTGACGTCGGCCAGCTGCGGCAGCAAGCGCAGGCGCTCATAGACGCGTGGTGCCCAATCGTTGAGCGTGCGGACGCTCTCGCTCTGGAGCGTGTACTGGTATTGTGCCGCGCTCGCGCGTCCCCCCACGCGGACGTCCTGGACGGCCTGGAGATAGAGCGCCGCGCCAGGCATGCTCGCCAGGGCCCGGCGGAGACGCCCGATGATCGCCGTGGCGTCATCCGCGCGCTCGCTGAGCGGCTTCAAGTTCACGAACATGCGCGCCACGTTCTGGATGCCACCCCCGCCAACGTACGCCTGCACGGTGTCGACGGCAGGATCGTGCACGACGGTGTCGACCACCTGGGATACGCGTCGCTGCATCGCCTGAAAGGAGCTGTCCTGATCGGCCTGGATGACACCGGTCAGCCGCCCGGTGTCCTGCTGTGGAAAGAACCCTTTCGGGATCCGCATGTACAAGTAGCCCGTGGCGATCATCGTGGCCACGGCCACAGCCAGCGTGAGTTGCCGATAGCGCAGCACCCACCTCAGCGAGCGCTCGTATCGCGCCAGGATCCAATCGAAGCCGCGCTCGCTCAGCCGATACAGCCGGCCGTGGTCGTCGCGGCGCGCAGACGGGAGCAGGCGCGCGCACATCATGGGCGTCGTGGTCAGCGACACCAGCATCGAGACGACAATGGCGATGGAAAGCGTGACCGCGAACTCGCGGAACAGCCGCCCGACGAGGCCGCCCATCAACAGGATGGGAATGAACACCGCGATGAGCGAGGCGCTGATGGACACGACGGTGAACCCGATTTCCCTAGCGCCGAGCAGCGACGCCTCCAACGGCTGCATGCCGGCCTCGATGTGCCGCGAGATGTTCTCGATGACGACGATCGCATCGTCGACCACGAACCCCGTGCCGATGGTGAGCGCCATCAACGAGAGGTTGTCCAGGCTGTAGCCGAGCAGGTACATGACCGCACACGTGCCGACGAGCGAAACCGGAACGGCCACGGCCGGAATGACGGTCGATCGCACGCGGCGCAGGAAGAGGAACACGACCAGGATCACGAGCGCGATGGAGATCAGCATCGTGAGCTCCACATCCTGGACCGAGGCGCGAATCGTGGTCGTGCGGTCCGAGAGCACTGAGAGCGCGATGGTGGGCGGAATCGATGCCTGCAGAGATGGCAGCAGCGCCCGAATGCCGTCGACCGCCGCGATGATGTTCGCGCCCGGCTCGCGGGACACGATGATCAGCACGGCGGGCTTGCCATTGGCGTAGCCTCCGGTCCTGACGTCCTCGACCGAGTCGACGACCTCGCTGATGTCCTGGAGGCGCACGGCCGCGCCGTTGCGGTACGAGAGCACCAGCGGGCGGTAGGCGTCCGCGCCGAAGAGCTGATCCGTCGTGGCAATGCTCCATGCCGTCGGCCCTTGTCCCAGCGTGCCCTTCGGTCGATTGGCATTCGCCGCGCCGAGAGCGGTCCGCACATCCTCGAGGCCGAGCCCGAGTCCATTCAAGGCCGTCGGGTTGACTTCGACGCGCACGGCCGGCAGCGCCCCACCACCGACGAACACCTGGCCGACGCCGTCGACTTGAGCGATGCGCTGTTGCAGGATCGACGAGGCGATGTCGTACATCTGCGCCTTGGTGGAGATCTCCGACGTCAGCGCCAGCATCATGATCGGCGCGTCTGCCGGACTCACCTTGCGGTAGCTCGGATTGGTCGGCAGGTTCGCCGGCAACTGGCTGCGGGCGGCGTTGATGGCGGCTTGCACGTCGCGCGCCGCGCCATCGATATCGCGGGCGAGATCGAACTGCATCACGATCTGCGTCGACCCGAGCTGACTGCTCGATGTCATCTCGGTCAGACCGGCGATGCGTCCGAACTGCCGCTCGAGCGGAGTCGCGACCGCCGACGCCATGGTTTCCGGGCTGGCGCCAGGAAGACCGGCGGACACCTGGATAGTGGGAAATTCCACCTCCGGTAGCGGCGAGACGGGGAGCAGCAGATACCCGACGACGCCAGCCAACGTGACGGCCACGGTCAGCAGCGTCGTGGCAATCGGCCGATGAATGAAGGGCGCGGAGATGCTCATGACGCGCCGCCGCGCCGCCGGTTGAAGCGCGTCGCCAGGCGATCGAACATCAGATACACGACCGGTGTCGTATAGAGGGTGAGCAGTTGGCTGACAATCAGCCCGCCGACGATGGCGATGCCGAGCGGCCGCCGCAGCTCCGATCCGGTTCCACCGCCGAGCGCGAGCGGCAACCCCGCCAGCAACGCCGCCAAGGTGGTCATCAGGATCGGGCGGAATCGAAGGAGCGCGGCCTGCACGATCGCATCGTCCGCCGGGCGATGCTCCACGCGCTGGGCGTCGAGCGCGAAGTCGATCATCATGATCGCGTTCTTCTCGACGATCCCGATGAGCAGCACGATGCCGATGAGCGCGATGATGCTGAGCTCCTGGCCCGTCACGATCAGCGCGAGGAGCGCACCGACGCCCGCAGATGGCAGCGTCGACAGAATGGTCAGCGGATGGACGTAGCTCTCGTACAACACCCCGAGGACGATGTAGACGGTGACCAGCGCAGCGAGGATCAGCATCGGCTCGTTGGCCAGCGCGGCTTGAAACGCCGAGGCTGTTCCCTGGAATCTCGCCTGAAAGCTGGCCGGCAGCTCGAGCTCCGGTCCGATCCGGTTCACGGCGTCGACGGCGGCGCCCAGCGATGCACCGGGCGCGAGATTGAACGAAAAGGTGGCGACCGGAAACTGACCTTGATGAGGGATCGATAACGGCGCTGTCGATCTCTCGATGCGCGTGAACGCGTTCAGCGGAATCGGACCACCTTCGGTCCCAGACAGCGGCGCCTGCAGAAAGACGTGCTGCAGATCGCGTGGATCGCGCTGAAACGCCGGATCGGTCTCCAGCACGACCCGGTACTGATTCAACTGGGTGAACATCGTCGAGATTTGTCGCTGTCCGAACGCGTCGTACAGCGCGTCGTCGAGCATCTGCGGTGTGACACCGAGCCGGGCCGCGGTGGACCGGTCGATCACCACACGGGCCTGCAGCCCCTGGCGCTGCTGATCGCTCGCGACATCCCGAAGCATGGGTAGCGCCTGGAGGCGCTCCAGCAAGCGCGGCGCCCAGGTGTCGAGCTCCGCCTGATTCCCGTTCTGGAGCGTGTATTGGAACTGCGTGCGGCTGGTCTGCGTCTCGACGCTCAGGTCCTGGACCGGCTGCATGAACAGCGTGATGCCTTCGATCTTTGCCAGTTCGGGCTGCAGTCGCCGGATCACCCCGCTGACGTCGACCTCCCGCTCCTTCACCGGCTTCAAGTTGATCTGAATGCGCCCGCTGTTCACCGTCGTGTTGTTCACGTCGATCCCGATGAACGACGACAGGCTCTCGACCGCCGGGTCCTTTAGAATGACGTCGGCCAGGGCCCGCTGTCGCTCGGCCATCACCGCGAAGGACACGGTCTGCGGCGCTTCGGACACACCGACGATCAAGGCGGTATCCTCCACGGGGAAGAAGCCCTTGGGAATCACGACCGCGAGCACGATGGTCGTCGCCAGCGTCGCCGTCGCGACGAGAAGCGTGGCCGTCTGCCGTCCGAGCACCCAATGCAGCGTCCGGTTGTAGAAGCCGAGCACGGCCTGAAACACGGCTTCCGACATGCGCGACACCCGGCTTTCCTCGGACGTCGGTCTCGCCCGCAAGAGCCGTGCGCACATCATGGGCGTCAGTGTCAGCGAGACGAATGCGGAGATCAGAATCGTCATGCTCAGCGTGACCGCGAACTCGCGGAACAGCCGGCCGACGATGTCGCCCATGAACAGCAGCGGGATGAGGACGGCGATGAGCGACACCGTCAACGAAAGGATCGTGAATCCGATCTGTTCTGCACCGCGCAGCGCCGCTTCGAGCGGCGGCACGCCCTGCTCGACGTACCGCGCGATGTTCTCGATCATGACGATGGCATCGTCGACGACGAATCCAGTGGCGATGGTCAACCCCATCAAGGTGAGGTTGTTGAGGCTGTAGCCGAGGAGGAACATCGCGCCGAAGGTGCCGACCAGCGACAGCGGCACCGCCACGCTGGGAATCACGGTCGCCGACAGGGTCTTCAGAAACAGAAAGATGACCATCACGACGAGCGCGATGGTCAGCATCAGCTCGAACTCGACGTCGCTGACCGACGCGCGGATGGTCGTGGTTCGGTCGGTGAGCACGGTCATCTGAATCGACGGCGGCAGAGTGGCGCCGAGCTGCGGCAGCAGTGCCTTGACGCGGTCGACGACACCGATGATGTTGGCGCCGGGCTGGCGCTGGACGTTGACGATGACCGCGGGAATGTCGTTCATCCACGCGGCCTGCCGCACGTTCTCGACGGAGTCGTGGACCGTCGCCACGTCCGAGAGCGTCACCGGTGCACCATTGCGATACGCCACGATCAGCGGCCGGTACTCGTGGCTCGAGAGCAATTGGTCGTTGGCGCCGATGGTGTACGCCTGCTGCGGTCCGTCGAAGCTGCCCTTCGCCTGATTGACGTTCGAGGCCACCACGGCGGTGCGGACGTCCTCCAGCGTCAGGCCGTACGACGACAGCGCCCGCGGGTTCACCTGGATCCTGACCGCCGGCTTCTGGCCGCCGCTGATGGTGACGAGCCCGATGCCGGGGAGCTGCGACAAGCGCAGCGCGAGCCTCGTGTCGGCGAGATCCTCCACCGTCGACAGCGGCAGCGTGTTCGAGGTGAGCGCCAGCGTGAGAATCGGCGCGTCCGCTGGGTTGATCTTGCTGTAGACCGGCGGATTCGGCAGGTCGGCGGGCAAGTACGTGCCCGCCGCGTTGATCGCGGCCTGCACCTCCTGTTCGGCGATGTCGATATCGAGGTCGAGCACGAACTGAAGCGTGATGATGGACGCGCCGTCCGAGCTGGACGAAGTCATCTGGTTCAGCCCTGGCATCTGGCCGAACTGTCGTTCGAGCGGCGCCGTCATCGCCGATGCGGTTACCTCCGGACTAGCGCCCGGGAAGAAGGTCGCGACCTGTATGGTCGGGTAGTCCACCTCGGGCAGCGCCGAGACCGGCAGCTGAGTGAACGCGACGGCGCCAACCAGCAGCAGACCGGCCATCAGCAGAGACGTGGCGACCGGACGGAGAATGAACGGGCGGGAGGGGTTCATTCGCGCACCGCGACACGAGTCCCGGTCTTCAACCGATCGACGCCATCGGTCACGACCATTTCGCCCGCCGCCACTCCTTTCGCAATGACGGCCTCGTCGCCCTCGGTCAACGTGGCGACGACCTCGCGCGACTCCACCGTCTGGTCCGCCGTCACGACGTAGACGAACGTTTGTTGAGGGCCGCGCTGGAGGGCGGCCGAAGGCACGACCACCGCCCGCGGAATCCGCTTCACGCGGAGACGGGCGTTGACGAACTGATTCGGGAACAGCGCCTCGTCGCCGTTCGGGAACGTCGCCTTCAATTTGATCGTGCCGGTGGTCGGGTCGATCTGGCTGTCCACCGCGGCCAGCGTGCCTGACGCGAGCTTGGTGGTCAGATCGCGATCGTACGCGTCGACGGCCAGTTCGCCTCGCCCGCGGAGCTGTTGCAGAACCTCCGGCAACTGGTCTTGAGGCAGCGTGAAGACGACCGCAATCGGTTGGCGTTGGGTGATCACCGCGAGCCCGGTCGCGTCGGTCGCGTGGATGATGTTGCCGGGATCGACCAGCCGCAGGCCGATGCGCCCGGACGCGGGAGCGGTGATGCGAGCGTAAGTGAGGTTGAGTCGGGCGGTATCGATCTGTGCTTGATCGCTGCGCAGCGCGGCCTCCAGCTGCTTGACCGCGGCACGCTGCGTGTCGAGCTGCTGTCTCGGCACGGCGTCCTGGTCGATCAGGACCTGATAGCGCTGAAGATCGAGTTGGGCATCGGCCAGTGCGGCTTCATCCTTGGCCTTTTGTCCTTCCGCCTGCTCGAGCTGTACCTGGAACGGGCGTGAATCGATCTCGGCCAGCAGATCGCCGGCGCCTACGAGTTGGCCTTCGCGAAAGGCGACCGTCACGAGCTCGCCGTCCACCCGCGCCCGAACCGTGACCGTCTTCAAGGCGGTGACCGTCCCCAGGCCGGTGAGGTGGACATCCACATCGTCGATGCGAGCGCGCGCCGCGACCACCGACACCGCCGGCCCGGTACCGCCAGCCGCGCGATCGGCGGCTGCAGCGGATCGCTGGCCGTTCCGCGAGCCGACGTACGCGATGCCCACCAGGGCGAGCACGACGGCGACCGCCATCGCCCACCGGCGCAGGCGTCCGCGCTCGGGGATGTCGCGGTTGGCCGCGGTCGTCTCTGACATCGAGCGCCCAACTGCAAGGACTGGGCCCGCCTTCGGACGTGTTCGGATGAGGCATCATCCGCAGGCAACTGCCAACTGTTCATGCATGCGCACTCCGTTGTGGCTCTCCGTGCGCACCTCTCATCTCCGTCGTGCTTCCGTCCGCGGGTCCTGAGCGATCCGGCTGGCACTCACGTTGCTCCCGTGGACGACATGAATGTCTTGCACACATCGTTGAGACTGTTTGGCGGCAGCCTTCTCCTCGGCATGGCGACCGTGGCCGCGGCTCAGACGACACCGCCGGTGATCCAGGGGCACACCGGGACGATCGCCCTCGAGGGCACCGTCGACCAGGAGTACGCGGGCGCTCACACCATCGTCGTGAAAACGGTAGAGGGCGTGAAGCACCTGGTCCATCTGACGGGACACACGACCGTCCACGGCGCACAACGCGCGGCAGGCGAAGCGGCGTCCGGCCTCGAGGAAGGCAGCCGGGTGGTCGTGCACTACGTTCCCGAGGGCGCCGAGATGACGGCCGTCGAAATCGATCGCGTGGGCACCGACGGCTTACACGTCACCGAAGGTCTGGTGACGCGGGTCGACAGAGGCGGCAAGAAGCTCCTGATTCGGCTTCAAGATGGATCGAACGAGACCCTGCACCTGACGGAGCGCGCCGCCAAGGACATCGGCCACGACGTGCACCGCACCGACCGGGTTATTGTCTACTACACGGATGAAGCGGGGCGCCGAGTGGCGCACTTCTTCAAGCGCGCTGATAAGTGATGGCATCGATCGACCACCCGGCCGGCGCGTCGGCGATCGTCCTCGCGGGCGGTCGAAGCTCGCGCATGGGCCAGCCCAAGGCCTTGCTTCGCTTCGACAACGAGCCGCTGATCGTTCACATCGTGACGGCCCTGCGATCGCTCTGTTCGGACATCGTGGTCGTCGGCGCGCCCGACCAGCCGTTGCCGCCGCTGGACGCGAGGGTCATTCACGATACCGTCGCCCATCAGGGGCCTGTGGGTGGGATCTATTACGGCCTCGCGGCCGTACGCGGCGACATCGCGTTCGTCGTGGCGTGCGATTCCGCGTTTCTGAGCCTCCCGCTCGTGGCCCATCTCTTCGATCGCATTTCCGATCACGACGTCGTCGTGCCGCACTGGGGCGGTCGACTACAACCGTTGCACGCGGTGTATCGAAAGGGCGTCGTGCCGGTCCTCGAACGGCGGTTGGCGCGCGGTGACCTCACGTTGATGCATCTGTTCGACAAGGTCCGAACATTGACCATCGATGAAGATGAGATTCGCCGCTTCGATCCGGATGGCGACAGCTTCTTCAACATGAACACCCCCGAGGATTACGCCACGGCGCTGAATCGGTGGAGCGGCGCGCGCTGAGCGGTCACGGGTCGACGCGCTTCATCTCTTGCCACCGCTGATCCTGAAGCACGCTGCTGGGGTCGAACGTCGGGGCGTTGCTCAGAATATAGCTGCCGTCGCCCCGGCTCCAGGCCTGACCGTAGCCGCTGCTCAATTCGACGGTGCCGGACGCGTCCTTCCACGTCTCGACTTCTCGAATGGTCTGCACGAAGGTCCTGTGCTGTTGTTCCTGCGAGGCTTGTCGACTTTCCCAATCCCGCATCCGCTGGTCGCTCGCGTCACTCTGGGCCTTCGCGTAGGCGCGACTCTGTTCTCCCATCAGCCGGATGGTGTCCATGCGCGCATTGTGCTCGGCGTTGCCGAGGGCGGTCAGGAACTGGTCCTTGGCCTGCTGCCAGATCGGGTTCGGGCGAAAGCTGGACTGCACCATGCTGAACAGCTTCGTCGCCTCGTCGCGGCGCGCCGCCGGAAATCGCATCAGCACGCTGTAGAACACCGACGTGCTGGCCATCGTCGTCACCCGGCCGCTGAGCAGGTCGGGTTTCCGCATCAGGATGGTCGTGACGCCGACGTGCAGGATGCCCTCGTTGCCGTCGGGCCACGTCACGGTGCCGAAGGCCATCGTGCTGGTTTGCTGCGTGTTGTTGCCGAACTGGCGCGAGGTGGCGTTCGCCTGCGCGTCGATCTGTTGCAGAAATGACAGGCGGTTCTCGTCCGCCCGGATGCTGGACGCTTGCGCGTGCAGATCCTGCTGAGCGAAGCCGTCGATGTACTGCGCCGCGTCAAACGGCTGATTGATCCGACATCCGCCGCGCTGGGCGCCGGCCTGCATCGCCTGCAGCATCATCGGCTCGTCGGTCCACGTGAAGGTGCGCGAAGGCATCGCTTCGTACTGGATCGCGCCATCGGGCGAGCTGGCCTTGACGTAGTTGCTGACGACGTCGCCGCGGCACTCCTGCACGCCGCGCCACTGCACCCCGCCTTCGATGGTCCATCCCTTGGGGAACAGCATGCTGAACGCCTCGACCGGGCGGTCGAAGCGCGTCTGGTCCAGGAAGCGGTGCCGCACGAACACCGTGTAGTCTTTGCCCTCCACGAAGGTGGAGGGCGTGGCCGTTTCGCGAGCCGCTCTGCCGGGTTCCGCGGGCTCGCGCGCAGCCGACGCCTCGGAAGACGAGACGGGCCGTGCCCCGTTGTCACAACCGGCGCACATGAAGGCGAGGCAGGCGAAAAGTGCAGGCAATGAGCGCATTGGGATGTCCCTCGGACACAGGCCAGGGCATCAGCGTCCCCAGGCTCACCCACATAAGCGGAAAGGAGGAGCGTCGAGGCTCACGGTCTCAGGTGGCCAGCTGCCGAATCGCGGTGACCAGGCGATCCAGATCCTGTTCCGTGTTGTAGAACGTCGGCGTGACGCGGACGGCGTCGCCCTTGGCGATGCCCTTTCGAGCCACCGTGAGAATGCGAAATCGATCGAACAGTTGCTTCTGGACGTCCTGCGCCGCCACTCCGGCGATCCGGAAGGACGTTACTCCCGCACACAGCGCGGGATCGTCAGGCGTCAGGATCTCGACGCGGGGGCCGCGGACGCGCTCAACCCAATAGTCCCGCATGTAGCGCATGCGCGCCGCCTTCAGTGCCACCCCGCCGATACGGCGTTGAAACGCGAGCGCGTCGGGAACCGATAGCCAGCTGGCGAAGTTCGTGGTCCCTGGGAACACGCGCGATCGAATGTCGGTGGCGGCCTCGTTGCCCATGTGCGGCGCGATGTCGTCCAGCCGGCTCCCTTTGATGTAGAGACAGCCCGTGCCCAACGGTGCGCCCACCCATTTGTGCAGGCTGAAGCCGGCGAAATCGGCTTCGGTCTCGGCGATGCGGTAGTCGACATGTCCGATGGTCTGCGTGGCGTCGAGAATGACGTCGACCCCTCGTGCCTTCGCGAGACGGACGATGTCGGCGGCTGGCGTGACCAGGCCGGTGCGATTCGACAGGTGTGTCACGAGCAGCAGCTTCGCCCGCGGCGTGGCGCGCAACACGCGCTCGTAGGCGCCAAGGATGCTGTCACGCGACGCCGGCTCCGGAATGTCGACGGTGACGACGGTGGCGCCGCGCCGTTCGACCAGCGAACGCATGGCGAGCTGCATCGCGTCGTAGTCCAGGTCCGCGTAGATCACCGCATCCCCCGGCGCGAGCCGACGGTAGTTGACGATCAGGTTCTGCAGGGCCTCGGTCCCGCTCCGCGTCGGCGCGACCTCCCCGATCGCGCATCCCAGCAGCTCGGCGACGTGCGCGCGCACCTGTTCCGACTCCGCTGAGTACAACTGCGACGACACGGAGTCGCGAATGTAGGTGACGTTCACGCGGTTCACGAAGCGCAGCCGATCGAGGTAGGCGGCTTCGACGGAGCGAGCCATCACGCCCCAGTAGGCGTTCTCGAGATTGGTGACGCCGCGGTCGACGTCATAGAGGTCGCTCACGCGCGACCAGTAGTCGGCGCGTCTCGCCACGTCCGCCGGCGTGCCATGAGGCATCGGTGGCAGGTCCGGACCCTGCGCCGTCACACCAGGCATGAGTGCGGCGGTCCCGCAAGCCGCGGCAGCAAGAAACTGTCGACGTCGCATAGCGCCTCCATGGAGACAACGGCGAGACATTTCGGCCGTCGGCCCCGTATTGATACCGTGCTTCGACCGCCAAGGCAATCAGTCCCCGAGGCTGCGTCAACATGTCGCAGGTCTCGATCCACGGCTTGCGACAACGTGTCGCAGATGACGTATCGCGCCATCGATGCACAATCGGGCGACCATGCTTCGCTGCATCTCGCTCCCGTCTGCGGCCATCGCGGTCGTCAGCCTCTCGGCATGTGGCGCCTCGTACCCATTGCAGCCCGCGGGCGAGGAGTGGCCACGCGAGGCCACGGTTGCGGCGCGCCACGTCGTGTCGGCGCGCACCGGCGAGGTGGCGAATCTCGAGCTGAGAGTCGTCGACGAAGACGTGTTGCTGTCCTGGACAGATCGTCAGGGTTCGGGCGCCGCCGCGAGCACGGACGGCGGTCGGACGCTCGCAGGCTCCGCGCCGACGGCGGCGATCGGCAACGCGAGGGTCACCACCGAGGCTGAGCTGCCCGTAACCCGCCTCCGTGAGCACACCTGGCTCGTAACCCCGGGCGCGCACGCGTTCTTCGACGTGACGTGGACCGCTGAAATCCCTGACGTCGCCAATCGACCGGTCGCCATTCAGGAATTCTGTGGACTGGTCACCGTCGTAGCGTTGGAGCGGTCGCGCAGCGACCAGCGGCTCGTGCTGCGTCGGTATCTGCCGCCGCGCCGGCACGGGACCCAGCGGGCGCAGCCCATTGGATTGCCTATCGCAGTCGGGAGCGTGCACCCGCGGGAGAACATGGTGATTGCGGCGGCGCTGGTCGAATCTGCGCTTCTGGCCTGGGCAGACGCGGACGCCGTGAACCTGGTGCGCGTCGAGCTCCCCGACGTGCTGTGTGCAGGCATGGCGCCCCGTCCGAGATCATGATCCCTCACCGCCGCTGGACCGGGCGCTGGTGTGCTTTCACTGCGATGGTGCTCGGCCCGGCGATTTCGTGTGGCCCGGCGCCTGGTCCGACGATCAGGGAGTTCGGGCCCGCCGAGGTCGCGAGGGGCAGGGTCTTCTACGACACCAACGGCTGCGCCGCGTGCCACGGTCGCGACGGTCGGGGCGACGGCCAGCTCGCCGCGACGCTGACGCCCCCGCCGCGAGACTTCAGGCGGGCGGACGCGTTCAAGCGCCCGCGGACGATCGCCGCCGTGGCTGATGCAATCGCCCGCGGCATCCCGGCCCTCCCGAAGCCGATGCCGGCGTTTCCTCATCTCGATCTCGAGACCCGGCAACTGATGGCGGCCTAC
Organism: Vicinamibacterales bacterium; assembly: GCA_036732565.1. Taxonomy (GTDB): domain Bacteria; phylum Acidobacteriota; class Vicinamibacteria; order Vicinamibacterales; family UBA2999; genus JAIVJN01. The sequence goes on from DAINCF010000047.1 coordinate 14,370, forward strand.
GTGCTCTCGATCGGCGGCACATCCCGGATAACTGCACCACTGGAGGAACCGTGATTCTGGCTCGAACGCTGACGACGAGCGCTTTCCTCGCGTCGATCGCCTCACTCGCGGGAGCCCAACCTCCCTTGATGGCCACAGACGCCTGGGCGCGACAACCCGCACCCTCGCGTGACGTGACCGCCGTCTATGTCACGCTCACCAGCACGTCCGCAGAGCCCGCGCGAATCATTTCCGCCGAGAGTCCATTGGCCAAGACGCTCGAGCTCCATGAGATGACGATGGACGGCGCCATGATGCGGATGCGTCGGATCGACGAGATCGTCGTACCGGCGAAGGGTCGCGTGGCGCTGGAACCGGGAGGGCTACACCTGATGCTGTTCGGCCTCACGCGATCGCTAAAAGCCGGCGAACGGTTTCCCCTGACGTTGAAGCTCTCGACAGGCGCCACCATCGTACTGGACGTCGTCGTCCGCGGTCCGGAGTCACTCCGATGAGTCGCGGGAGGCGGCTCCTGTTGTGGGCAGTCGTGTGCGTCTTCGCTGGGTGCGCGCCCGAACCACCCGTGCTCACGCTCGGCGGCGACTTCAACCTGATCGATCACGAAGGGCGGCCCTTCCAGCTCTCGTCTCAACGTGGCAAGGTCGTCCTGGTCTTCTTCGGCTATACCTTCTGTCCAGACGTCTGTCCGACGACGCTCTCCAAGCTGAGCGCGGTGGCTGACAAGCTCGGGGCCGATCGCGATCGCGTGACCACACTCTACGTCACGGTCGACCCGCAGCGGGATACACCCGCGGTGATGCGCGAGCACCTCTCGATGTTCGGCGTGCACGCCGTGGGCTTGACCGGCGCGGACAGCGACATCGCGCGCGTGGCCAGCCAGTTTGGCGCGGCGTACGAGGTCGAGCCAACAGACTCCGAAGCCAAGTACACCGTTGCCCACACGACCACGCTTTACGTGCTGGATCGCGACGGCCGCACGCGGCTGCTCCTCCCCTATGCGGCTACCGTGGACGAGGTCGTGGCCGGTGTCCGCCGTTTGCTGTGACGCGGAGCGCCGTCGGTCATACACTGCTCGATGTGACGAGCCCGGTCATCACGGGTCAGTGGCTCGTGCGCTTTCGCTGGGCGATGGTGCTCGGCGCCGCATGCGCGCTCGCCGTTGCGTGGATGGCCCTCGACCTCCGGTTCCCGCTTGCGATTGTCTCGGTCACGCTCGGGGCGCAGCTCCTCAGCAACGTGTGGTTGGCCACCCGCGTGCGCGACAGCGCCGGCGCACGCGAAGGGACGCTTGGGGCGATCGTGCTCCTGGATGTCATGTTGCTCACGGTGCTGATGCTGACGACGGGCGGGCCGTCCAACCCCTTCACCATCGGATATCTCGTCTACATCACGCTGGCCGCGGTCATCCTGCGCGCCCGATGGACGCTGGCCGTCACGGCCGCCTGCATGGCCGGTTATGGCTCGCTGTTCGTGACCGCCCTCAGGGCGCCCTTCGATCCGCACGCAACGCACGCCGCCATGCAGCCTGGTATGGGCCACCAGATCGGCATGTGGGTCGCCTTCCTCGTCGCCGCAGCGCTCACGGCGACGTTCGTGACCAGAATCCGATTGGCGCTGGAGATGCGCGAGCTGGCCCTGCAGGACGCCAGACGGCAGGCGGCGCGGCAAGAGCGGCTGGCCTCGTTGACGACGCTGGCCGCCGGCGCCGCACACGAGCTCGCCACGCCGCTTGGGACGATCGCAACGGCCGCCGTCGAGCTCGAGCTCGCCCTCTCGTCAGGGGGATATCCAGGCGCGATTGCAGAGGATGCTCGCCTCGTTCGTCGTCAGGTGGAGCGCTGCCGTGAGATTCTCGATCAGATGAGCGGACGTGCCGATCGGTCGGCGGCACAGGAGGCCCGGTGTCTCGCGGTGGCGGCGATCGTCGAGCAGGCGCTGGCCGGGATCGCACCGGCCGAGCGAGATCGCGTGAGCCTGGTCATCCCGGGCGAGCTGCCGGCCGTACGGTTGCCGCTCGAAGCGTCCGCGCGTGTGCTGCGATCGTTGATCAAGAATGCGTTGCTGGCCTCGACCGATGGTCAGCGCGTATCGGTGTCGGCAGCGCGACACGATTCGATGATCGGCGTACGCGTGCGGGATGAAGGCGTTGGCATGACCCCGGAGACCCTGTCTCGCGCCGGCGAGCCTTTCTACACGACGCGACCCGCCGGCGCAGGCTTCGGACTGGGCCTGTTCCTGGTCCGCACGTTCGCAGACCAATGGGGCGGTCGTTTCGAGCTCACGTCGACCGCGGGGGCCGGGACGACGGCTACGCTCCATCTTCCCATCGAGGGGGCATGAGCACAGCGGATTCGCGGACCGTGTTGTTCGTCGACGATGATGAACCGTTCGGCAACCGCATGGGCCGCGCGCTCGAGGCGCGGGGCTTTGCCGTCACACACGTCACAAGCGCCGCGGACGCCATTCGCGTCGCAACTGCCGACAGTCCGGAGCTGGCGGTCGTCGATCTTCGTTTGCCCGACGGCCACGGCCTGGACGTCGTTCGCGATCTCCATGCGATCGACGAGACCACGCGCATCATCGTCTTGACCGGCTACGGCGCGATTGCCACGGCCGTGGAGGCGTTGAAGCTGGGCGCCGCGGACTACTTGACGAAACCGATCGACGCGCCGCAACTGGTCAGCGCCTTCGCCGACGACGACTCGAAGCCCGCCGCGTCCAGGGATTTTGTCGTGCCCTCGCTCGCGCGGCTCGAATGGGAGCACATTCATCGTGTGCTCGCCGACTGCGGGGGGAACGTCTCGGAGGCGGCGCGCGCGCTGCACATGCATCGGCGCTCGCTGCAGCGAAAATTGTCGAAGCATCCAGTGAAGTTGTAGGGGCGGTTCGCGAACCGCCCCTACCTGACCCGTGTCGTATCCTCGAGACTCAAGGCGGCCGTGCGTCGCGGTCTTGCCACTCTGAGACGACGAAAAAGCACCCCGGATGGTGCGGAGCCACCCGTGTCGATCATTCCCCTGCGCTCCGTGACCGTTCAGCTCCGGCCGCTACGCGGCCGACCCGCCGGCTCGTATCTGTGCTACCTGTGCCATCTGTGTTGCCTTCGAAGGCGATGGCTCGAATCTCTCCTTCAAAGGCTTCCGTTTACCGGACGGTCAGGCGGTTCTCGACGCGATAGCCAGGCGCCTGCGCCCCGGCGATGATCGCGGCCATATCCCGTTCGGCTTCGGTCTTGACGTGCCCGTTCAGCGTAATCGAGCGCGTCCGCGCGTCCGTGTCGACATCGATGCCCGTCGCGTCGATCGACGGATCGGCCATCAACGTCGCTTTGATGTCAGCGCCACGCAGCGCGACAGCCGCGGTCTCGCTCGCGCGCTCGGCGAACTCGGCAGCACGGTCGCTGGCGGACGCGGCGGCGCGCTGGGCGTCATTCACTAGTTCGTCCGCACGCCGAGACGCACGATCGCCCGCCTTCTCGGCTTCTTCCGCGGCGCGCCCCGAGTCCTTCTTTGCCCCATCGATGGTGTTGTTGCACGCGGAGCCTGCCAGCACGCTCGCGGCGGCCGCGACGGACACGATGAAAGGTGTATGAAGTCGTCTCACGATATCCCCTCCCCCGGCGCGGCCATGAGCTCAGCGACCGGCATGGCCATGATTTACTCCAAGTTGCATGCCATGCAGGCGGCCGTCTCTAAGTGACTCAGCTCGCAGCGTTTGGTGTGAGTTGTCGGCAGGGCTTGGGAGATGAGGCGTGTAGAAAGCACCAATCAACGGTGCACGAATTCGGAAGCGCGCGAAACATCGCTCGTCAGTTGGACCCACCGAGCCGGTGCAGCACATCCCGCACGGCTGCGCTTCCACTGATCTCAGCAGGGCGTGCCGATCCCGCGCGGATGAGCGCCTCGATAGTGGCGGCGTAGTCACCGGTCCGCGCGTGCCAGCCGTGCTCGGAACCGTGCATCGCCCACCCGAGCGGTGTGCCGCCGAAGTCGGCGTCGATCGCGTCGAGCGGCGGCTGGAAGCGGAGAATCCTCTCCGCCATGTCGAGGTTCCCGTGAAACGCGGCCCAGTGCAGCGGCGTCGCCTGATGCTGTCCCTTGACGTCCACCGGCCAGCCACACTGCAACATCAGCCCCACGACGGCCGCCTGGTTGTTGCGAGCCGCGTGCGTCACTTGCCGGCGGTCGGATTCAGACAGTCGACTCACCAGCACCGGATCCTGTTCGCAGATCGCCGTCGCCGTCCGTTCGTCGGCCATCCAGCACGCATCCATGAGCCGAACGTCGGCCGGGCTGCGCGCGAGCAGCAGGTCGAGCAGAGGCTGATGGCCGAACGCTCTCGCCACCTGATGCGCCGACACATGGAACCCGAGCGTCCACTGGTAGATGGTGCCCCCCGCTCGGTGATCGCGCATCGGGAAGAAATCGTTGTTCACGCGAATGCGGACGCAATCGGGATCGGCGTCGAGATGACGACGGGCCAGGTCCAGGTTGCCGAGTGCCGCCGCCATGAGCACGTCGGTGGCGCACCCACGCGAGACCAGGAAGCGGGCCGGCTCCTGATGGTCTTTCACCATGTACTGCGCCGGCATGGACTCGTGGTCGATGTCGCGCGCGTCGATGTCGGCGCCGCAATCCAGCAGATACGCGGCCACATCGATCGTGCTCGCGCAGTGGAGCGGAGTTTTGCCGTCGCCGCCGCGCGCATGCACCACGCTGTCGTCGTGCTGCACGAGCTCGCGTAATCGGTCGATCATCCCGAGCCGCGCGGCCGCGTGGGCGTCGACGAACGCGCCGCGCTCGATTGCGTACGCCGCGAGCTCGGGGCGTGCGCAATCCAGCAGCCCGAACCCACCTGCCCACCAGCGACTTCTGGCGTTGATATCGGCGCCCGCGTCGAGCAACACGTCCAGCATGGCCCGGCTGCGGACATTGATCATGGCTGGCGAGTCGAACGGACCGATCGGTTCGTTGATGAGCCCGCGCAGTTCGGGATGCCGCTCGAGCATCGCGCGGATCTCGGCCGCGTCATCGGCCGCGAACGCGGCGCCTGCTCGTTCGAGGAGACTTGCCGGGCTGCTGCGATCCACGTCCTCACGATAGAGCATGTCGGGTCTTGACCTCGAGCGCTGACTTCCTACCTCAGCGGCCGTGATATCCTGCCCCGCCATTTAATCAGGGGGAACCATGGTCTTGACCCGTTCGGAGTTGATTGCCTCGCTCCAGCATGAAGTGCACATCCTGCTTCACCTTGCGCGCAAGATCGACCGCGCGAGGCTCGATTACCGTCCCACGCCGAAGCAACGCAGCACGATGGAGTTGCTGCAGTACTTGAGCGTGATGGGGCCAGAGCTGGTGCGGGCGACCAAGGCTGGAGCGTTCGATCCGGTCGTCTGGAGCGCCGCCGAGCAGGCGGCGAAGGAACAGGACTTCGAGCAGACACTCTCGGCGATCGCCGCACACAGCGACCTTTACTCGACACTGCTCGCCGATATGTCCGATGACGACTTCCGGGTCGGGATCACCATGTTCGGGAACCCGACCACGCGCGGAGCGTTCATCGTCAACTACGTGTTGTGTGGCTGCGCCGCCTATCGCACGCAACTGTTCGTCTACCTCAAGGCCTGTGGTCGTGAGGAGATGAGCACGATGAATCTCTGGGCCGGCGTCGATGCGCCGGCCAAGGCGATGTAGGGTTCAATCCGTCGGTCGGTCGAGCGGTTCGTCAGAGCTCGAGGCGTGAGGCGCCCGAATGCCGCGTTGCCGGAGCGGCGCCCCGTGCCGATCGAAATCGTCGCGCGGTGCGATGCAGACGCGGCCGCTGCTCGGTCGCCGCTGCGCTGGAGCCCGCGAATCCATCGACCATCACCTGCTCGATCGGCGACGGCAGCAGGCGTTGAATGTCCTTCAGGAGTTGCCGTTCGCTGGCGGACACGAGGGAGACCGCACGTCCCGCCATGCCGGCCCGGCCGGTGCGGCCCACGCGGTGGATGTAGTCTGACGCGACGAGCGGGAGGTCGAAGTTGATGACCAACGGCAACGCCGCGATATCGAGGCCGCGCGCCGCGACGTCGGTGGCCACGAGGACGTCCACGCGTTTCGTCTTGAAGTCGCTCAACGCGCGAGTGCGCACGGCCTGACTCTTGTTGCCGTGAATCACGGCGGCGCGGATGCCGATCCGTTCGAGGTGCTCGCCGACCCGATTGGCGCCGCGCTTCGTCCGGCAGAACACCAGGGCCTGCCCCGTGGGCGGCTGCTTCAAGACGTGGGTCAGCAAGTCGCCCTTGCGACCGTCGCCCACTGGGTGAACGCGATGGGTAACCGTCGACGCAACGACCTGACCGTCAGAGACGTCCACCCGTACCGGCGTACGCGTCACCGCCGTCGACAACCGCTCCACCTCGTTCGACAGCGTGGCCGAGAAGAGCAGCGTCTGCCGCGTCTGCGGCACCACCGCGAGGATGCGGCGCAACGCCGGCATGAAGCCCATGTCGAGCATCCGGTCGGCTTCGTCGAGCGTGAGGATATCGACGCCCGTGAGGTCGATCGTGCGCTGTTGCATGTGATCGATCAGACGTCCCGGCGTCGCGACCACGATGTCGGCGCCGCGGTGCAGGGCGCGCACCTGCGCCGTCATCGGCGCGCCGCCGTATACCGCCATCGTGCGCAGGTTCACGACCGCGCCGTAGTCTTCA
>DAINCF010000048.1:0-21051 GCA_036732565.1 Vicinamibacterales bacterium
AGGGCCGGCTCCGCTGGCGGTGTCGTGGCTGGCGGCCCGGGCGTCAACTTTGAATCGGTTGGACGCTTCGTCGAGGGAGGCGGTACGGCGCCAGGTCCAACAGTCGCGACCGACGGCATCCCGGTCGGTCCCGTCGGCGGCTTGGTCGTGGTTGGGTCCGTGGGTGGCACAACCGCGGCCGGTGGCGTCGCGCCCGGCGTGGTCGCGGCCGGGTCCGTCGTCGCCGGAGGAACGGCGGTCGGGGGCTCCGTCAGCATCGGCGCGGCCGGTGGTGGTGACGCGGGAGGGTCGGAGACGGCCGCGGGCGGGCTGCTCGCGCCCCGCATGCCGAACACCGCCAGCACCGCGACGATGGCCACGGCCCCGACGAGCCCGCCGACGAGCATGACCGCCTTTTGATTCTGTGGCTTCGACGCCGGTGCCGCCGGCGCCGCTGCCGGCGGGGCGTTGACAGTGGTCGTGTTCGGCGAGGCCCCCGCGTGCGCATGAACCGGCGCGGTGACGGCTGCCATCGTCGGCGGCGCCGTCTGCATCGTCGGCAGCGGCCGCGTCGCCGCGGACTGGGGGGCGACGTAGGGCGAGACCTCGTCGGTCTGCGGATGCACGGGGATGGCGACCCGCATCGACGAGGAGTCGCGCTTCAATCGTCGGATGTCGGAGCGCACGTCTCCGGCCGTCTGATATCGGAGCGACCGGTCTTTCTCGAGTGCTTTGCTGACGATGCGATCGAGCTCGACTGGGACCGAGGGATTGATCGAGCTCGGCGGCGGCGGTTCACGATTGAGGATGCCGTCGAAGATGACGGCCGTGGTATTCCCCGGGAAGCTCTGACGTCCCGTGGCCATCTCGTAGAGGACCACACCGAACGAGAACAGGTCGCTGCGCTGATCGAGATCCTCGGCACGCGCCTGCTCGGGTGACATGTAGGCGATGGTGCCCACCGTCGTGCCCGCCATGCTGGTGAAGTGCTCCGAGTGCGCCAGCGTCTGATCGGCGCTCGGATCCGATCGGCGCAACGAGGGCGCGAACTTCGCGAGGCCGAAGTCCAGCACCTTGACCGGACCGCGACGGGTCATGAAGATGTTCGCTGGCTTGATGTCGCGGTGCAGGATGCCTTCGCCGTGCGCGGCATCGAGCGCGTCCGACACTTGATCGCCGACGTCGAGGAGATCGCGAATCGGCATCGGCCGTCCCGCCAGTCGCCGATCCAGCGGCTCGCCTTCGAGGAGCTCCATCGCCAGCACGAATTGGCCGTTGTGCTCGTCGAACGAGTAAATCGTGCAGATGTTCGGATGATTGAGGCTCGAGGCCGTGCGCGCCTCGCGGCGGAACCGCTCGATCGCCTCTTCGTCCTGCGCCGTGGCCGCGGGCAGGACCTTCAGGGCGACGCGCCGACCTAGCCGAAGGTCCTGCGCCCGGTAGACCACCCCCATGCCTCCGGAACCCAGATGGTCCAGGATGCGGTAGTGCCCAAAAGTCTCTCCAACTGGTAGGGTCGACACAAGCTGGCGCCAAGATCGTAGATATCTCGTTGCAGCTCGTCAACCTCCAGGCAGAAATCGCCCATTTTCGCCGATTCTTGACGGACGTGACGCTCGACCGGTAGAGTCAATAGCTTGAAACCCCTTTCCACAGGGTGGAAAGGTAACCGCCGACGAGACAGGCCGGCCGGACGATGGCTGAGAAGAAAAAGCCGCGGGCAGATGCCGAGGGTGGCGCGCAGACTTCGATCGACAAGGCGTTCGAGGTGTGCGAGACGCTCAGCACGAACCCTCGCGGCATGACCCTGTCCGAGCTGGCGCGCGCGCTGCGACAACCGACGTCGAGCACCCACCGCTTGCTGCGGTTGTTGAAGCGACGCGGCTACGTGCGGCAAGACGACGAGACGCAGCGTTACGGCCTGACGCTGAAGATGCTCGACTTGAGCTTTCGGTCATTGGGCCGATCGGAGCTCCGGTTGCACGCGTACCCGATTCTCCGGGAGTACGTGCTGAAGACGGCCTATCGCGGGTTCATCGCGATTCCAGCGGCGGGTGAGGTGACCTATCTCTGGAGCGCCGGTCCGGACGAAGTGGCGATGCGCACGGTGTACGGCAAGGAGATGCCGAATCACTGTGCACTGTATTTCTCACCTCGGCAGGCGACGCGGCGTTTGAGTTGTTTGCGGCTGGCGAAGGCGGAAGAGGTGAAGCGGCCCGATGCCGCACTGATCCGCATGGGGCCGCCGCCCGTGGAACCCGACGCGATGCAGCGGCTGTTCTGCACCTGCGCGCCGGTCCGCGACTACACGGCCCAAGAAGTGGCGCGCGTCGGGGTGTTCAGTCACGGCCCCGACGATGGGCCGATCTTGACGGAGCTGAATCGAGCGACCTGGGAGCTCGGACGACGCATTTCGATGCGGCTCGGGTATTTGCCCGACGGGGCATTGGACGCGTCGGCGTAAGACGGTGTCGGGGCGGCTGGTGAGCCCCTCCTACACGATCGACAGGGTGGTCTTCGGCCACCGCGTTTGGAGAGAAACGAATGGCCTACATCATTACGGAACCTTGCATCGGCACGAAGGACTCGGCTTGCGTGGACGTCTGCCCGGTGGATTGCATCCACCCCCGCAAAGACGAGGCCGATTTCGAGACCGCCACGATGCTCTATATCCACCCCGACGAGTGCATCGATTGCGGGGCGTGCGTGCCGGCCTGCCCGGTCGAGGCGATTTTCGCCCTCGACGAGGTGCCTGAAAAGTGGGCGAGCTACATCGAGATCAACGCCAAACACTACCAAAAGTAGCTTGTGCCAGCAGTCGGCCATCGGCAGTCGGCAGTCCGGCCCGCGACGCCGTGCTCGCGACTCCCGCCTGCCGACTCCCGACTGCCCGAATACCGATTGACAAACCCCATCCGTCCGTCGCTGAATACACTCACTCTTAAGATTCGGGGGCCCGGTCCTGCGCCGTCCGGGGCTGTCGGTACAATCGCCCCGCCGAAGGCGGGGCTGGCCAACTCTGGGGCCGAGCGAGGCGAAGCCGCTTCGACGCTTGCTTGCTACTCCAGGGCGAAGGCTCGCTAGGGGGAGTCATGCGGACCGGGCAACCCGGGGTCCCCGACGCGCGGATTTTGCGCGTTCGGGCGTGGCGCGGCGGACTCGTAGTCGTTGCCGTGTGCGTGGCGTTGGCGGTCGGCACACACGGCCGTACGTCTTCGGAAGATAGCGAGCTGCAGTATCAGCTCGGCACGCTGCTGTTCGAGGAAACCCGCTTCAGCGAGGCGCTCGACGCCTTCCGCCGCGCGATCGAGACGGACGACCCGTCCCTCGAGCTTCGCTCCCGCATCGGTATCGTCCGGACCGCGCTCCGCCTGGGCGACTTCGAAGTCGCGCAGCGCGAAGCCGCGTCGCTCCGCACCGAGGCGCCGAACCATCCCGAGGCGTTGACCACGCATGCCGACGCGCTCTGGTCGGCCGGCATGTTCGATGAAGCCGAGCGCGGCTGGCGCGACGCGTTGGCGCTGGCTCCCGAGCTGTCCCGCGGCCGTCATGGGCTGTCGCGCGCTCTGGCCTCGCAGGGCCGGGTCGACGAGGCGCTCGATGAGGCGCAGGCGGCGTTGAAGCTGTCGCCGCGCGACGGTGAGATCTACCACTCGGTCGGCGCCATCTACGAGCGCATGCGCCGCTACGAACAGGCCGCCGCGGCCTACGGCGACTACGTCAACTTGCTGCCCAACAAGGATCGCAGCGAGAAGGCGGCGTGGTCGCGCGCGCAGATTCGCTTCTTGCGCTCGTTCGGCGAGCGCCAGCCGGTCAGCGTCGACGAAGAGGCCCTTAGTCGCCTGCACACCGTGCCCTTCAAGCTGGTCGACGACAAGGTGATCGTCCAGGCCAAAGTGAACGGCGGCCGCTGGCAGGACTTCGTGCTGGACACCGGATCGGAGCAGATGACGATCTCGCGCCAGACGGCGTCGGGACGTGGAGTGCGTCCGATCACCTACACGTTGAGCGCTGGGGTGGGCGAGGTGGGCCTTCGCGGTCTGCAGCTCGGACGGATCGATTCCTTCGAGATCGGCACGTTGAAGATCGAGAACGTCCCCGTGCTGATCAAGGCACCGGCGCTGCGGGGCATCCCGAAACGGGAGACCGAGAGCTTCTCGCCGCTGGCGCTCGGCTTCTCCATGACGCTGGACTACGCGACGCGGAAGCTGACGCTCGCCCGCTCGCTGCCGGAAGAGACCGCCGACTATCAGCTGCCGATGCGGCACCACCGCCTGTCGATGGTGCGCGGGCTCGTCAACGAGACGCGTCCGACGTATTTCGTGGTCGACACCGGCGGGGAGGTCATCTCCATCAGCACGGCGACGGCCGAAGCGCTGGCGTCGCAACCCGCGCGCAAGATCGCGCTGCGCGTCTACGGCACATCCGGGTGGGACCGCGATGCGTTCCTGATGCCGGGCGTCAACTTGACCTTCAGCGACATCGCCTTCCGCAACTTCTCGGTGGTGGTCCTGAACCTGCGCGCGCCCAGCGTGCTCCTCGGCTTCCAGGTCGGTGGCATCATCGGCCACAAGTTCCTGAGCCCCTACCGCGTGTCGATGGATTTGGAGAAGAGCCAGCTCCGGCTGTCGCGGGCTACCAACTGAGCCCTGTTATGTGAGGGGTAGGGGCGGCTCGCGAGCCGCCCCTACGTCTGCGGGCTGATGGTCGTACACTCCAGGACATGACGCAACCCGCGAAGCGTTGGCAGGACTCGGCCACCGAGACCGTGCAAGTCGTCCTGCCGAACGATTCCAATCCCCTCGGCTTCATCCTCGGCGGCACCGTGATGCATCTCATCGACATCACCGGCGCCATCGCGTGCCATCGTCACACCAATTCGCTGGCGTTGACCGCGGCGGTCGATGGGCTGGAGTTCGTCCACCCGATCAAAGTGGGCGACATGATCATTCTCAAGTCGCGGGTGACGTGCACGTTCAACACGTCGCTGGAAGTGGAAGTCGAGGCGTTCTCGGAGGAAGTCGGGACGGGCGCGCGACGACTCACCAGCCGCGCACATCTCACGTTCGTGTCGATCGACAAAGACGGCAAGCGTTGTCAGGTGCCGCCGCTGGTCATCGAGACCCCTGAAGACGAAGAGCGTGTTCGCCAGGCCCACGAACGCCGGGCCGCGAGGCTGGCACGAAAGGCGGGTAGGGCGGGTTAGGCAGGTCCGGCGGGCAGGGCAGTCTTCCTACCACCTGCCCGACCCGCCTTACCCGACCAACCTAGAAGTCGTATCCAATCCAGACCGAGAACTTCGGCTTGCGGAAGTCCGAGCTGCCGCCGCTCTGCGAGAAGAGCACGTTCTCCCAGTCCTTGTTGAACAGCGTCTTCCACGACCAGTCGAAATGGACGGGGAAGCCGAGCGCGAAGGTCTGGAGGCTGATGCCGTAAGAGGCACGGCCGTCGACCAGGCGGAAGCCGTCGACAGTCACCGGATCGCCGTAGACGGGATCGTACTGCTGCGTCTCGAAGTTGGCGACGCGGCCGATCACCGGTCGTTCGGTGGTCGGGCTGCTCGTCCAGAACTTGAAGCCCTGTCCCTCCCAGCCGGCGCCGCCGAGGTTGGCGAAGAACGCGCCCCGGATGCCGCCGAGGATGCCGATCGGCGTCGCCATCGCGTTGATGAGCGGGAAGCGCAGCTCCGCGTTGAAGAAGAACGCGTTCTGTCCGACGAACGACAGGTAGTCGTAGCCGCGCATCTCGGAGTTGCCGCCGAAGAACAAGTAGTCGGGGTTGTCGCCCCAGCTCTTGAAGCCCCGCGCGCGCAACGCCAGCAGGCCGCTGCCCGCGAGCCGGAAGTACTTGCGGACGTCGCCGTCGAACGCTTGCCGCGACAGCGTGTCGCCGACCTTCGGCGCGCCTTCGTAGGACAGTCGCATCGTGCTGCCGGCCAGCGGTCCGAACTCGCGGAAGATCGTCGTCTCCTGCACGAACGCGATGCCCATCGGCACCATCGTGCCGTTGTTGAAGAGCTGACGACCGAATTGCTGCTCCTGGAACTCGTTCGAGATGTCCTCGATCTCCAGGTTGTCGAACTGCTCGTTGTAGTGCACGAGGCCGCCGTAGACTTCCACCCGACGATAGCGGTTGAACGGGTAGATGCCGAAGGCGGTTCCGCCGCGGACCGTTCGGGTCGCGACCGCGAGATCGCGATCGATGAGACCGCTGTACGCCGGGTTGTAGAAGACGTTCTCCAGCTGTCCGTAGAAGAACTGCGTCTGCGAGTAGCCCTGCAAGGCCCACTGGAAGCGGCGCTCCAGATTCAGCCAGCTCAGAGACAGCGTGCGGTACTGCGAGACCGACGCGGCGAAGAGGTTGAACTGCTGATCGCCGAGGACGTCGGTGAACGCGATGTTGGTGCCGCCGAAGAAGTCGCCGCCGCTGGTGACGCCGACGTTGACCGGCGGCCGCCCCTCGAGGAACAGCTTCTCGAACTTGCCCTTCTTCTTCTTGTTCTCGGCGACCAGCGTGTGCGTCATCGGCGCCTGGAAGTCGATGATCGGTCCGGGGGCGCCGAAGTCCGACGAGGCGGCCTGGCCGAGCGGTTCCTTGCGCTCCAGCGTGTGCAGGCCATACTCGCCCTTGTAATAGGTGACGAACGCGACGCGCGGCTGCCCCTGGCCTTCCTTGAGGATCACCGGTGAGGCGTTCCCGGCCACCGCATCCGTGTACTGCTTGAGCTCGCCGTTGCTGAGATCCAGCGTCCAGATGTTGTAGATGTTGCCGTTGCGCGCGACGTCGGGCTCGATCGGCTTGGCGGGATCCGTCGCCGTCGACGGGAACACCAGCGTGTGATCGTCCAGGAACTGGGCGCCGCCGTCATCGTGCGTGCCGAAGGTGAGCTGCTTCTTGTTGTTGCCCGACGCGTCCATCTGGAACAACTTCATGTTGCCGCTGACGCGCGTCAGGTAGATCAGGCTCTTGCCATCCGGCGTCCACGTCGGCGCGTAGCTCGCGAAGTCGTCCTTCGTGAGGTTGACGATCTCGTGGGTGTCGACGTCGACGGTGAAGATGTCGGCGACACCATTCTGCATCGACGAGAACGCCACCAGCTTGCCGTCCGGCGAGATGTCCGGAGACTCCGGAGCATCGACGGACCTCATCGGAATGCGCACTTCGACCTTGCGCGTGAGCACGTTCTGCAGGATGAGGGAGCGATCCTTCTCGGTGCGCACGAAATAGGCGAGGCGATCGCCCGAGGGCGACCACGACATCCACGGCACCGCGATGAAGCGGCTGGTGCTGCCGGGATAGGCGATGTACTCGAAGCCCATCGACTGATCGAAGCCGCTCGTGAGGTTGCGGATCGGCTGCCCGTCCTTGGCCGAGACCAGGACGATGTCCAGCTCGCGGTCGCCGCGGTTGGCGGTGACGGTGGCCAGGATGTCGCCCGACGGCGACGGCTCGATGCTGAGCGTGCTGGCGAAGCGCGACTTCTCCGGGTTCGGCGAGAGATCCCGCCCGTAATCCGCCGGGCGCTCCTTGTCGCGGAACGGCTTGAAGCGATCCTTCAGGTAGCGATCGAACTGCTGATCCCACTCCTCAGGCTCCATCTGGAACGCTTCCTGGTAGGCGCTGTCGCCACCGCCGATGACGCTCTTGCGCAGCGCGAACACGTACTGGCGGACGCCTTCCTTCCCCCACCGCGCCTCGATGAACTCGAACGCCGCGTGCCCCAGGTTGTAGATGAGACGCGGGTTGGTGAAGCCGCCGTAGTCCTGCATCTCGCTCATCTTCGGGACGATGTCGGCCACCGCGGCGTCACGCACCGTCATCAGATCCAGCGGCTGCCAGACGCCGGCCATGTAGTCCGCCATGCCCTCCATCACCCAGAGCGGCATGTTCTGCCGGATCAGCGACGTCGGGATGATGTCGAACTCGAAGATGTGCGTCAGCTCGTGGGTGATGAGCCGATAGAGCAGGTCCGAGGGCTCGTCCATCGGCATGGTGATGCGATAGCGGCTCGGCTCGGCGAAGGCGCCGACGCCTTCCTGGGCGGCGCCCGGGATGACGTTCTGCTGGAAGAACTCGCTGCTCGTCGAGAACAGGATCAGCGGGACCTTGAACGACAGATCGTGCTTCAGCTCGGAGCTGACGTGCTGATACGCGCTCTCCGCGTAGCTCGTCATCTTCTCCAGATGTGGCTCGATCTCCGGGTAGTAGTAGATCTCGAAGTGGTCGCTCGTGTAGATGCTCCACTCGAACTTGTCGTAACGGATCTGGTTCTTGCCGTAATAGGGGACGAATCCGGTTTGCGCCGCTACCGATCGGGCACCGGCGACGACCACCATCGCCGCGACGAGCCCGAGAGCAAGTGGGGCAAAGCTCCGACCCCGAGCGCGGGTGTGCATGACTTCAACTCCTGGCAGGCTGGAAGCATCTTACTGTCGATGAGACGGCCGTCGCAATCGAAGGATGACACGCGGCCGACCGCGTCCCGCGCAGGCGGGGACGCGACCCCCGAGACCAGCAAGATCTGGTCCGCCCGCGCCTGTCCCCTAACAGAGACGAGACGTCGGCCCGTCCTGGGTCTTGGGTCCTGGGTCCTAGGTACTAGGTCCTGGGTCCCGTGGCCTCCGGCCTCTGCCTGAGGCCCAGGCCGCCCAAGTCCCAAGTCCCAAGT
The DNA here is from genome assembly GCA_036732565.1 of Vicinamibacterales bacterium. Taxonomy (GTDB): domain Bacteria; phylum Acidobacteriota; class Vicinamibacteria; order Vicinamibacterales; family UBA2999; genus JAIVJN01. The sequence continues at coordinate 8,648 of DAINCF010000048.1, forward strand.
CCCAGCGTCCCAGGTCCCAGCGTCCCAGCGTCCCACGTCCGCGCCGGGAATATGAGGCGGGGGCGCGGGGTTCTTGTAGACTGCCGGCACCAGGAACATGATCTTCAGGCGCCGGCCGGGGGAGGCCCCTGCGGAGGCTGACCGTTTTGCGGTCGAAGCCTTGGACTATCTGGACAACCTCTACGGTGCGGCCTTGCGGCTGACGCGCAGCCGCGATGTCGCCGAAGATTTGGTCCAGGACACGTATCTCAAGGCGTTTCGGGCGCGGGATCGGTTTGCGCCGGGCTCGAATCTCAAGGCCTGGCTGTTCACGATCCTCCAGAACACGTGGCGAAATCGCCGTCGCGACCAGTCGCGTGCCCGCGTCGAGTACGACTCCGAGGTGGTGGAGCAGAGCGACGTGACCCCGCTCGCGGCCGAGAATCCGGAGCTGGATCTCGTCGCGACGACCATGGATGTGGATCTGCAGGCGGCGCTCGACGCGCTGCCGGAGACGTTTCGCCAGGCGGTCTGGCTGCGGGACGTGGAGGAGTTGACGTATCAGGAGATCGCCGAGATCCTGACGGTGCCCATCGGCACCGTGATGTCGCGCATCTCGCGCGGGCGGAAGCAGCTACATCAGGCGCTACTGCGTCGCCGGCAGTCGGCCGTCGGCAGTGGGCAGTGAATTCGGGAGTCTGGCGTGCGCCTGACCGATGCGAGACTCACGACGTGCGACTGCCGACTGCCGGCTATTAACGTTCTTAATGATTGAGCCCCGATGACCGAGTGTCGTCAAATCGAGTCGCTGCTGCCCCTTTTCGTGGACGGCGAAGCCAGCGCGGACGAGGTCCGGCTGGTCGGACAGCACCTCGCGCAGTGCCCGGCCTGCCGCGACGCGGTGGCGAGCGAGCGTATCGGACGTGACGTCCTCCGCGCCCATGGCGCCGCCCTGCGCGCGACGGCGCCCCCGGGTCTGAGGACGCGCGTGCTCGCGCTCGGCCGCGAGGCGCCTGCGCCTGTCCGTCCACGTCTCGGGTGGCTCGGACGCGCCACTGCCGCGGGTCTCGCCGCGCTCCTCGTCCTCGTCGTGCTGACGCTCGCGGAGTTCGTGCCCGCCTCGACGAACGTGCTGTTCGCGGCCCAGGTCGCGGTCGATCACATGCGGTGCTTCTTCGTGGGCGCTTCGACGCTCGCGGCGGACGGCGCGCGCGCGATGGAGCGCGAGATTCAGGAGCACTACGGGTGGGACGTGAAGGTGCCCCCCTCGAATCCCGATCTCGGCGTGCGGCTGATTGGCGCGCGTCGGTGCCCGTTCGGCTATGGGCCGCACGTGCATTTGCTGTACGAAGTCAGGGGCCGCACGATGTCCCTGTACATCACGCCCGAATACGAGCGCGAGGCCGCGGCGATGTCGGTCCTTGGTCACTCGGAGCGGGTGTGGTCGAGCGAGGGACGCACCTACGCGATGGTCACGCGGGGGATCTCGGACGTCGATCTCGACCGGGTGCAAGCGTATTTCCGCAGTGCGACGACGGCGGTAACCGCGTCCCTGATTACGCCGTAGGCTAGAGACGGGCGCCGAAACCGGCTTTCGCGGAACGTAAGCCTCGAGCCCGAGCCCCCAAGACCCAAGACCCAAGCCTCGAGCCTCAAGCCCATGATGAGGCTCGGGCCGTGATGAGGCAAAATAGACCTATGGACCAGGAACAGAATCAGCCCGATCCGGAGCAGGCTGCGACGCCGGAGCATTCGGCCGCCGCGCCAGACGCATCGAACTCCAAGGTTCGGCTGGTGGCGATGATCGCGACGTTGATCGCGCTGCTCGCGATCAGCATCCCGTTCGTGATGCAGCACGAGGACGCGCCCGAGAGCGCGCCGGCGGCCATGGCCTCGGATGACGCGGTCCCTGCCGCAGCTGAGCCCGCTGGCGGTGGCGGCGCGTGCATGGCGAACGCGAAGCCGGCGCGGATGGACTTCACCCTGCCGGATCTCGACAACAAGCAAGTCACGCTCGAAAGCTTCAAGGGCAAGGTGGTGTTGTTGAACTTCTGGGCAACCTGGTGCGGGCCGTGCAAAGCCGAGATCCCCGGTTTCGTCGAGTTGCAGAGCCAGTACAAGGACGACCTCGTGGTCGTCGGGTTCTCGGTCGACGATCCGGCCGACAAGGCGCGCGCGTTCGCGGACGAGTACAAGATCAACTATCCCGTGCTGCTCGGTTTGGGCCGCGACGAGGTGCAGGATGCCTACGGCCCGATCTGGGGTATCCCCACGTCGTTCCTGATCGGTCGCGATGGCCGGGTCTGCAAGAAGCACATGGGCATCGCGCCGAAGGCGGTGTTCGAAAAGGAGATCCAGGCGCTGCTGTAGTATGATCGTCCCAGGTCGATGCTAAAGGGATTCAAGCACGCTCGTCTGTCCTGTGGCTGCCGCGTCGGCTTTCGCGAAGGCACATCAGGCAGCCCGGTAATCGTCGTCATCGACGTGAAAGCCGCCGGCTGCGTCAGCCCGCTGCACGTCCGCGATCTCCCGCTCTACGACCACCGAGAAGCGCTGCGCCCGTCGACGCGCCTCGGCCCACTCGAAGAAGAAGAGTTCGAGGAAGAAGGTTAGTCCCGCGGCGTTCTCGCGGACGCCGATCACCCGCTCCAACGTTCGTCGAATCAATCGATGGACGGCACCGCTTCAGCGGTGTTGTGATCGCTGACCCTCCGCGCCCCACACGGCGACCTATCCGATTCGGGCAGCGTCAGGTGACACATCGCTTGTCTGGTCGGCCGCGGGTCCTGCCCGAGCGCGTAGCGCGAAGGCCTATTTCAGCTCCCACTTCGTCCGCGTGTAGGCGATACGGAAGCCGTGACGTTCCGCGTTGCGTTGTGACGCGCTGCCGGGCGCGGCGCACATCATCGCGAGATCGCAGCCACGATCGCGCGCGAATTGGAGACGGGCACTCAAGAGGGCTTGTTGCGCGCCTTGTCGCCGCGCGTCTGGAATCGTGCTCGCGCCCGCGAGCAGGGCGACGCGGTCGTTGATGTGGATCGCCGCGGCGGCGATAGGACGTCCATCCATGGAGGCGAGGAAGGTTGACGTCCCGCGAGTGGCGGCGCTGACACGACCGAGCCCGCGCACGAACTCGACGACCGTCGGCGCCTCGCCGCTCCAGCCGATGGCTGCGGTTTCGGCCCAGAGATCCGCGCGATCGGCAGAGACGAGATCGACGGCAATCGCCAACGATGGCGCGGCCGTCTCTTGGTCGATCTCCAGCGGCCGACACATCACGCTTGCGAGCTCCAGCGGCGCAAAACCACGCGCGTTCAACGCGCGCGCAAGGGCCACTCCTGCGAGCGGGCTGACCTCGTGAAACACGCAGGCGCCTCGTTCTCGATAGAACGTTTCGAGGCGTTCGAGGTGTTCTGGTGTGATCTCATCGAACAAGCCCAGGCCGAAGGTCTGGGTGACCGGAGATTCCACGCCGTCGAACATCGCGAAGGCGCCGGCGACCTCAATCCACGTCGCGCCCAGCTGCGGTTCGACCGCGGCGCGCGATTCGACGAAGGCCCGATTCGCGGCGCCCTCGGCGCGCTCCAGTCGCCGCGCCAGCTGCAAGTCCGAGAGGGGATAGTCGACCACGTCAGAACCGGATCTTGAGGTCGGCCACGAGTGGCAAATGGTCTGATGCGACCAGCGCGACACGCGTGCGGGGCAGCTCGACGTTCACGACTTCGACATGGCCCTCGTAGTAGATGTGATCGAGGTGCAGGATGGGGAAGAAGCCTGGGTAGCTGCGGCCGAAGCGGATGTACTTGCGGATGTCCACGCTCTGCAGGCGCTGGGCGAGGACGTCGGTCGCCAGGCCGCGCGCCCATTCGTTGAAGTCGCCGAGAACGACCTTCGGTCCCGTCACGCGTCGATCGTGGACGACGGTCGCGAGCCGCTCGGCCTGATTACGTCGCTCGCGCAGTGCGGTCCCGAGGTGAACGTTATACAGGTGCAGACTGTGCTCATCGTCGACGGCGAGATCCACGCGTTGCACCAGGCGTGCCTCGCACGTCTTCCATGTCAGGTCGTATTGCTGATGGTGGCGAATCGGGAAGTGGCTGAGGACGACGTTGCCGAAGAGGGCATTGCGGAAGTGACGGGTGGGCGCCATCACCCAGCCCATGCCCAGGGCCGCGCCGAGCTCCGCGGCCTGCCCGGGGCGGAGCGGGCTGGCGCCGAGCACCTCCTGCAGCGCGATGACGTCGGCGTTGACGCTCGCCAGCACCGCGGCGATGCGCTCCGGCCGTGTCCGGCCGTCGAGGCCGCGGCACCGATGGATGTTGTAGGTCGCCACCCGAATCGTCCGGGTACGCCGGCTCTCGTCCTGCGCCATCGTCTCGTGTAGTCTACGATCGCATCCCAGAGGGCATCGCCATGCTGACAAGCGAACGAGAGCTGACCTGTCCCTGCTGCGGCGCAACGCTGGTCGTCGACCTCAACCTCGGGCGCATCGTCGACCATCGTGAGCCGGTGAACCCGAATCGGCCGGAGCTGAACGACGCGCAGCGCATTCTGGCAGAACAGGCGGCGCGCCGCGAGTCGATCTTCGAGCAGTCCGTCCAGAACGAGAAGACCAAGGGGGACGTCCTGTCGAAGCGGTTCGAGGAGGCGCTGCGGCAGGCGCAGAACGAGCCGATCAAAAAGCCGACGCGGGATTTCGATTTGGACTGACGCGTCGTTCGAGTAGGGGCGGTTCGCGAACCGCCCCTACAGGCGAAACTCGGGCGGCAACGGCATCCAGGTGTGGCGGTTGTCGTAGAACAGCGGCTTTTTGCCGGTGGCCTCGCGGTACTCGAGGTAGCGTTTCTCGAGCGCGCGGTGTCGGCGATCCGACGTGCGGATCGCGTGGTGCGGCCAGTCGACCAGCAGCTGCTCCGCCTTCCACAGGTTGCGCTCCGAGAGTCGCCAATCGTAGTCGCCGAGCTCTTTGGCCAAATCGACGACGGCGTAGCCCTTGACGCGCCCGCTGCCGTCCACGTACGTATCGACGTAGCTCATGGCCAGCGCGCGTCTCGAGGGGAACACCGGGCGTCGGCCATGCAGGCCGGGATCGCGTGAGCGCGCGATCGACCCCCAGCCCGTGGTCGCCTTGTAGACGAACAGGACGTGGTCGAGCAGATCGACGGACTCGATGCTCATCACGAGCGGCGGGTAGCGATGCTGCTCGAGGATGACCGCTGCGCTGAGCGCGGCCTCCATGCAGTGCGCCGTGCCGGTGCGCACGACTTGACGAAAGCTGCGCTGTGTTTCGCCGTGTGTCTCGGCGTTGTAGCGCATGGCGTTCAGCCATCGCTGCACGGCTGACGGCGTGCGCAGCCGTGAAATCAGCGCGCGCTCACGGCGGGTGAAGGGGAGAACGGGGGGCGTCACGGCCGGCGCAACGTCACGAACCGGCGACAGCCGCGCGCAGATCCGCCACGAGCGTCGCGGCGGTCCATTCGCTGCCGTCCAGCAGACGCGTGACCTGTCCATTCGGACCGACGACGGCGGTCCGCATGTTGTGGGTGATGGTGCCGTCACTCTCGCGAATGACGTTGACGCCGAAGCGAATGGCGAAGCGATCGACCTCGTCGCGAGGTGCCGTCGCGAATCGCCACCGATCGGGATCCGCGCCCAGTTTCGCGGCGTGCGCGGTCAGTGCCTGCGGTGTGTCCGCGTCCGGATCGAAGCTGACGGAGAGCAGGCGCACACGTCCGCCGAGGGCCGGATCGGCGGCGACCGCGCGCTGCACCTCCGCGAAGCGGCGATCCAGCATCGGACAGAACTGCGGCAGCGGGCACCGCGTGTAGATAAAGGTGATGGCGACCGCGAATCCACGCCAGTCGGTCAGCCGGAGGGGGTGACCGTTCTGATCGGTCAGCGCCGTGTCTGGCGCCGTTTCTCCTTCGGTCAGGAGGCGCGCGCCTTCCGCGGGTCCGGCGGCGGGCACCTCTGGCACGGGGGCGCTGCCGGTCTTCTCGACCGTCGAAATCCACGCATCGCGGTCGGTGACGTTGAGGGTCGCCTTGATGACATCGCCGGCGGCCCGGTCTTCCAGCAGCTTCGGCTCCGCCACCCGGAACGCCATGGTCATGCCCGGCATGAAGTTGGGGATGTCGCCGTGCTTGATGAGGAGCTCGTTGGTGGCGGGCCGCACGGCCAGAATCTGGCCCTCCAGCGGGTATTGCCGCGCTTGCGGACCGCACGCCGCGAGGAGAGCGGCGGCGAGGACGGCGCCCCAACCCGTCAACCCGACCCAACGCCTCATCCGATCAATCTACCATGCCGGTTGACCTTGCCCTTTTGGCGGTTCTGGTATACTGCGCCGCTATAAATCGGTTGGAGCCCGCAGTTGCGCGTGTTGGAGTCCGCATAGTGCCCCGCATGCCTCAGGTTGCGAGAGCTTCACTCGTCGCGTGGCGTGCGCGCGCACGCGACGGCGATGAACCAGGGACGCGCGAGGCGAGCGGAGGACGGCATGGGCCGCAGATTGTACGTGGGCAACCTTCCCTACAGTACGACCGATGAAGAGCTGACAGTGCTCTTCAGCCGGGCTGGCGCAGTCGATAACGTGCGGGTGATGCGCGATCAGGCGACAGGACGTGCGCGTGGCTTCGCGTTCGTCGAGATGGTGAGCGACGATGACGCGCAGAAGGCCATTGACGAGTTCCATCAGTATCAGCTCGACGGACGCGCGCTGGTGGTCAACGAGGCGCGACCGAAGCCAAGCGGCGGTGACTTCGGCGGTGGTGGTGGCGGTCGCGGCTACGGTGGTGGTGGTGGCGGCGGCGGTCGACGCGAGCCGCGCTGGTAGTGCTCGTGCTGTAGGGCGGCTCGCGAGCCGCCCCTACCTCATTCGAGCCACCCCTACTCTCATACCGCCCACGCCATGATTCTCGTAGGAACGTCCGGGTACAACTACCCGGAGTGGAAGGGCAGCTTCTATCCCGCCGACATCGCGGCGGCGAAGATGCTGCCCTATTACGCCTCCCGATTTCAGACCGTCGAGATCAACTACACGTTCTACCGCATGCCGACCGCGACGCTCGTCGCCGGCTGGGCGCGACAAGTGCCCGACGGCTTCCGGTTCACCCTCAAAGCACCGCGCCGGATCACGCACGATCGCCGCTTGCGTGACGTCGGCGATCTGGTGAGCGGCTTTTGCGCCGCGGCCGCCGAGCTCGGGCCGAAACTCGGCGCGCTGTTGTTTCAGCTTCCGCCCAACTTCAAGCAAGACCTCGCCGTATTCGACGCCTTTCTCGACACGCTCCCGCCTCGTGTGACCGCGGCATTCGAGTTCCGCCACGACTCGTGGCACGACGAGGCCGTCTTCGACCGCCTCCGCGCCCGCAATCTGGCGCTGTGCATCGCCGACACCGAATCCCGTTCGACCCCGCTGGTCTCGACCGCCGACTACAGCTACTTTCGTCTGCGGGACGAGGGCTACACCGACGCCGACATCGGCAGCTGGAGCCGCTCAGCGAGAGAGCTCGGCGCCGACGGCCGAGACGTGTTCGTGTACTTCAAGCACGAGGACGCAGGCAAAGGCGCGGTGTTTGGTGAAGCCATGCTTCGCAGGCTTCACCAAACGACCGCGTAGGCCTCGCCACTTCGTGGCTCGGTAGGCGCGCGTCGCTTCGCTCGCGCGTGGGCGTCGCGGCTTCGCCGCGCCGGAGGTCTTTGGAAGGAACGAAGGCTCCACCGTCCGCGAACGAAGTGAGCGGCCTTCCGAGCGCCGAGGGCGCGAGGCCTATATCAGCTCCGCAACGAAGTTGATGACCACGTGCTCCGCCCAATAGCCGTCGTATCCGTTCGCCGCGGCGACAAAGCCGCAGTGACCGCCGTGCGTGGTCACGATGACCTTGATGTGAGGATTGGCGGCCACCGCGGGGTCCTGGAAGATCTCTGGGGGCACGAACGGATCGTCGGCGGCGGACACGATCAGCGCGGGGAGGGCGATGCTCCGGGCGACACGCATGGCGCTGGCTTGCTGGTAGTAGTCACTCGCGCCGGCGAAGCCATGATGGGGCGCCGTGTACGCCTCATCGAAGGCACGGATGGTCCAGATGTCGCCGAGTCGATCGAGATTCCAGTCGTTGGGGAACGCGTGCGCTTTGCGGCGCAGGCGCCCTTTGAGATTCCGCACGAAGTTCCACTGATACGGAAAGTTCCGCCGCCGCTCGATCGCCCTCACGCACGACTCCAGCTCCATCACCGGTGAGACGGCGCTCACGGCTCTCAGCTCCGGCGGGACCGACGTCCCCAGCTCGCCGGCCAGCTTCAACGCGAGGTTGCCGCCCAGCGAGTAGCCGGCGATGGCGATGCGCGGAAGGCGATCGTAGGCGATCAGCTCACGCAGCACGGCGAGCGGATCGCCAGTCAGGCCCGAATGGTACAAGCCGCGCGAGAGATGCTCCGTCCCTCCGCAATTCCGCTGATTGAGGCGGACGACGTTGAAGCCGCGCGCCCACGCTTTGGCGGCCATGCCCCGCATGTAATGCGCGCTGCTGGATCCCTCGAGGCCGTGCAGCAGCATGACCGTTGGATGCGCAGGTGGATCGGCCTGCCAGTGACAATGCGCCAGCACCCGCGCCTCGGCGGCGACATCGAAGTAGCGCTCGACCGGCGGCGGAAGATCGGGCAGCCGCCTGCGCTTGGCCCAGGCGTAGACGGTCATGCGATGGCCACCTGCCCATCGCGGAAGTGGCACGTAGGAAAGAGGAGTGGTCAAGCCTTCGAGCCCCAAGACTCAGGCCCAAGCCTCACGCCCCAGGCCCCAAGCCCCAAGCCCATGATCAGATACACTCTAGCATTCCCGTAGCGGCTCTCTTGTGAACCTCGAGGTTAGGCCTGGGGGCGTGGAGGCCTGGAGGCTCGGAGGTACGGCGGTCCGGAACCTTTGTGTCCTCAAGCCTTCAGGCCTCCACGCCTTTTGTGAGGAGGACCCTTATGCAACGTGAACGTGTGGCAACTGGCGCGTTGATCGCCTGGTTGCTGTGTACGGCCGTCGCCTCGGCGCAACCTGCGAAGCCGGCGGCGCCCGCCGCCAAGCCCGCGCCGGCCGATCCGCGCCTCGAGGCGTTGAAGAAAGACGTGATGACCAACGTCGAAGGCCGCGCCAAGCTGGCGCAGGAGATGGTCGACTCGGTCTTCAGCTTCGGCGAGCTCGGCTTCCAGGAATTCGAGACGTCGAAGTATCTGACCGGCATCCTCGAGAAGAACGGGTTCACGGTCGAGCGCGGCATCTCGAACATTCCGACCGCGTGGGTGGCGCGCTGGGGGTCCGGCAAACCGGTCATCGCGCTCGGCTCGGACATCGACGGCATCCCGCAAGCGTCGCAGAAGCCAGGCGTGGCGTATCACGACCCGATGATCGAAGGAGCGCCCGGCCACGGTGAGGGTCACAACTCTGGCATGCCGCTCAACATCGTCGCCGCGCTCGCGGTGAAGGACATCATGCAGCGCGAGAAGCTGCCCGGCACGCTGGTGCTGTGGCCAGGCGTCGCTGAAGAGCTCGTCGCGTCGAAAGCGTGGTTCGTGCGCGATGGTCTGTTCAAGGGCGTCGACATCTGCCTCTTCACCCACGTCGGCAACAACCTCAACGTCTCGTGGGGATCGGGTGGCGGCAACGGGCTGGTGTCGATCGAGTACACGTTCGAAGGTGAGACCGCTCATAGCGCCGGCGCGCCGTGGCGCGGTCGATCGGCGCTCGACGCCGTGGAGCTGATGAACGCTGGCTGGAACTATCGTCGCGAGCACCTCCGCATCCAGCAGCGGTCGCACTACGTGATCACCAACGGCGGCGATCAGCCCAACGTCGTGCCGCGCAACGCGAGCGTGTGGTACTACTTCCGCGAGACCGACTACCCGCACATCAAGGAGCTGTGGGACATCGGCAACAAGATCGCCGAAGGCGCGGCCCTGATGACCAACACCAAGTTCACGTCCCGGATCCTCGGCACCGCGTGGCCGCAGCACATGAACAAGACCACCGCGGAGACGATGTTCGCGAACATCCAGAAGGTGGGGCTGCCGACGTGGAGCGAGGCGGATCAGACGCTCGCCAAGGCGCTGCAGAAGGAGCTGGGCAACCCGACGCAACCCGGCCTCGCCGTGAAGCTGTCCGAGCTCGAGGGACCGGTCGCCGAAGAGGAGAAGCGCGGCGGCGGCTCCGACGACATCGGCGACATCTCGTGGAACCTGCCGACGGTGACGCTCCGCTATCCATCGAACGTTCCTGGCCTGCCCGGGCACAACTGGTCGAGCGCCATCGCCATGGCGACCCCGATCGCGCACAAGGGCGTCGTCGCCGGCGCCAAGGCACAGGCGATGACGATTCTGGACTTCGTGGTGCGGCCGGAGCTGGTGACGCAGGCGTGGGACTACTTCAACAACGTCCAAACCAAGGATCAGAAGTACGTCCCGTTCATTGCCAAGGACACGCCCGCGCCGACGTGGCTGAACGCCAACATCCTCGCGAAGTACCGCGAGCAGATGAAGAAGTTCTATTACGACCCGAGCAAGTATCCGACCTATCTCGATCAGCTCGGCATCAAGTATCCAACGGTGCGCACAGGTTCGACCACAGATCAGAAGCAGCAATAGATGGTAGGGGCGGCTCGCGAGCCGCCCCTTCGTCAGCGGAGCGATACCAAGTAGTCGAGCTTCGCCTTCATACACACCTTGTAGAACTCCCCTTCAGCGGCTGCCAGGCCTTTGGTGGCGACCTCGATGGCGGTCTCGCTGCTTGCGTTCTTGGCGGTGCGATCGGCGCCGGCCTCGACGACCGTCCGCAGCAGTGCCACGCGATAGTTGTCGTTCTGATCGTCGCCTTCGAGCGGCCTGGCGCAGATGCCCAGCGAGGCGTGAATCGCCGGCTGCTGGCTGAGACCTCGGATCTCGTTGATGCGCGCGCCGCCGCGCAGGAGCTCGCGCGTCATCGCCAGATGGCCGCGGACGATGGCCATACCCACCGGCGTGGTGTCGTTGGCCGGTCCGGCGTTCGCATCGGCGCCGCCATCCACGAGCGCGGTGACGGCTCGAGCCGCGTGGTTGCCGACCGCGGTGTAGATTGGCGTGTGGGCGCTCGGATCCAGCTGGGCGTTGACGTTCGCGCCGGCAGCGATCAGCGCGCGAATCACGTCCGCCTGGTTTTCGTTCGCGGCGAAATGCAGCGCTGTCTGCCCGTCAACGGTGACGTCGACCTGCGCGCCTGCCTTGGCCAGCCTGGTCACGGCCTCGGGGTGACCGTACAACGCGGCTCGCATCAGCGGCGTCCGCTCATGCCCGTCTCGGGCTTCGAGATTCGCACGTTGCGCAATCGCCGCGTCGATCGCCGCGAGATCGCCTCGCCGAGCTGCCACCAGGAGTTCGTCGACGTCCTCGCGTGCGCCCTTCTTCTCCAGATACTCGACGAGCGCGGGGTGCCGGTTGCCGACCGCTGCGGGTAGCGCCCAACTTGGGTTGACGCCGGCCTCGACGAGCATCGTGACCATCTCCAGCGAGCCGCGCAGCGCCGCAGTACCGACGGCGCCCTGCGCCTTGAAATCGTGAAGGTCGACGCCCGCATCGATCAGCGCGCGCAGCACCGCGGTGTTGCCGTTGTCGACCGCGCTCTCGATCGGACAGCGCATGCCACTGCCGGTCGACGACTGACGCCCTCTGAGGGTCGAGCTCGAACTCGAGCTCGAGTTCGACCCGCCGGTCCAGCAGGTCGTCGCGATGCCCTCGCGCTTCGTCAGAGCGACGACGAGTGCGGTCAGCGCCTCCGATTGCTTGGCCTCGTATGCGGAATTGGCCTTCGCCGCGTCGAACGCGACCATCGCCGGCAGGCACTTGCCGGAGAGGTTCGAGGCCTGGAGGTTCACACGGCCGGAGTCGAGCAGCTGCTGCGCCGCAGCGGCGTCCTTCCGTTCGATCGCGTCGCAGAACGCCATCTCGTCGGCGCCGGCGCAGCCGCGGCCACACGCCGCGAGCGACACTGCCAGCACCGTAACCGTGACGAGGCGGACGCGCACTCGACGCGCAGTCGACGGAACGCCGCCGATCACTGCGTGAGCCCGCCCGACGGGACGACCGCGATCGGCTCACCGACGCCTGGGTAGATGCTGCTCTCGTGCAGCTGCTTGTAGATGCCGGGCAATCCGGTTGTGATCGCCGAGTTCACCTGTCCCACCAGATCGCCCAGCTGTTTCCGGTAGCTTTCGACGAGCGACGTCTGCACCACGGTCGGCAGCGACTGCGAGCCGACGACTTCCGACTTCAGCGCGTTGATGCGGTTGCGCAACGGCTGATTGCCGCCGCCACCTTCGCCGCCGCCACCACCGCCGCCGCCCGGGCGGCCGGCGATGGAAGTCCGCAGCGTGCCCACCTGCTTCGTGAGGCTCGCGACCGCGCTCGCGACCGTC
>DAINCF010000049.1:0-20975 GCA_036732565.1 Vicinamibacterales bacterium
AGAACGTGGGGTCCGGCTTTAGCCGGACCGAGCCGGCGAAGCCGGCTTCAGGGACGCGGAGACCGCTTCTTCGGGGTTGCTTTCTTCTTAGGCGGCGCGACCTTAGCAGCCGGGACCGATTTCGTTGATGTCTTCCGAGGCGCAGGGGCAACCTTCGTGGCGTCGGTCGTCGTCAGGCCGGCGCGGCCGGTGTACAGCCGGCGATAGTCCTCGGCGGTGCCGAGGATCCGCTTGACGTAGTTTTGCGTCTCGGGGAACGGAATGTCGTCGATGAACTCTTCCTGCCCGAACGGCAATCCCGTGCGCTCGGCCTTCCATTGACGCACACGGCTCTCACCGGCGTTGTAGCTCGCGAGGGCATAATGGGCGCCGCCGAATTCCTCGATCAGATCGGCAAAGTAGCTCGTGCCGATCCGCACGTTCACTTCCGGCTCGGTGAGACGGGGCGTCGAAAACGGCTTGATGCCGAGCCGGCGCGCGTACTGCCGGCCCGTGCTGGGAAGGATCTGCATGAGGCCGATCGCCTTCGCCGACGAGACGATGACCGGATCGAAGGTCGATTCCTGCGCCACCAGGGCTGCCATCAAGTACGGATCCAAACCATGGGCGGCCGCGTGCTTCTGCAGCAGCGGCCAGTAGTTCACGGGGAAGATGATCTCGAGGATCTCGGGCGGCAACTCCTCCCCGCCGGACGCCAGGAACTGTGGGTAGGCTCGTCGCATCGCGTTGATGCCAGGCCTCAACTCCCCCAACCGGTTCTGTATCAGCGCGATCGTCGCTTGGAGGCGCGGCGCGTCGCCCCACATGCGCTGCGCGTGCTGCAGCTCGTTCAACGCGACGCGATGGAGGCCGAGCGCAATCAACGCTTCGATCCGGCCGCTGGTCGGCGGCAGCGCGCTCGTGTCGGGCGCCGCCGCGACGCGCTTCAGATTCGGTGGGACCGTCGTAATGCCCCGCTCTCGCAGCCGCGCCGACGCGAGTCGACCGTAGTACGAATTCAGGTAGTCGGTGGCGGTGAGCGTGTACCGCGCGGTCGCGGCCTCTCGATCGCTGAGCTGATCGTAAGCGCGCCCGCTCCAGTAGAGCCACGCGGGGCGGTAGTCCGAGCGCGGCGAGGTCGTGCTGCCCTGCTCGAACACGCGGATCGCGTCCTGGAAGTCGCCGGACCGATACGCCCACCATCCTGCGCGCCAGGCGGCTCGCTCGGCGTTCCGCCCCGTGGGAAACCGGGTGAGCATCTCGTTGAAGATCTCTTCGGCGCGCTCGTCTTCGTCGACGAGGATGTGGTGCGTCGCGAGGTTGTTGAGCGCTTCCTCGGCCCAGATGCTGCCAGGATGTCCATCCACGAACGCGCGCGTGGCCGCCTCGAAGTCGTCGTGCTGCCCGGTGCTTCGGGTCGCGCCGAGATAGTAGAACTGGGCTTCGAGGCCGACGTCGCCGAGATCGCCGCGATGCTGCGCGAGCACCTCTCGGGCGCGACGGCCGTTGCTGGTCAACACGTCGATGGCGCCGAGCCGTACGATGGCGAGATTGCGATCGCCGCCGTTGGCCCGATCGCGGATGCGCTCGTAGCTCGAGCGCGCCGCCGGGAACCGGCGCGCGGTGAAGAGGGTCGCCGCCCGCGCCAGCTCGCGGGGCGTACGAACCGCCCAGTCCTCGTCCCACGCCTTCAGTCGCGTCAGCGCCTGCTCCGCTTGTCCGGCTTCGATGCTGGTCGGAAATTCGTCGTAGACGCGGCGATAGTTCGCGATGGACTTGCGGCGATCGGCCACCACTTCGGCCGCACCGCCCAGCCTCAGGCTCCAGACCTGTGGAAGAGCGAGGCGTCGCGTCAGGTTCTCTTCATAGATCGCGATCGCGCCGGCGTAGTTGCCCCTGGCTTCGCGCACTTCGGCCTGCCGCAGCGCCGCATCCTCACTCAGATGGCCCTCGAGTCGTTTGGCAACCAGCGCCGCGAACACCGCCTCGGCGTCATCCAGCCGATCGAGACGACGGAGGGCGACGGCCGTGTAGTAGCGCGCGTAGTCGGCCATCGGCGTCGACGCGAGGCCACTCGCGTTCAGCAGCGGCAACGCCGCCGCGGCATTGTCCGATTCCTCGAGCAGACCAACGCCACGAACGAAGTCTCGAAGCAGCGGCGTTGTGGCGTTCGCATCCGTCGAGGCAGCCATCCAAAACGCGCTGAGCGCTGCAGGGAGCGGCGGATGAACGGTCGGCACGAGCCGCGACGCGGCGGTGCCGGTCGTGCTTGGCGCGGGGACCTGCTGATCGTCCGAACGGCCTTCGACGACGAGCGACCAGGCCGCCGCGGTGACTGCTACGCCGATGCCGACGACCCGCACGCGGCCCCACGGCCGCGTCATGCAGACACTCCCAGGCGACTGGCGTCGCCGTCGGCCAATGTCGTGACCAGCTCCTGATGAAACAGCTGCGCCCGCGATACCAGCGTCGCGGGTACGCGCGCGTCGTAAACGCGGCGGGCACGATCGATCTGCGGTCCAAGTCGGGCCAGCAGATTGCCGGCACGTCGTCCTTCGTCGACGCTCGCCTCGTTACGCAGTTTGATCTCCGAAATCAAGAGCCGGGCAAGCCGACGGGCGGAGACCTCGGAGGTGTCTGGAGAAACGGAGGTCGCGGCCGGCAGCGACTCAGCCGGAGCGCGGCGTCCACGCTCACCGGATGGGGTGCGTGTGTGTGGTTTGGCCACCGCGGGGCTCGTCGACGCGGCCAGCCGCCTCGCCTCGAGGACCGTCAGGCATCGAGCAGCGTGACGCGCGAGCAGCTCGACGATGCTGCTCCAGCCTTTGGCGAGCTGAGCTTCACGGCCGTCGGCGGTCAGAGCATCGGCATAGACCACCGCCGTCACCCGATCCGCAACAACGAGCGGCACGGCGACGCCGCCGCTGGTGGGCGCGGCCGCGGCGGGGTCGGCCATCGCCGTCGAATCCCCCTCGCTCGACACCACCGTACGTTTGGTCTGAACCGCACGTTGCACGAGTGGGGCCTGCGCGATGGGAACGTCGAGACGAGACGGCTGACTATCGATGGCACCGAATCCCGTGAGCGCCCAACCCTGGAACGAGGCCCCGCGCACCACGAACACACCGGTTCGTCCGGCGTCGCGCGCGACGACCGCGCCCAGCGCGTCGAGCAGCTCGTTGGAGGATCCGGCGGCGTCGAGCGCGCGGACCGCATCAAGCAGTCGAATAGCGCGCTCCTCGGTCTCGGCCTCGGCGGTCCGCCGTGCCTGAATCGTCGCCTGCTCGCGCTCCCGTGCGCACGCGTCGGCCACCACGCGATCGATCGTCGCGGTCAAATGCGCTTCCGCTTCGGCGACACGCTGGTCCGCCAGGTGCTTTGCCTCGGCCAAGGTCTGATCGCGCACCTGTGAGACGGCGAGTTGCCGCTCTTCGGCGGCGCCGGCCACGAGGTCCTGAACGAGGGCACGTACCTCCTGCTCCATGCGCGTACGGACGTCATCCAGCGCACGGCCGACGGCTTGGCGGATTCGATCTTCGAACGACATGGCACCCTGGGGGCAGGCTGTCACGGGCGTCAGCGTCAGATCCAGGTTCTTGCCAAAGTGCGGTCCAACACGTCCGTGTCTGCATTATCGGAACCGGGATCGCGCAAGTCAAGGTCGTCTGTCGCCTCAAACTGCTGATTTACAACGGCCTAGCGTGCGTGCGGCAGGCGTCGAACGCCATGTTCGACGGGGCTCGCCGACGGCAACCCGACCCCGAAATACTCCTCATGCCTGCCCTTATCGGTCGAGCTGACTCCTGTGTTTACGGTCCGATCAGCCAACGTGAACCCGCGGCCGTCGCTGCGCGTTGGGCTCCGCCTGCCGCAGCACTTCCCGGGTCACCGGCGCGGTGTCGCCTTCACCGAACGCGAGGAACTTGAGCAGATAGGCAATCGGATTGCCCTCGGTCCAGCCGAAATAGGCGTGCGGCACGCGGCCGGTCTGATCGCGGATGTACAGCAGCAACGCCGCGATGGCATTGGGCACGGCAGGACTGACACAGCGCATCACGCGGTGGCGCCCCACGCGCACGCCCGAGACCTCCAGGACATCGCTGAAGTCCGACACATCACCCGGCCGAACTTCCACGAACAAGACCTTTTCTTCGGGCGGCAGGTTATGCGACTCCGCGGCTTCCCGCAGTTTGTGTTCGTATTCCTCCGGAAGGCCGCTGTCCGGCCGATTGGCGATGACCCGCACCGGCGCGCCCGCGGCCTCCGCGAGGAAGCGATGCGCGATTTCGTCGGGGATGACGGCCTCGACCCGCAGCTCCGTGGAGCGCAGCACGCGAGACACCAGCGAGCTGATCACGATGCCGATGATGAACGTCCACGCGATCTGGAGACCTTCTGGACGGTCGACGATATTCACCACCGTGGTGTAGGCGAAGATCACCGTCAGCAACAGATAGCCGAACCAGCGCCGCCCGGCGCGCCGCGCGGCGAGCGTCACGGCGAGCGCCGCCGAGCCCATGAGCACGAGCACGCCGGTCGCGTAGGCGCCGCCTTGTGCGTGAACATCGGCGTCGAACACCAGCGTCACCACGAACGTGATCGCCGTGAACAGCAGGACCAGCGGCCGGCTGGCGCGGGCCCAGTCCGGCGCCATGCCATAACGTGGGAGGTACTGCGGCACGAGGTTCAGCAGCCCCACCATCGCGGAGGCCCCGGCGAACCACAGGATGGCCACGGTGCTGATGTCGTAGATCGTGCCGAAGACCGACCCGAGATGTTGGTGGGCCAGATAGGCGAGCGCACGACCGTAGGCGCCGCCACCGGGCAGGAACGCCCCCGGCGGGATCAACAGCGCGGTGATCACGCTGCTGCCCACCAGCATGACGCTCATGATCACCGCAGCCAAGGTCAGCAGCTTCTGCGCGTTGCGGATGCGCCCGACGGGATGCTCTAGCGAATCACTCGGATCGCCCTTCACGAGCGGCATCACCGCCACGCCCGTCTCGAATCCAGAGAGGCCGAGCGCGAGTCTCGGAAACAGGAGCAACGCGAACAGGATCATGCGCGCCGGACTGCCATGCTGCACGGTAGCCGCCGTCGTCCACGCGTTCACGATCTCAGGGTGTCGCCAGACCTGCACGAGGGCCCATCCGATGACGATGGTGTTCAAGAGCAGATAGACGACGACGATGGGAACGGCGAGGCCGATGGCTTCCTTGAAGCCCATCAGGAACACCGCGCCCAGCGCCGCGAGCAGCAACAGCGTCATCAGCACGGGGTAGTCCAACCACGCGGGCGCCAGCGGGTTGTCGATGATGTGGGCCGTCGCATCGGCCGCTGACAGGGTGATGGTGATGACGAAGCCGGTGGCCGCAAAACCGAGGAGGCAGAGCACCAGCGCCTTCCCCCGCCAACGCGGCAGCAGCTCCTCGAGCAACGAAATGCTGCCCTGTCCGTGCGGGCTGAGCGCGGCGACGCGCCGGTACATCGGCAGCGCCCCGAACAGGGTGAGCAGCACCAGCACCAGTGTCGCGAGCGGCGAGAGCACGCCGGCGGCCAGAAACGCGATGCCGGGTTGGTAGCCGAGCGTCGAGAAGTAGTCGACGCCGGTCAGACACATGACCTTCCACCAGGGAGCCTGGTGGGTCGTGGTCGTCGCGGCGTGTGGTCCCTGAGGTCTCGGGAGTCCTTCGAACAGCCACAGTCGGAGCCGGCGCCAGTACTGCGGGGGCACGGCCCGCACCAATCGTGTCAGCATGTCGCAGCGCGGGATCTCTGCCGCCGCAAGCATACGCGACTTCGCGGGACCGTCACTGCCCGCCTCAGTCAGACCGGTGTAACCGACGAACGTCTCATGCGCGGCAGCGTGGCGCCGATAAGAACGAAGACTCTCTCCGCGATCCCTCAGCTATCTCAGCCGTAATGAACGACTGACGCACGGTGTCGCTTCGTGTCCTGTCGCTCGTCACTGCGCGCTGTCGGAGGCAGTGTCATGGTCCACGCACGTCAGCTGATCGTCGCTTGCATCGTGCTGCTCGCGCCAGCGTCCGCGCTCTACGCGCAAGTTGGTTACACGGTCGTCGCGAATCTCGGAAGTGTCGGCGGCGCCGCACCGCTCGGCGGTGTGATCCGTGGCGCCGACGGGGCGCTCTACGGAACCACCTCTGAGGGCGGCGCCGAGAATTGCGGCATCGTCTTCCGGCTCGACGCGGCGGGAGCATTGAGCCGCATCCATGAGTTCAGCCAGCCCGATGGTTGCCGGCCGGTTGGCGAATTGGCGCTCGGACCTGACGGCGCCCTGTACGGCGTGACCAATCGAGGCGGTGATGCCAATCCGCAGCGAGGAGTGGGCACGATCTACAAGATCGCGTTGGACGGGACATTTACCGTCTTGCACCGGCTGGTTCTGCCGCTGGTTATACCGCCCGAACCATGGTTGATCCCAGGAACGCCCGACGCGGGCCTCACGCTGGCCCCCGATGGCTTCTTCTACGGGACCCTGCGTTCCAGTGATGTCTTCAGAATCTCGCTGGACGGAGCCTTCGCGCTCGTACATCAGTTTTCCGCAGAAGCCGAACCGGTGGATCTGGCGGCGGCACTGGTGCTGGGGGCGGACGGATATCTCTACAGCACATCGCCGAACGTGCTCACCACGAGGATAGGAGCCGGAGCGATCTTTCGCGTCAGCCTCGCCGGCGCCGCAGAGGTGGTGTACAGATTTATGGATTTCGGACACGTCCTGCCGGGTGTCTCCGCGAGGCCAGAGGGCGCCTTTCCCTTCGGTGAGCTCGCCGCGGGACCCGATGCCGAATTCTACGGCGCCAATTCCAGCAGCGGTCCGAGCGTCATCGATCGCGGCACCATCTTCCGTCTTCAGCCCGATGGCACACTCGCGGTTCTGCATGCCTTCCCGCAGCTCGCGGATCAATCGCTTCCCGACGGCGCCAGCCCTCGCGGAGGCGTGATCCTCGGCGGCGATGGCTACATCTACGGTACGACCTCGACCGGCGGGGCGAACGGCAACGGCACAGTCTTCCGAATCGGTCGCAACGGCGGGCTGGCGACGCTGCGCTCGTTCGCGCAGGACGGCCTCGCGCCTACGAAAGGGCGGCTGCTCGAAACAGCGCCCGGAGTGTTCTACGGCACGGCGCCCAGCGCATCGGGCGGCGTGGTGTACCAATTGACCATTGCGGGTGCGCTCCTGGCCGAGAGTCGGATCCTCGCGACCAACGAAGACCAGGCCACCAACGGCGTCCTCACCGCGACGGGCGGTGGTCCCTCCACGACCTTCTCTCTATTGACCAATGGCAGCCGTGGCGTCGCGACGATCGATCCAGCCACGGGCGCCTTCACCTACACGCCGAATCCAAATGCCTTCGGGACCGACACGTTCAGGTTCTCGGTTACCGACGGTGCGCGTCAGTCCAACATCGCCACGGTCACCGTGAGGATTGTCGAGGCTCCCGACCCGCCGATCGCGGTGGGCTCGTCGATCAGCACGCCGGAGAACACACCCGTGCAAGCCACGCTCACCGCCAGCGATCCGGATGGTGCGTTTCTGACATTCGACGTGGTGACCCCTCCAACGAAGGGGACGGTAGACCTGAACCGGTTCACGGGACTCTTCACCTACACACCGAATCCTGGCGTTACCGGCCAGGACGCGTTCACGTTCCAAGCGAGCGATGGATTCCTGTCCAGCAATGTCGCCACGGTATCGATCACCATCGTGCCCACGGCACTGATCATCGAGCTGGTGGCACCTCTTGGTGGTGAGAAGCTCTTTGCCGGCATCCCGGCGACCATTCAATGGACGGTGACGGGTGCCGTCGGTATCGACGTCGAGCTGTCGCGCGACGGCGGAGCCACGTTTGCCGCGATCCCGGAATGTGCCGGGCTGCCGGGTTCCGCCACGAGCTGCGTCTGGACACCGACCGGGCCGAGGACGTCACGCGCACAGATCCGCGTCGCGGCGCACAACGCCGCGGGCGCAAGTGTGTCGGACGTCACGACCGGCGCCATTGAGATTGCGACGGCCGCGCCGCGCCTGGAGATCCTGTATCCGCACGCACCTTTCAGACTGAAGATCGGGTCCACGTTGCCCATCTGGTGGATCCACAATCTCGGCGCACACGCCTTCGTGCGCATCGAGTTGTCGCGCGACGGCGGAGCGACCTGGGAGGTGATCGCGCCAGCCGTACAGAGCATCACCCTTCACTTCGGGGCGTTCGCCTGGCTGGTGACCGGTCCGGAGGCATCAGCCGCGCGCTTGCGCGTGACGTCGCTGTCGACCGGCGTATCCGACGCCACTGGTCGATTCCGCATCGTAACGCCGGGGTCTCACATCACTGGTGAGAGCCGGTAGCACGTACCAGTCCACGTGCTCTACTATCGGGCCGTCCAGCGTGGGTGCGATCGAAATCGCATGCCCCGGCTCGGACGGCCCGAGGACTGAATGACCTACAAACACATCCCCATTGTCCTTCTCGCAGTCCTGGCGCTGGCATCGCTCGCCGTCGCTGAGCATCCTCCAGCGATCGCGGGTGGGCCTCTTGATGTGGGGGATACGGCCTGGCTCCTGACCGCGACGGGTCTCGTGCTCCTGATGACGCCGGGGCTCTCATTCTTCTACGGAGGAATGGTGAGCACCAAGAACGTCATCTCGACGATGCTGCAAAGCTTCATCGCGCTGGGCGTCATCAGTCTGGTGTGGGTCGTGGTTGGTTTCAGTCTCTGCTTCGGGACCAGCATCTACGGTCTGATTGGCGACCCGAGAACGTATTTCATGTTCCGCGGCGTCGGGGGTGCGACGCATCCCGACCTGGCGCCAACCATTCCGCTCGTCGTCTTTGCCATGTTCCAGTTGAAGTTCGCGGTGATCACGCCAGCGCTGATCACCGGGTCGTTCGCCGAGCGCGTGCGCTTCTCGGCGTACCTCCTCTTCATCTGCCTGTTCAGTGTCTTCATCTACTCTCCGCTTGCGCATTGGACGTGGCACCCGAACGGATTCCTCAGGCAATGGGGTGTGCTCGATTTCGCGGGTGGCACCGTCGTGCACATGTCGGCAGGGTTCGCGGCGTTGGCGGGAGCGATTGTGCTAGGCCGCCGCCAGAGCCACGAACAGGGGGCGGTCCACGCGCCTTCGAACATCCCGCACGTCTTGCTGGGCACCGGGATGCTGTGGTTCGGCTGGTTCGGCTTCAACGCCGGCTCCGCGCTCTCGGCGAATGGGACCGCCGCGATGGCGTTCGCCACGACGCACATGGCGTCGGCATCGGCCATGCTGGCCTGGATCCTCTTCGACGCGGCGCGCGGCCGACGGCCGTCAGCGCTGGGCGCGTGCATCGGCGCGGTCGTGGGCCTGGTCGCGATCACTCCAGCCGCGGGATTCGTCAGCATCGCGCACAGCATCTTCGTCGGGTTCGCGGCCAGCATCGTGAGCAACGTGGCGGTGCACTGGAAATCGCGGTCGACGCTCGACGATACGCTCGACGTCTTTCCGTGCCACGGGGTCGGCGGCATCGTGGGGATGATCCTCACAGGCGTTCTCGCCCGCGACGTCGGCCTCCTCTGGGGCACGACGACGACGTTCACGTATCACATGCTGGCGCTCGTCATCGTCAGCGCGTTCAGCTTCCTGGGATCGCTGGTGCTGTTCCAGTTGACGGACTGGCTCGTGCCGATCCGCGTCACCGCGGCGCAAGAAGCCGTCGGCCTCGACCTGAGTCAGCACGGCGAGTTCCTCGAGGTGGAACCACGGCGCCAGTTCGGTCACACCGACTGATGAGCGACGCCTCGAGTAGCCAACTCATTCGATCGCTCCTCGTTCACGCAGGAACGCGACAGTTCTGCCTTCGGAATGTGAGTCGCTCTGAAACCGTAGCGCGTACCCCAGCGGCGTGCATTCGACGACTTCGTCCGGCCGTTCATAGTGTCCAGGGAGTTTCACGGACACGGTGAGGTCGGCGCCTCGGTCTGACAACAGGTGCGCCATCGGGAGTCCACCATCGCCGAACTGTGTGACCGCATGGAAGATGGCCGTCTGGCCGCCGACGCCGGCACCATCCACCGTGGCTCGCGCGTTGACGTCGGCTCCGCGATCGAGCAGTAGCCGTGCGGCATCAAGAACCCCGAACTCCGCGGCCACATGCAACAAAGTCGCTCCCTGAAGCAGGAGGCGGCGGGCGCCTGTGCTTCCGCAATCCAGTTCGGGAAATCGGCGCTGTACGAGCTGAGGATCGGCGTCGAGCTGCTCCGCCAGGCGATCGAGCGGTCGACGGAGGACGTCCAGCACGCCGGGCGCGTTGTACCTGGTCGTGGCGCCCGCGGCGAGCAGCACATCGATGCAGGCGCTCAGTCGATCCGGTGAGCGCCCGTAGGTACCGATCAAGTAGTCCAGTGCCGTGCCGCCACGGGCATGGCCATTCGGATTCGCGCCACGATCCAGAAGCCAGGTGAGCGCCTGCGGGTCCACGGACTCGCACGGCGCAAAGAGAATCGGGAAGTCTCCGTTCCACCGGGCATTGACATCCGCGCCGTACGAGACGAGCAGCTCCATCATCGGAATGCGATGGCCATTGAGCGCGGCCCTCATCAGGGGACCATCGCCGCCCTGGTGCACATCCGAGCCGTGCTCGAGCATCCACGCCGCCATGGCGAGGCGCGCGGCACTGGGCGGCTCCCAGGGGACCCGGCATTCTGCAACCCATGTCAGCGGTCCACTCTTGCCATAGCCGAGTGGTGCCCGGTGCAGCTCGGGATGTCGGCTCATGAGCTCCTTGACGCGGGCGAGATCGTTGGTGTCGATCGCCTGCTTGAGCTGTCCGACCTCCTCGAGTGATTCGACGAACGCCTTGAGCTTGGGCCAACTCGGAAATCCATAGCGCCGTGCAATCGAGAGCTGCGCATCGGCGGTCGACCTCGCGGTGCCGGCCCTCACGAGGTCTTTCGCTTGGTCCTTGAGATGCCGGAGATTGGGACGCTCGGGAAGGGGGCGTGGCGCGGCGTGCGGGTCAGTCGACATAGCGACCTCCTTTCATCGAAGCGCCCGGTGTCCGCACAAACGGGCTGAAAGAAGGTTCGCGAGACTTCGGCAGAACAGGTGGGCTTCTACCCTTTCCGCGGACCGGCTGCGTCCTTGTACGCAAGGGCAGCGTAGTCCGATCGCCGCGACGAGTCAAAGCGAGAGCGGCTGCCGGCGCCAGTTGCCCGGGCGACAGGTTCTCGCTAAGTCGTTGATATACAGAATCTTGCCGTCGACGTTCGCCTCCCCTGCAGTCCTCGGCCCGCTCCGCCGATAAGCCTGTGGGATGCTCGTCCGTTTCAATGATGGTGCGCCGGTCCAGCCTGCTGCCCGGCCAGACGGTGCCAACGCTGATGGCCGCCGCCGCTTTTCGCGCAGCGTTCGGATTGGCGCGGTCGTCAGCCTGCTGCTGCTCCTGCTCTCGCCCCACACCGTCGGGCAGGACGTGACCGAAGTCTCACTCAAAGCGGCGTTCATCTACAACTTCACCAAGTTCACGGACTGGCCGGCCGAAGTGCTGGCGCCTTCGGCGCCCCTGCTGGCGTGTGTCCTCGGCGATCCGGCGATGGCGGACGCGCTCGCACGAGCGGTCAAAGGTCGAGACGCCGGCGGCCACGGGTTTGGCGTGTCGCGGGTCACGGCGTCTGACGCCGCGTTGAAGACGTGTCACCTGTTGTACGTGTCCGGCGTACCGGTCGGTCAAGCCGTCGAGGTGACCAATGGGCTGCAAACCACGCCGGTGCTCACCATCAGTGATATCGACAACTTCGCCAATCGCGGAGGCATCGCGCAGTTCTTCTTCGAGAACGGCAGGATGCGCTTCGCCATCAATCTGGGCGCCGCTCGCCGGGCGCGGCTCCAACTCAGTTCGAAGCTTCTGGCGCTGGCGGTGATCGTCGATCCACCCACCCAGCCCGTCGACGATGGTTTCTTGAATATGGATGGGTTTCAGCGATGAGGCGGCGCGCGGGTTTGCTCACGGGCGTGATGGTCGTCATGGCGCTGGCGGTCTGCTGGCCGACAGGCGTCAACGCGCAAGCTCTCCTCGAACTGCCGCTCGAAAATCTCATGCGGCTCGACGCCGGCCGGGTCTACGGCGCATCGGAGCGGGCGCAACCGGTCACTGAAGCGCCAGCCTCGGTCTCGTTCATCACCGCGGAAGAGATCGAGCGCTACGGGTATCGCACGCTCGCCGACATCCTGCGCGGCGTCCGCGGCTTGTACGTCACCAACGACCGCAACTTCAGCTTCCTTGGGGCGCGTGGCTTCGGCAAGCCGGGCGACTACAACAGCCGCATCCTGCTGCTCGTCAACGGCCATCGCGTGAACGACAACGTCTTCGGCCAGGCGGAGATCGGGGCGGAGTTCGGCCTGGATCCCGCGATGTTCGAGCGCGTCGAGATCATCCGCGGCCCAGCCTCGTCGCTGTACGGCGACAGCGCCTTCTTCGCCGTGGTGAACGTCATCACCAAGACCGGCGCCTCGCTGAACGGCGCCTCCGTCGCGGTCGACGCCGGCACGCTCGACACGGGACTGCTGCGTGGCAGCGTCGGCCATCGCTTCATCAACGGCGCGGATGTGGCGATCTCGGCCTCGGTCGAGGGAAGCGGTGGCGTAGAGCGTCTCTACTACCCGGAATTCGATAGTCCGGACACCAACAACGGCATCGCCGAGGGGCTGGACGGCGAGCGTGCGGGCCAGTTCTACGGGCGTTTCGGCTTCAAGAATCTCGTGATGACGGCCGCGTACGGCAGCCGTCGTCGCGATGTGCCGACCGCGTCTTTCGGTTCGCTGTTCAATGAGCAAGTGTTCCGCGAGCGAACGACCGATCGTCATACGCTGCTCGACGCCGAGTACGCCCTACTGTTCGACGGCACGCGCCTGGATCTCCGCGGATCGTACGACCGGTTCACCTACGACGGCATCTACCCGTTCGCGGGCGAGACGCCGGAGCAACCGCTGGTCGGGCACCAAAACGTCATTGGTACGCGCTGGACTGCGGGCGCGCGGGTGACGCGCTCGCTTCCGTGGCGCCAGACGCTGAAGGCCGGGGTCGAGTTCATCGACAACCTGAAACAGAATCAGTTCACGGAGTACTTGGATCCGCCGACGGTATTGCTCGACAGCCCACGCTCGTCGACGCAGTACGCGGTCTACGGGCAAGACGAACTGAAGCTGTCACGCTGGCTCATCCTGAACGTCGGCTTGCGGTATGACGGTTACGAGGATTTCTCGCGTGTCACGCCGCGTACTGCCGTGATCTTCATGCCCTCGTCGTACCAGTCGTTCAAGTACTTGTATGGTGGGGCCTTTCGCGCGCCGAACGCCTACGAGCTCAACGCGTTCTACTTCGGCGACCGCGTCTCAGAGCTTCGTCCAGAGACGATTGCCACGCACGAAATCGTGTGGGAACGCTATACCGGCGACTGGCTGCGCACCTCGGTGTCGACTTACTGGTACAACGCGAATCGCTTGATTACCCTGATCGAAGATCCGGAGGCGTTCCTCGGTGCCACCTATGTGAACGAGCGAAAGGTCAACGCTCGCGGCCTCGAAGCCGAGGCACAGATGCGTCTGGGAGGCGGCCTCGAAGGCGTGGTCAGCTATGCAATGCAGGAGGCGCGCGACCAGGACACCGACGAGTCGCTGCCGAACTCCCCTCGCCACATGGGCAAGCTGCGGTTGTCACGGCCATTTTCCACGCCAGGATCATCCCTGGCCTTTGAGCTCTCGGCGCTGTCGAGCCGCACGACGCTGAACGGCAACACCGTGGGCGCGGTGGCGACCGCGAACATCAACGTCATCCAGCCGTTGAGCCCGTCGTTGCGGGTGGTCGGGAACATCTCGAACCTGTTCAACCATGAGTACGGCGACCCCGCCTCGGATCAGCATCGGCAGGATACCATTCCGCAGAACGGCCGGACCTTCCGCATCGGCGTCCGCTGGACGTTGCCCGGCTGGTAAACCGGCGGCGCCATCCTCCTACGGTCCGACGCGAAGATCCGCGAAAGGCGCGGTAAACTAGTGCCGTCGCGTGATCTTCTCGACCATCGCTAGAGAAGGATCTGCGAATCCTCTAGCCCGTGCGTAATCCGGCGCAGTCTCTGCGCGAACTCCAGTCGTTGCCTGGCGGGCCATCCGTCGACCGCTCATCACTCGTCGTGCGCTCGCAACAACGGGCGGTCGAGCAGTTTCGCCGTGCGGCGGCGACGGTGCCCTTCTACAAACGACTCCTCGCCAGGCGCGGGATCCGGCCGGTGCAGGTCACTGACATCGAGGCATTCCGTACGGCGGTTCCAATCATCGGGAAGCGCGACGTGTTCGCCTCGCATCCGCTCGCGGACCTGCTGGTCGACGGCTCGCTGGACGGCATCGCGACGCTCGTATCGAGCTCGGGCCTGACCGCGCAGTCGTTCTCGTTGGGGATGATCGACCGGAAGGGCACGCGGTCGATGGTCCGGTCCATCGATCGGTTCTTCGACACGTCGTTCCAGACCACGCACAAGAAAACGTTCGTGATCAACACCTGTGCGATGGGCGTTACGATTCCGACGTCCCTGCCTGGCATCAACTTGTCGGTGCGCAGCGACAAGGCACTGGCGCTGCTTCGGGCGCTCCGACCGTACTACCGCCAGTTCATCGTCACCAGTGACGTCTACTTTCTCAAGAAGCTGATCGAGGAGGGCCGGAGTGCCGGCATGCGCTGGAGCCGCTGGCCCGTTCAGTTCGTGATCGGCGGTGAATGGTTCCCGGAAAGCTACCGGCAGTATCTGGACTCTCTCCTGCAGGTTGATCCGCGCCGCCGTCTGCCAACACGTATTCTGGGTTCGATGGGGGCAGCCGAACTCGGGTTCAACCTGTGCTTCGAGACCCACGACACGGTTCGCCTGCGGCAGCTGGCGGCGTCGGATGAACGCCTCCGTGACGCGCTGTTCGGGCCCGTAGACACTGTTCCCATGATCGGCCACTACGACCCGCGCCGGTGGTTCATTGAGCTGACCCCTACGCAGGAGCTCGGACCGGGCGGCGGAACGTTCGCGTTCACGAGCGTGGGTCTGGACGCCGTCATGCCCTTGGTGCGGTACCAGACAGGCGATTGTGGCTACATTCTGCCTTTTGGCCGCGTCCGCGAGATCCTCCGCAGGTTGAGGTACGACGCGTATGTCCCCAGCCTTGCCTATCCGCTCATGGCAGTGGCGGGCCGGACAGGTCAGTCGCTGACGGTCGCGGGCAAGACCATTCGCATGGAGTTTCTGCGTGCGGTGTTGTATTCCGATCGCAGCTTGGCAGCGGCGACGACCGGCCAGTTTCACGCGACGGTACGAGGACGCCGGTTGCACCTCCGCATTCAGATGCAACCCGCTACAGAGCTTGGACGGGCAACGATCCAGGCACAGTTTTCATCGCTGTTGAACAGGCATGTCCCGGCCGTGGTAAGCGCCGTGCCGTACTTCGACTTTCGCGAGGTCCTGTCCGTCGACTACGAACGAAAATTTCGTCACAGGGTCCGCGAGGCATGACGTATCAGCCCATCCTTCGAGCCTGAGCGCCGTCGGTATCGACACGATCCGACGGTGTCCCGCTACAGGGCCCGCGCGTGGCTCCCAACGCACTCCCGGAGAACGCCCCAGTACGTCGATGTGAGATGAGCCTTGGACTGGAACCCGGGGTCTTTCATCAACAATGCGTGGAGCGCTGGGAGACGGGAGGACGGTACACTGGGGTAAAGGTGATGCTCCAGGTGATAGTTGACGTTCCTGGGAGCGACGAACCACTTCTCGAAAATCGAGGGGAGTGTCGTTCTGGTCCGCGTGTACACGTGGTCGTTTTCGATGGCAAAATGCTCAGCAATACTACGGATTCGCAGAATCATCTTGAGCCACGTCAAGGTCGGAAGGATCCAGAGCAGGAGAAACATCGGCCACAGGCGGAAATAGGTGACAATCACAAGGACGAGGATGTAGTAGAGCACCCTCATCATCGCGTAGTAATCAGTCCTTTGGGACTTCTCTTTCGTTTCATCCGATAGATCGACGGCCTCTAAGATCTGCTGATGCGTATTCAGCCCCAACACATCCCTGAGGAGCAGTAGGCCGAGCGCGGTCCAGGTCTTCGGGAACACCCACTCAGCGTGCTGTTTTCGCATCAAGTCTGGATCTCGATCCGT
The DNA here is from genome assembly GCA_036732565.1 of Vicinamibacterales bacterium. Lineage (GTDB taxonomy): Bacteria > Acidobacteriota > Vicinamibacteria > Vicinamibacterales > UBA2999 > JAIVJN01. The sequence continues at coordinate 16,170 of DAINCF010000049.1, forward strand.
ATTCACATGACGATGGTGTGCGAAGTGAGGACCGCGGTACGCGTGCGTGGTGATGAAGAGCGGCCAGGCCAGGAACACTTCGGAGACGATCTCGTTCACCTTCCGGTTCCTGAACAGATGATAGTGCGCACCTTCATGCACGAGGATTGCCAAGGCATGTTGCCTGGCGCCGATCCACATCACAACGATGGGTAAGAGAAACGGATTCGAAAATCGCACGTAGAGGACGATGGCGATCGCGATGGCGAACCACTCCGATACGATGGCCGCGACGCTCTCGAGTTGGTTGATGGTCGAGAGCTCCTTCACAACGCGTGAAGACAGACGCGCTGGAATATCGCCTTTGTAGGTATCGGCTTCCGTGCCCCGTTGCGGGGTCTCTTGACTAGACATGGCCATGTGATGTGCTGCTGCCCCAAAGTGGCACGGCACCGCAAAAACACCTGCCGTAGCCATTGGGTCCGCCCGGGGAGGGCCCTGGCGAACATTTATTGCGCGATCACGAGTGTGGCGCAGGCGGTCAGGCGGTCGCCAGGTGGCGTGAAAACGCCAGTTCGAGCACGTCGCGAAATGACGCCAGGACGCTGTGCTTCCCGGAAACGACGACCTGATCGAACTCGCTCAAGTCCATGATGTAGGGCGCAACGGGACCGAAATAATCGATTTCCGGCCCGATTTGGCGGAACGGGAACCCGAACTTCGCCACCAGCCGCTGCAAGGACGGCTCCGTGGCGACCAGCCAGTGCGTGTAGCCCCGCGCTTTCGAGACTTCGTACAGCGCTCGATACAAGGTCACGACCAAGGCGCCGCTGCCGTTGCGGGCCCGGCGATAGCGGCGGCTCACCGCGAGCCGGGACACTTCCACGGTCGTGGCGCGTGCCCACTGCAACTCGTCGGTGGAACAGGAGACGTGGCAGTGGTCGAAGATCGGGAGACCGAAAACGCTCGGCCGGATGAGACGCGCCGTCCCGACGAGCGCTCCACTGGGGTCGAGCGTCCCGACGTGGAGAGAGTGAGTGTCGAACGCATCAGTCTCCACTTGATTCGGGTAGTGCTCCGCCGGGAGAAAGCCGCGTTCGAGACAATAGACCTGGTAGCGTAGTTTGAAGCTCTGCTCCAGCAGCTGCGGCTCGCCATCCAGCATTCGGCCACTGAACCCGTGAACCGGCGGCAGTGAAGGTGAGCGACCGGACGATCCCGATGCTCGATCCTGTACGTCCAACATACGCGCTCTCCAGAAATAGCCTCATCTATTCTCGCGCATGTTTTCGCAGTTTTTCCCTTGATTTTTGCTATTTTTGCACATTTTTTCCAGGGCGGTACACCGTCCGAGCCGGCTAATTTCTTAGCCGGATCCGGATCGTCATCGTGACGGTTCATCGCACAATGCGAGCGGTTTCGAGCACGCGATAGTTGGCATGCTTTCCCGTCGCTCCGATGCTGAAGGTCGAGAGGTCGAAACGCGGATGAGGGACGTCAGCCTGAGGCCCCTTGCAGGACGCCGAGCACTCGGCAAACGAGGGAGCGCGAGGAGAAAGATCGCGCGCTCGAACAGGCTGCTGCAGTCAATCGTCGAGACGCGCGATTCGCGGTTGGACTGGCGCTGGTCTGTTCCCGCAGACGCAGCGGTCGTCGGCTTCGTCCCCGACGCGCCGTGCGCGCTGGGATCCTGAACGTTGCGCTGCGTACCCCACGATAGTCGCACGACCCTCGCTCCTCGGTTCCGGCGCAATCCCACTTCAGGCAGGTCGTGAGGGGATTGCCCTCCCGAAATCGCATACGTCCCAGAGTCATGGTCTTCGAGACGAGTGGGGGCGAGTGTGACTCGCGAGAGAGGAGCTTGGAATGGACAGAAAGCAACCTGCACTCCTGGCGCGAGGCCTTGTGGTCGTCGCGGCCTTGATGCTCGTGGTTCGTGAGACCGCCGCGCTTCCCGAGACGTTCGACCCCGGCAGCCTGATCATCCCGATGGATGTGTCTGCAGGGGGGCAGGACCTCGGGATGCTGCGCGCGTATGGCCTCGTGTACGAGCTCCTGCGAAACGGAGTGCCGGTCCATTGGGTGATCAATCCCACGAAGCTCCCGAACGGCGACGATTTCGTGATCGGTACGGGGCTGCTGGAGAACGTCGAGACCGGCGCCACCGTCTCGTTGCCACGCCCGTATCGCGGCGGGCCGTTCGTCATTGCAGCCGCCGACGCCGGTGCCGCCTTGCCGATCATCCAGGCCTGGCAAGCGGCCGCCGGCGACAACACCGTCGTGCACCGCCTCGCGGCCGGTGCGTTCACGGCGGAGTCCGCGCGGACGCTCCTGGGGGCGCCGAGAATCGCCATCTTGAAGGATGGCTCCGAAACCATCGCCTTCATTGACCTCAACGCCGCCGGCATCCTCGATTCCACCGGCGCGGCCTGGAGCGCTTCGTCTCCGGACCTGCTCACGGAAGCGCAGGTAGGAGGTGCGACCGGAACCAACGACGCGGACGGGGCGCTGTTTCATGCCAGCGGCCTGACGCGCTACGGCCACCTCCTCTCGATGCACTACCAGGTCACGAGCAACACGCCAGGCGTCGTGCAAGAGGTCCGTTCATGGCTCGACCAGGGCCCCCTGACGCATGCCTTCATGCAGTGCGAGGCCGCCCGGGTGTTCGAGAACGATCCGGCGGGGCACTTCCTCACCACCGCCGGCATCATCGACGATGGTGCGGCCGCGTCGAGCCCTGCCAACCGCGTTCCGTTCTCGCCGCTGACTCAAATCGACGGCACGTTGCAAGCCGATGATGGGGTCTTCGACTCGCTCGGCCTCCCCGGCGGATCGAGCTACAAGGTCGGGGTGACGTCGCTGATCAATGAGACCAGCGCACCGCTCACCGGGCGCGTGATGCTGCTCACGGGACACCTGGACGGCAACCTTGACAACGGCCGGGTGACGTACTTGTCCGGTCACGACTACACCACGACACTGCCGGTCACGACCAATCCACAGGCCAATGGCGTGCGCCTGTTCCTGAACACGCTGTTCGAGTCGGGCAGCGTCACCGAGCCGGTCCAGGACGACGTCACGCTGACAACGTCGGCTCCGGCGTTCATCAGCACCTCTCAGATCACTTACACCATCAGTTACGCCAACCCGGGTCCGCGGCCGGTGGAGAACGTCAAGGTCACCGATGTCATTCCGCCAGGCACGACCTACGTGAGCGCGACCGGCGGCGGGACACATTCAGGCGGCGTCGTCACCTGGAACCTGCCGCCGCTGGCAGCTGGCGCGAGCGGCGCGCTCAGTCTCACCGTGAACGCGACGGCCGACGGCGTGTACTCGAATACCGCCAAGATGGATTTCGCGCACCTGCAGGTGCGGCGGATCTCCTCGGCGACGGTCACGACCGCGCGGGACACCATCGCGCCCATCGTCACGATTGTCAACGCCCCCATCGCCACCGCCGCCACCTCGCCGACCTTCTTCTTTACCGTGGCGTCAGGTGGCACCGCGACGAGCGCCGAGTGCCGGGTCGACTCCGGCCCATTCGTCCCGTGCGCCTCCTCCTTCACCACCCTGCCACTAGCCAACGGCAACCACGTCTTCTACGTTCGCGCGACCGACGCCGCCGGCAACGTCGGCCCAGTTGCGTCTCATGCCTTCGAGGTCGATACCATCGCGCCGATCGTGGCGATTCCCGGGCCTCCGATCAATCCCACCGTCACCGCGGACAGCACGCCGACACTCTCGTTCAGCATCAGTGCTGCTGGCTCGCCCGCGATCGCATACTGCGCCGTCACCTCGGTCGCGCTGCCGCAGGCGCCATTCGTGCCCTGCGGTGCCGGGTCGTACACCGTGGTGAGCCCCCTCAGCGATGGCTCCTATGTCTTCCGGGTCCAGGCCATCGACGCCGCCGGAAATGTAGGGACGGCTTCGTTTTCTTTCGTGGTCAACACGACGCCGCCCGCCGATGTCTGCCCGGCGGCACCAGTACTCGACACCTTCAATCGCGCCAACGGCCATCTCGGGAGCAAGTGGGCCGGCGCGGCGGTCGATCTCTTCTACAAGATCAAGAATCAGAAAGCCGAGGTCGGGCTCGGCGGGCCGGCCTACTGGAACACCGCGTCGTTCGGAGTCGCGCAGACCGCGTTCGTCACGCTGAGCACAGTCGATCGCACGAGCCGGTCGCAGGGCGTTCTACTGAAGGTGCAGACCGGCAGCGTGCCGAATGCGGGAGCCATTGCGGTGGTCTATGACGGTCCGGAACGCGCGGTGCGCGTGTCGACGATCCGGCTGGGCGCGCTGGCGTGGAAGCCGTACACCCAGACGCCGGTCACGTTCGTCAACGGCGACAAGCTCACGGCCTCGGTGACCGCCAGCGGTGTCGTGAAGGTCTACAAGAACTGCGCGCTGATCGCGACCGTGACGCTGACTGGGGCTGATGCCTCGTTCTTCAACCCGCGTGGCGGGAAGATCGGCATCTGGACCCTGGACGCCTCCAAGGCCGTATTGGATGACTTCGGGGGAGGCACCATCCCCTGATGTCGCTCGGCATGTGGTCGGGCGACAGTTACTCTACTGCCTGTGCTGTCGCTCGACCTCGGCCCGGAGGCGCTCGTCCCGCTCGCGTAGCTCGGGGGTGGCGATCGCCACGCTCACCATCGTCGTGCTGGGGAGTTGTGCCCAAAAGCGAGAGATGAACGACTAGGTGGCGGCCGCGAAGAGCGACGCCGAGAGGCGGCGGGAGTTGTGCCGGGAGCGGCGACCGAAGGGCGCCGGTCGAAGCCTAAACGACTGCGGCGAACACCACCTGCGCGGAGCGCAAGTGGTGGA
>DAINCF010000050.1:0-20864 GCA_036732565.1 Vicinamibacterales bacterium
GACCGACTCGCGCTAGAGGCGCGCCTGCGCCGCATCCCCGAAGAGCGGGAACGCGAGCGCCTCGCCATCGAAGAGCGCCACACCGGGCTCGTCGACCACACGTTTCCCGTCTCGGTGATTTTGCTGGTGCCCGAGTCGCTCGCCACGCCCACCCGGAAAAAGCCATGAGCGCCAATCACGAGTGGCTGAACCTGGTCGAGGTCTCGGGCCCGTTCCTCGCGGTTCCGGTGCTCCGCGAGGTGTTCCCGCAAGGACTCGAAGAGCTGGACACCTCGCGCGCCAAGCGACTGCGAGGCGCTTACGAGGAGTGGCGCGACGCCGTCGATGGCGACGATACCGATCGCGACAAGCTGCACGCCGCGTGGATCGACGAGGTGCTGCGCACCGCCCTCGAGGCCGACGACCAGTTGCTGAGGGCCGGCAAGGACGTGCATGCGTCGGTCACTGGGTTGCCGGAGCACGACACGACTATCGCCCCAGAGCTCGTCTTCGTCGACCCGACCCGGGGCGGCACGGTGCTCGCACCCATCCACGTCTTCCCGCCTGACACCGACCTTTCGACATCCATGAAGTTCGGCGGCCTCGCGTGCTCGCCTGGCGACCGCATGGCGTTGCATCTGCGCGCTCTGAACACGCCATTCGGCATCGTCACCAACGGCGAGCGCTGGATGCTGGTCCACGCACCGACGGGCCAGGTGGCGACCTTCGCGAGCTGGTACGCGCGACTTTGGGGCCAGGAGCCCGCTACGCTGCGCGCGTTCGCGTCGCTGCTCGGCGTGCGGCGCTTCTTCGCGACCGAGCAGGTCCGGCTCCCGGCACTCTTCGAGCGCTCGCTGAAGCACCAGGACGAGGTCACCGACGCCCTCGGCGACCAGGTCAGGCGCGCCATCGAGGTGCTGGTGCAGGCGCTCGACCGCGCCGACCAAGATCGCAACCGCGAGCTGCTCCGCGATGTAAAGACCCAAGACCTCTACGAGGCGGGGCTCACCGTAATGATGAGGCTCGTGTTCCTCCTCGCCGCCGAAGAGCGCGGGCTCCTGCTCTTGGGCGAACCCCGCTACGACTCGTTCTATGCGGTCTCCACGCTGCGCATGCAGCTCCGCACCGAGAGCGACGAGATCCTCGAGCGGCGGCGCTCGGCGTGGTCGCGGCTGCTTGCCGTGTTCCGCGCCGTCTTCGGCGGCATCGATCACCCGACGCTGCGCCTGCCCGCGATGGGCGGCTCGCTCTTCGATCCCGACCGCTTCCCGTTCCTCGAGGGCCGTCTCAAGGGCACGTCGTGGCGCCACCATCGCGCCGAGCCGCTGCCCATCGACGACCGCACGGTTCTACTGTTGCTGGAGGCCATCCAGACCTTCGAGGGGCGCACGCTCTCGTACCGCGCGCTCGACGTCGAGCAGATCGGCCACGTCTACGAGGGCCTGCTCGAGCGCACCGTCTCGCGCGTCGAGGACGTCACGCTGGAGCTCGATGCGGGCGCGCAGGCGAAGGACGCGCGCGTCACGCTCGGCGAGTTGGAGTCGGCGCGCCTCGATGGCCAAGCCACTGTTACGAAGCTCCTGGTCGAGCGCTCCAAGCGCTCGGAGTCGGCGATCAAGAACGCGCTGGCCAACGAGATCGAGCCCCAGCAGAGCGCGCGCTTGCTCTCGGCGTGTCGCGGTGACGCCAATCTCCGCGACCGGCTCGAGCCCTACGTGCGCATCCTGCGCACCGATCCGTGGGGCTACCCGCTGGTCCACCCGAAGGGCGCGTTCGTCGTGGTGCTCGGCGCCGACCGCCGCGAGACCGGCACGCACTACACGCCCAAGAGCCTCACCGAGCGCATCGTCGAGGAGACGCTGACGCCGCTCGTCTACGACGGCCCCGCGAAGGGCGCGCCGCGTGCCGAATGGAAGCTAAAGACGTCCGAGCAGCTCCTCGATCTGAAGGTCTGCGATCCCGCGATGGGCTCCGGCGCGTTCCTAGTGCAGGTCTGTCGCTTCTTGAGCGCGCGCCTCGTCGAGGCGTGGGCCGTCGAAGAGGCTGCGGGCCGCGTCGTCGATCTCACCGGGCAGGTCCACGAGCCGCGCTCCAGCGTCGAGAGCTTGCCGCCCGGCGTCGAGGTGCGCGCCGAGAACGCGCGGCGCATCGTGGCCGAGCGCTGCCTCTACGGCGTCGACCTGAACCCGCTCGCCGTCGAGCTGGCGAAGCTCTCACTGTGGCTGGTCACGCTCTCTAAGGGGCGTCCTTTTGGCTTCCTCGATCACAATCTCCGTCGCGGTGACAGCCTGCTCGGCGTCAGTCGCCTCGAGCAGCTCACGGAACTGTCGCTCGACACGGCGACCATGCGGCAGGGGCGCTTGTTCGGAAAGGCTATCGCGCGCGCGGTGGACGACGCCGTCGGGCTACGCCGCAAGCTGCACGAGATCCCCATCCGTGACATCCGCGACGTCGAGGCGATGGCCACCCTCGATGCCGACGCGCGCAAGAAGCTCGAAGCCGCCGACTTGCTAGCGGACGCCTTCATCGGCGTCGTCTTCGCTGCAGACGGCGCCGATGTCGAGACGCGGCTCGCCGCGCTCGCGGCCGACGCCGACCGCGTGGTGAAGGGTGAAGCACGGGCATCCGAAACGATTCAGGCACGCGCGACGAAGGACCTCGCGAAGGACGCCGTCGATGGCAAGCCTCGACACCCGTTTCACTGGCCGCTGGAGTTCCCCGACGTCTTCCAGACTGCCACGCCGGGCTTCGACGCGATCGTCGGCAACCCGCCGTTTCTCGGCGGCAAGCGTATCACCGGCGTGACGGGCGACGCCTATCGAAACTGGCTCGTCGCCCGCGTCGCCGAGGGTCGGCGCGGCTCGGCGGACCTCGTCGCATACTTCTTCCTGCGGGCGTGGAGCCTGCTGGGAAACGTCGGTGGTTTCGGGCTCCTTGCGGTCAACACGATTGCCGAGGGCGACACCCGGCAGGTCGGGCTTGAGGCGATGATCAGCGCTGGGGCCACGATTCACGCGGCGTATCCGAATGAACCTTGGCCGGGGAAGGCCAACGTGATCACGAGTCGGGTTCACGTTCGCAAGGGTGCATGGAGCGGTCAGCGCTCCCTCCTTGGAAGACCCGTAACCTTCATCTCCGCGTATCTGTCGGAGCGAGAAGAGTGGAGCCCTCAACGCCTGAAGGCCTACGAGCGCACCACGTTCCAAGGCTCGGTCGTGGTGGGGATGGGCTTCGTTCTCACGCCCGAACAGGCTCAGGAGATGCTTGATGCGGACCCGTGCAATCGAGATGTCGTCTTCCCATATCTGAGTGGCGAAGACATCAATCAAAGCCCGACGCACCAGCCGAGCCGCTGGGTGATCTGCTTCTGGGATTGGCCCGAAGAGAAGGCGCGGTCGTACAAGAAGCCCTGGCGATGGATCGAGGAGCGTGTGCAGCCGGAGCGCCAACGACGCGACGAGAACGGCGAATACGTACTGCGAAAGCCTCTGCCCCAACGATGGTGGCAATACGGAGACAAGCGGCCCGGCCTCTACCACGCAGTCGGACGAGGGAACCTGTTCGGCCAGCATCCCGAGGGCTGGGACTCGACGAAGAAGCCACACCGCGAGGTTCTGATCTCTGCCCTTGTTGGCAAGTACTTCAACCCGCCCGTCGTTCCGAACGAGGCCATCTTCAATCACAAGTGCATCGTTTTCGGCGGGCACCGCGCCAACGCACTGGCAGCGTTATTCAACTCGTCGCCGGTGCAGGCGTGGGTCTGGAAGCACTCGGCTCGCTTGAAGCTAGATTTGAGTTTCTCGCCTTCTGACGCAGTGGAGACCTTCCCGTTCCTGGTGCCGGAGGTACTGGCCTCGTTCGACCAGCAGGGGCGCGAGTACCTGCAGGCGCGCCGCGAGGTGATGACCGACACCACGAATCCGATCGGCCTCACGAAGCTCTACAACCGCTTCCACGACGACGACGTCGTCGACCCGAGCATAGTGCGCCTGCGCGAAATGCACCGCGAGATCGATGCCGCCGTCATGCGCGCTTACGGCTGGGACGACCTCGACCTCGGGCACGGCTACCACCAGCAGTCGAACCTCGCGGAGAGTGACCGCGTGCGGTTCACCATCTCGGACACCGCGTGTGCCGAGGTGCTGCGCCGCTTCGCCGAACTGAATCGCCAGCGCTATGACGGGGAGCAGGTGACGGCACCGGTAGCGAAGCCGCGTGCGAAGGGCTGCGCGAAGCCGGCGCCCGCCGGTCAGGGCGCGTTCGCCCTCGTCGATGCGCCGAGCGGCAAGCCGAAGACTTCCAAGACGAAGGCCGCCCACCCTGCGAAGAACAGAAGACGGAGAACCAGCCGATGAAACTGAGCAACGACACCGCGAAGGCAGTCCCGACGAAGCAGTTCTTCGTGTCGATGCTCACCCGCGACATCAGCCTCGACGACGCGATCCTCGACCTGATTGACAACTGCCTCGACGGTGCCCTGCGTCTAGCAGATGGCGGCGAGGTCGAGTACGACAAGCACTTCGTCAAGATCAAGTTGTCGAAGGGTCAGTTCTCAATCGAGGACAACTGCGGCGGCATCCCTCGCGACGTTGCCATCAAGTACGCGTTCAAGATGGGGCGTGACGCCGACGACATACGCGACGCCGACACCGAGACGATCGGCATGTACGGCGTCGGCATGAAGCGCGCGCTCTTCAAGATGGGCACGGACGCGCTCGTGAAGACGCGGCATGGCAACGATACGTTCGAGGTCCACATCGATTCTGATTGGCTCGAGGACAAGGAATGGAGCGAGCTACCCATCAAGGTGCCGAGCAACAACAGCGAGAAACTCTCGAAGCCTGGCACGACGATTGTGGTCAAGGACCTTTACCCGGGCGTCGCCAAGCACTTCGCAAACGCCGCTTTCGTGAACGAAGTGGAGACCGCGATCTCCCACCACTTCACGATGTTCCTGCAGCGCGGTCTCAAAATCGAGATCAACGGCAAGTCGGTGAAGCCCGTTCACGTCGAGGTACTTGTCTCCAAGCGCAAGAACGGGCCTGCTCCGTACGTCTACCAAAAGACCATCGATGGCGTTCTCGTGTCGATCACGGTCGGGTTGAACACGACCCGTCAGGTCGACGCCGACGAGGACGACGAGGACGGCGACTTCGCAGGGCAACGGAGCTCGGCCACCGCTGGTTGGACCGTCCTCTGCAACGATCGCGCGGTCATCGTCGGCGACAAGAATCGTCTCACGGGCTGGGGTGACGGAATCCCGCTGTACCACGACCAGTTCATCGTTATCACCGGCATTATCGAGTTCCGCGCGAAAGACGCGCAGAGGCTCCCGGTCACGACCACGAAGCGTGCCCTCGACACTTCGTCGAACGTCTGGCTCGAGTCCTTGGTCAAGATGAAGGAGGGCATGCGGGTGTGGATCTCGTACACGAACCGGTGGAAAAACCACCCGCGCGAGGACCAGGCGAGCTACTGGTCAGACGCTAAGCCGATGTCGCTGAGCAAGGCAATCGAAGCGGTTGCCCCACGGGCGAGCACAAAAAAGGGCAGCGACGTTCTTGAGTTTGATCCTCGCAAGGTTAAGGGGGCGTTGCCCGAGCCAAAGGGCAGCACACCCTCGTCTCGGCGCATCATCTTTTCGCGTCCCGTCGAAGAAGTGCGAGCCGTGTCGGAGATGCTCTTCGATGACGCGAACGAGAAGCCGGGCATCGTCGGAGACAAGTGCTTCGAGATCCAGCTCGTGAAGGCCGACAAGAAGAGGGCCTAATCAATGAGTGGGTCTTCACTGCCATACCGGCTGCGGCCGAACAAGGCCGTCGATCGAGAGCTCTTTCTCTCGCTGTTGATGCGCCTCGCCACGAAACTCGGGCTCGAGAAGTACCACTACGTGGGGCTCGGCGGTCCGTTCCTCGAGGACTTCCGCCTGTTGCATTCGCGCATCGGCATCGGGCGTAGACGGAACGGACGGACCGTGGGGAAGCTGACCTGCGTCGAGTCCGAGCTGGAGGTCCACAAGCGACAGCGGTTCAACAGGCCGGTCGCTTCCATCAACTGCGTCCACTTGACCCTTGAGAAGTTCCTGGATCAGACGACGTTCTCGTCGCCTGCCATCATCTGGTTCGACTACACGTCACCGAAGGGCGTCGCCTCCCAGATCCAGCGGTTCGCCGCGACGGTCGGAACGGTGCCAATCGGGAGCGTCCTGCGCATCACGCTCAACGCGAATCCGGGTGAAGGGCAAGATGACGAGCCTTCAGGCAAGGACCTCTCGGTCGACGTCGACGGAGACGTCTCTGCTGACCGAGCGCAGAAACCGACGAAGACCGAATGGCGCTTGCAGCGATTTCACCAGCGCCTGGGTACGCTCGTCCCGAGTGGACTCACCGCCGACGCGATGACGCTCAAAAATTACGGGCCGACCTTGCTCTGCGTCGTCAAGCTCGCTGTCGAAAAGCAGGCACTGAGCTTCAACGACCGCCGGATCGTGTGGGCGTTAGCGACGCACTATGCCGACGGGCAGGCAATGGTCACGGCAGCGCTGGTGGTCTGCGCCAGCGATGATGTCGCGACCCCAAAGATCATCAAGGGCTGGGAGTTCTACGCGACGCCCGACGACCCACACCGCATTGAGCTACCTGCGCTGTCTTCGTTGGAGCGGCTCACGATGGAGTGCAACGTCAACGCGAAACGGAAGCTCGGTTTCGACTTGGCGAAGGTCATCGAGTCCAAACTGGGCGTCGATCCCGTTGACGTATTCAAGAAATTCTACCGGCTCTACCCGCACTTCTCGCGGGTGGAGCTGTAGCGAATGAAGGGCGACGCATGACGACTATCATCACACCGAACGCACAGGCATGGCTCGCCAAGGAGGCGACGCCGCTCGGCCCTTTCGTCGTTCGGCTCGACGGTGATCGGATCGGCAATGCAGTCGCTTCCGGCCACTGGGCCGTCGCGGTCGACACGTCGGGCGCCCTGAAGCGCGTCGGACGCATCCTGCGCATCCGTACCGACCTCGAATCGACCACGCTCTACTTCGACAAGCTGCACACGGTGGAGAAGGCAGGTTCCCTCGCCGACATCGGGGTGACGCTTCCCGAAGCGCCCGTCACCCGCCTGCGCTCCGAAGACCTTTCCGCCGTGCTCGCGCGTGACGGGGTCTCCTCGGCGGACGACGTCCCTCTCATCAAAGACCCAGCGTACGTGCGCGACTTGCTCGAACTCGCGACGCGCGACGACCTCCTTGGCCCGGCCAACGGACCCGAGGAGGTCGTCATCGACATGAGCGTTCGCGACCGCTATCTAGTCGGCAAGCTCGCGCCGCGGACGCCTGGCGACGCGACGACGGCCAACGGGGTTGAGCCCGCAGCGGCGGCCGATGAAGAGGACGACTCGGCGCTCGAGAGCGCTGCCCCAATCCACGAGCCTGGCGCCGAGTTCAACCGCGCGAGCGGGCGTGTCGATCCCGAGGACGACGCGCTCGACGAGATCGACACGACCAACAACCAGTCGCTCGTGCCGTCAAGCATGGGCCTGACGTTCTGCGTCGGGCTTGACGTGAAAACGCTGGATGTGACTGCGCGCTGGGGCAGCTACGCCCGCGTCCCGAACGAGGAGCACGAGTACACGCGGCCGAGGAAGAATCGCGAGACCGGCGAGATCCAAGAGACGAAGGTCAAGGTCTGGCGCCGCTTCCCCCGCGGCGGGCGCGTGGCCCTCACGCTGAAGGACGGCCCCATCGCGCCGCTTACGCCCGACAGCGAACAGGACGCGGTCCGCATCCAGGGCGCCGTGCGCAGCAATGCCAAGGGCGAGCGCCTGGTCACACTGTTCCTGGTCAACGATCAGCGCGAGCCCGAGACGAACCGCGACGGTGCCTGGCTCTTTCAGCCCGAGCTGATCGTGAAGGGCTCGGGCGAAGCCGCCGGGACGCCCGTGTTCCTGCGCCGTCCGAGCAACGACGTCGTCGTGGACGACGCCGAGCGCGACCACCTAGGGCTCATTTACCGGCGCCGCGTGGAGTTTGCAGTGGGTCACGGCGTTGCCGTTCACGCTGAGACGCTTGACGACGACCCGGCGCGCGCCCTCGAGGTCCGCACCGAGATCATTCCGAGGTTCGAGGTGCCCGTCACCGAGACACCGGGCCTCGACGATAACGACCGGCCCGCGATGAAGAAGATGGTCCAGCGGGGCTGGCTGGACATGCTCTCCCTTGCAGACCTCGACAAGGCCGAGCTCGAAGAGGCGCTAAAGACGCTCGTCGACGACTACGCCGCGTGGATCGACGATCAGCGCGCGCGTGTGGGCAAAGAGATCACGGGCCACGACGCGCCGGCAAACGACGCGCTCGACCGCTGCAAGAACACACTGGAGCGCCTACGCGCGGGCCTGAAGGTGTTGCTCGCCGATCCCAAGGCGCTGGAGTCCTTCCGTTTCGCCAATCGCGCGATGGCACGCCAGCGTGTCCGTGGCATTTACGCGCTCAAGCGTCGTCGCGGTGAGGAGCTGACCCTCGACTCGATTGACGTGCGGAAGAACCGCTCGTGGCGACCGTTCCAGCTCGCCTTCCTGCTGCTGTCGATTCCTTCGCTCGCCGACCCGAAGCATCCGGACCGTACGAGTCCAGCCGAGGCCTTCGCTGACCTGCTCTGGTTCCCCACAGGCGGTGGCAAGACCGAGGCCTACTTGGGCGTCGCCGCCTTCGCGATGGGCATCCGGCGCCTGCAGGGAGTCGTCGAGAACCTCGATGGCGGTCGCGGGCTCACCGTCATCATGCGCTACACGTTGCGCCTCCTGACACTGCAGCAGTTCCAGCGCGCGGCGACCCTGTTCTGCGCGATGGAGATCATCCGCACAGGCGACGCCGCCAAGTGGGGCGCGGAGCCGTTCACACTCGGACTATGGGTCGGCAACAAGGTGACGCCCGGGACCACCGAGGCCTCGCACCAAGCCATTGAGGCCATCCGTGACAAGGACAGGAACCGCGCCGGCATCGCGTCGCCCGCGCAGCTCACGAGCTGCCCGTGGTGCGGGACCGAGATTCAACCCGGGCGCGACATCGAGGTCGACAAGACCATGGGGCGCACGGCCATCTACTGCGGCGACAAGCTCGCCCAGTGCGAATTCAGCAAAGCGACGTCGAGTACCAACGCCCATCCCGGACTGCCGGTGAAGCTCGTCGACGAGGAGATCTACCACCGGCCTCCGACGATGATGATCGCCACTGTCGACAAGTTCGCGATGATGGCGTGGCGCGCGGAGGTGCGGACGCTTTTCGGCAACGTCCGCGAGGAGTGCGAGCGCCATGGGCTGCTCTGGCCAGGGCACGACTGCGGCGGTGGGCACAAGGCTAGGAAGCCTCACTCGGCCGCGAAGGTGAAACCTGTGCGCGGCGTGCGCCCGCCGGATCTCATCATCCAGGACGAGTTCCACCTGATTAGCGGTCCGCTCGGAACGATGGTCGGGCTCTACGAAACGGCCGTCGATGACCTCTGCTCGTGGACGATCGGCAAGACGAAGGTGCGCCCGAAGATCGTCGCATCGACGGCGACGGTGCGACGCGCGAGCGATCAAGTGCGCAACGTCTTCATGCGGCGCCTCGCGATCTTCCCGCCCAAGGCGCTTGATGTCGAAGACGACTTCTTCTCGGTGCAGCGCTCTGTCGAGAGCAAGCCGGGCCGCCGGTACATGGGCATTTGCTCGCCGGGCAGCTCACGTCCTGCCGTGCTCATCCGCACGTACACCGCATTCCTTACGGCAGCGCAGGGGCTTTTCGATGCGTTCGGCAAGGTCGCCGACCCGTACATGACGATGGTCGGCTACTTCAACTCGCTTCGCGAGCTCGGCGGCATGAAGCGCCTGGCGGAAGATGACGTCCAGACCCGTTCGTACCGCGTGAAGATGAGCCTCGTACAGCGACCGGGGCTCGAGCAGCGCAGCGTCTCGACCATCGCCGAGCTGACCTCGCGCGTAAGTAACACTGACATCCCGAAGTACCTCGACCAGCTCGAGATCCCCTTCGACGGCGTGTTCGACCTGACCAAGGGCAAGTTCGTCACTCAGCGCGCGCCCGACGCGCCTCGACCCATCGACGTGGTGCTCGCGACCAACATGCTCTCCGTCGGCGTGGACGTGAACCGCCTCGGGGTCATGGTGGTGAACGGCCAGCCGAAAGGGACCGCCGAGTACATCCAGGCCACGAGCCGCGTGGGCCGTGCGTTCCCGGGTCTCGTCGCGGCTGTGCTCACGTGGGCGCGGCCTCGCGACCTTTCGCACTACGAGACCTTCGAGCACTACCACGCAACCTTCTACCAACACGTCGAGGCGCAGTCGGTCACGCCGTTCTCGCCACGTGCGATGGACCGTGGCCTCACGGGCGCGATGCTCGCATTAATGCGGAACCGCTTCGAGCCGTTCGCACCGAATCCCGGCGCGGGGGCGCTGACCAGCCCGAGCCTGCCGGCCATGATGTCCACCATTGACTCAGTGACCGAGCGGACCTGGGAGGTCACCGAGGACTCGGCGAAGAAGAACCTCGCGACCGCCGAGATGAGGAGCCGCGCCGACGAGTGGTCGAAGGAGGCGGCCGTGCCCGGACGCATGCTCGTCTACCAGAAGTACGGCGCTGGTCCGACCGCCTACGCGCTGCTCGAAGCGCCGGGTATCAGGCCGTGGTCGACGTGGACCGTGCCCATGTCGATGCGCGAGGTCGAGCCTGGCGTGAACCTCGTGATGGAGGACGATCGCTCGAACCAAGATCCGGCCTGGCGCCCACGGCCCACGTCCGAAGATGAAGCGACGGATGTCGAGGAGTCGCGATGAGTAAGACGCCGGTGGGCGAGGTCCGCCCAAGCCAGCTCCTGTGGACCTACGGGCCAGGCGCGCTCATCGACCTCCCGAACCTCTCCGTAGTAACGATGGGCATCGACCGCTGGGAAGTCGGGCGCTGCCAGCCGATTCAGGAAGCGCGGCTGCTTGCGAATGTGCGCCGGGTACTCGGCGCCCAGGTCGAGTCGCTGCGCATGCCGCCGCTGACGGACAGCGATGTCGTCGACCCGTTCTCAGCCGAGGCGCTAATCGGCGTGCCGGTGAAGCCGTTCCCGCGCTGGATGCGCTGCGTTAAGTGCGGACTGCTCTCGCCGTTCGACGCGGGCCTCTTCGAGCTGAAGGAACACCGCTACCGGCCAGAGAGGACTCGATTCGTTCACAAGGGTTGCACAGGCTCGCGAGGTGACCAGAAGCCGCGCGACGCCGACGCCGTACCTGCTCGCTTCCTCCTCGCGTGTCGCGAGGGGCATCTCGACGATTTCCCATGGCACTGGTTCGTTCACGGTGGGCCGAGCGGCTGCAAGGGCACGCTGCGGTTCTTCGAGAGCGGCGCGTCACTGCAGACCGAGAACTTGTGGGTGCGCTGCGACTCGTGCAGTTCCGCCAAAAGCATGGCGCAGGCCTTCGGGCAGGCCGGCAAGAACAACCTGCCAGGCTGCCGCGGGCGCCATCCGCACCTCAATAAGTTTGAGGACGACTGCGCCCAAATCCCGCGCGCCATTCTGCTCGGTGCAACGAACGGCTGGTTCCCGGTGACGCTCTCGGTGCTCGCCATCCCCCAGACGGGGAGCCCACTCGCGCAGCTCGTGGCCGATGGCTGGACTTTCTTCGAGGACGTGGAGGGCGCGGTCGAGGCTGCCGCCGTGGTGAAGACGCTGAAGAAGTCGGCGCAGTTACCCGGCATCGAGGCGTTCACTGGAAACCAGGTGTGGCAGGCCATCGAGGCCCATCGCAGCGGCGCGGTCGGCGACGAAGAGCTTGATTTGAAGGGCCCCGAGTGGTCCGTGCTCACGTCGCCGACGCCACCGACTGACTACCCGCACTTCATGAGCAAACATGCGGACGTGCCTAAGGGCTTCGAGAAGCACCTCTCTCGCGTGCTGCTCCTCGAGCGTCTACGTGAGGTGAACGCTCTGCTGGGATTCACGCGCGTCGAATCGCCGAACGAGGGTGGTGGAGCGGCGCGCGCACCTCGTGCGCCAATCGGACGCACCGCGCCGAACTGGGTGCCCGCCACACAGGTCCACGGCGAAGGCATCTTCTTGCAGTTCTCGGAAGAGGCGCTCGTGAACTGGGTGGCGCGGCGAGGGCCGCGCGCGCAAGAAGCCGAGCTTCGTCGAGGACATCGTGGCTGGCGCGCGCGGCGCGGGCTCGAACCCGATCCCGACTTCCCCGGCATTCGCTTCGCGCTGCTTCACACCATCGCGCACTTGCTCATCCGCGAGCTCGCGCTCGACTGCGGCTACAACGCGGCCAGCATTCGCGAACGAGTCTACGCGGACACCGAAGGCGGCGCGTCGCAGGCGGGCATCTTGATCTACACGGCGGCGGCAGACTCCGACGGCACGCTTGGCGGTCTGGTCGAACTCGGCAAGCCCGAGAACCTCGGGCGCTTGCTACGGCAGGCGCTCGACCGCGCGAAGATCTGCGCGTCGGATCCGCTCTGCGCCGAGCACAACCCAAGGACCGACTCGTCCCTGCACGCCGCCTCTTGCCACGCGTGCTCGTTCGTCTCCGAGACGTCGTGTGAGTGCGGTAATCGCTATCTCGATCGCGCCCTCGTCATCTCGACGCTGCAGGTCGCCGACGCGGCATTCTTCGCGGGGATCTGATGCAGGCGCTCCTAGATGCGGTCGTCGACCTCGTAGCTCTGGTCTCTCCGGCGAAGGTGCGCACCATCGCCTCGGCACTGCGCGGTCTCGCGAATCCCGGCGTCGCTCCGAACGCGAACATGCTCGCCGAGACGCCCGCGGCACGCGCCGCCATTCGTCGCGCTGTCGCGGCGTGGGGCCAGGCGCAGGCAAGCGGAGGTGAGGTCGCTGGAATGCTGCTCGGCGCGTCCGAAGCGCGCCTGCGCGTCGAGCGCGAGCTGAGTGTCGAATTGGTGTGGACTGGGCCGACGACGCGCTTCGTGCCGACTCGCAGGACAGAGCAGGTACTGCTCGACCTGATTGGCAGCGCGACCACCGACCTGTTCCTCGTCAGCTTCGTCGCCTACGACGTCTACAGCGTCGTCACGGCGATGAACCATGCGTCGAGCCGCGGCGTTCGCCTGCGCGTGCTCATCGAGGCGTCGAAGGAGCAGGGCGGCACGCTTGACAAGGACCTCGTTCCGAAAATGCGCGCCGCCGTACCGACGGTCGAGGTGTTCACCTGGAGGGAACGGCCCGAACCCTTCGTCGACGGCAAGGTCCACGCCAAGGTCGCAGTGGTCGACGGGGCGCGCGCCTTTATCACGAGCGCGAATCTGACGGGCCACGCTCTGGAGAAGAACATGGAGGCTGGCGTCCTTATCAACGGTGGACCCGTTCCGAAGACGCTGAGCGACCATCTTCAGGCACTCATCGACGTGCGCGTCCTAGCACTCGCGTAGGATTGCGCCGTGAGCCTTCGCGCTTCGACTCCTGCGATCTCGTGCATCAGGCGTCGCCCGTACTTCATCGCCTGTGTGTTGAGCGGCGGAAGGCTCGAGCTTCTTTCTTCAGAACAGTGCCCTCGTATCGGTGCCTCTGATGACAAATGACGCCTGGAGCAGGGACGAAGTCGAGCTGATCGTCGCCGACTACTTCGCCATGCTCCGAACGGAGCTGTCTCGTCAGCCCGTGAACAAAGCGGAGCACAACCGACGACTGCAACAGCACCTGAACAGTCGATCGAAGGGGGCGATTGAGTTCAAGCACGCCAACATCACCGCGGTCCTTCTCAGTTTGGGCGATCTCCCGTACATCGATGGTTACAAGCCCCGCGGCAACTATCAGCAATTGTTGGAACAGGTGGTCCTGGAACGTCTCACGATTGAGCCCGACTTCTTCGAACGCCTCGCTACGGCGCCTGTCGTCTGCCCGGAGTTGCCCGCCGAGACGGACTACACGGACTTGGACGCACTGGTCGAAGCGCCACCCGAACCCTTCGGTGACTCTGGCATCCACCCCAGTCGACAGGTCGAGAATGCGGGCGTGCGGGCGGCGCGCAAGGTTGACTTCGCGCGTGTGGACGCACAGAACCGAAGACTGGGCCGGTTGGGCGAGGAATGGGCGCTCGAGTTCGAGCGACGCCGTCTCCACGATGTCGAAGGACGCTCGGACTTGGCGAAGAAGATCGCCTGGACTTCAGTCGAGGAGGGGGACGGTGCGGGCTTCGATATCCACTCGTTCAACGCGGACGAATCGCCCCGTCTGATCGAAGTCAAAGCGACGGGCCTCGGCAAGTACCTGCCGTTCTACGTCACACCGAACGAGGTCGTGACATCGGAGCGACGGCCGATGGACTATCACCTCTATCGCGTGTTCAGTCTCGCCACGAATCCGCGCGTCTACATGCTGCAAGGGGCCCTCTCTGAGGTGTGCCACCTACAACCGTCGCAATACACGGCTCGGATCGGAAGGTCGTAATGCATCCGCGGGAGACAAATCCAACGACCGTTGTGGCTCAGAGGGATCGGTCCGATCCCTCTGAGCCTGAGCTTGCGTCGTCCGTGTGTGCCTGTGATACGGTTCCTCTCCCCAGCACAAAGCCCTTGAATGAGGTGCACCATGCGAGTGCTTTGGGGCGCGGCAGCGCTCACTCTCGTCACGGCCGTCGGAGCTGCAGCTCAGAGCCAGCGGGACCCGGATGGCCTGCTCAAAGAGGCCGAGCGCCTCGCGTGGCTGAAGGCCTGGACGGCCGCGGCGCCGCTTTACGCTGAAGCCGACCGCCTGTTCACCGCGCGCGGCGACCCTCGCAACGCCCTCTTCGCCAGCATCAAGCTGTTCGGGGAGATCGATCAATTGGCGCCGATCGCATGTAGCGAAGAAGCGCCGTCGGTCGCGGCCTACGCGTAGAACCGCAGCACACCAAAGTAGCCAAACCTCTCCCTCCGCACTTGACGGCGGGTGTATTCTGATCCACCTTTCTCTCGCCAGATGGGCGAACACCCCGCGTCGGGCAGCGAAAATTACCGCCGATGCTTTACAAGCGGAAGCGAGCACAACACCGTCGTGCGGGCTGTCTGTTCTGTAAGCCCTATAAGCGCGGCGGGCAATCGAAGTTCGTCCGGATCAAGGGTCTGAAGGCTCCGCGTCGGCTCTGTGATCTGAAGGCCGAATAGCGGCCTGGCGAAGCGTGTGACGACGCGCGCAGAGGCGCCCTGCGCGGCGAGCTGCGCTTGGTCCGTTCGCGCCGCGGCCCAGACGACATACCAGAAATGGGTCCGGAATGGTTCACGAAGGCGACCAGAATGCCAGACGGCCCAGAGGCACCACGAGAGTACATGCTGCGCGAAATCGCCGGGCGCAAACACCGATGAACCGCACACGCGATCACGTGTCGTGGACGCTCAACGAAGGGCGCGGACCGTGTCCAAGCACGCGTGCAGCCGCTCCGCCTCGGTGGCTATCAGCTTCGCGTATTCGTGAACCGTGGCACGCTCGATCTCAGACGTTCCTCGATGGGCCGGCGCGGCAATCCGTACGACAACGCTACGGCCGAGAGCTTCATGAAGACCCTGAAGGTCGAGGCGGTCTATCCGATGGCGTTCGACACGTTCGCGGACGTGGCCGAGCACCTTCCTCGCTTCATCGAGGAGACGTACAATCGGCGCCGACTCCATTCGGGCGCTCGGCTATCTGAGCCCGCAGCAGTACGAGGATCAACACCTCCGGTAGGCTGGCAATTCGCGGCCCGGTCGCTGTCCACCCTCAGGGGCGCACTCCACACAACTGTCAGTTTTACAGCCGCCGCTAACATCGTGAACAGGGGGCCCGCCCGGGAAATCGGCGCCGAGGTCGCGCTATGGGGAGAGCGCGCCGTTCGTGATTGGAGTCAGCCGTGCGATAGGTCGCCCTCGGCGCGTTACCTCGACTACCTGACCCTGTTCGACGCGAGCGATCACGCTACTCAGGTGCTGCTGGAGTTGGCGCACTGATAGGCTGATCCTGCTCAAGTCCGACGACGGTGGCGTTGGCAAATGATGCCGTTCGTCGGGCGCCGAGCTAGCCTGGGTATCCTCCCCACCCGTAGAACGAGGTGAGCTGCCGCCAGAATCTGGCGTCCTTTGGTCAACATGCGCTGCAACAGTCCGCTCGTGGCGGTGCACACTGCGCACGCGTTGCTGAGCGGATTTTCGGGTTGCGCTGTCGGCGTGAGGCTTCGGACGACTGGGGGCGTCGGGAAATGGCGGGAGCTCGCCGATCTCCCGAAGGTGCCGCATGGCTATAACGATGAGTTGCCGCACACGTTCGCGTGTGACGCCGCACTCTCGCGCAGTGCGTGTATAACAGCCTGTTTCCACAAACGCGCGCACGAGCGCGTGGTGGTCTACCCGAAAACGCGTACCGTGCGAGTGCGCGCGACGGACGAGGAAGTCCTCGATGGTGAGCTGGTGAAGTCGCACCAGGTCCCGTCTTTCGTGCATGCTGGCTTGCACTGAGCTCTCCAGATGAGTCCAGGTGCGTCAATATGACGAGCCGCCGCCAGCAGCGACCTGACGGGCGACGGCCCGAACTCTCCATTGCCGGCGTTCTGCACTCCAACCGGCAGTCAACGCTTTTGAAATGGTGCGAAGAACTCAGCCAAGGAAACCCCCAGCGCGCGGGCGACCCGCGCGAGCGTCTCGAGGCTGAGACTGCGCTCGCCGCGTTCCACGTAGCCTATGTAGTTGCGGTGCAGACGTAGGCGGTGAGCGAGGGCCTCCTGAGAGATGCCCGCTTTTGTTCGGAGCTCGCGGACCCGCCGCCCTATTGCGAGTTGCAGTTCCTTCGCCACGCCAGCATCGTGACGATCACCTGGCTCAACCGTCTACCCACTAATAGTGTGGCACACTATCAGTGTGTATAATGGCTACCATGAATCGTGAGGAATCGCGGAGGAACTCGACGTAGGAGAAGAGTTGCGGGCTCGAGCCTCTGGACCGCCGAAAGACCAGGCCCGGGTCGGCGACAAGAATACGTAGTCGCGCATCGATGAGGTCATGCTCATGAGACGACGTCCGCCTGCTCTTGCCCCGGTTCTGCGACAGATTGTCCGAGCGTTGCGCGCAAGCGACGACTGTCCAGAGAATCACGCGCGGGCCCTGGAGGCCTATCTTCAGCTCTCGCGTCGATTGGTCCCCACTCGAGGAATCTTCGAGCCCGGCAGTCGGGATGAAAGGCTCTTTGAGCGCATTCATGCGATCGCGAACCGGCACCTGGGACGCTCCTCCGCCAGGGCGCGGTTTACGCGAGCAGTCGAAGCATCAGGGCTGCCGTTCAAGAAACAGGATGGGATCCTCAGCAACGCTGGGGAGTTTCAAGATGTCTCCGATACGGCGCACTTCTACGCCGGCCTTGCGTTCGCGTTGGCGTTCGTCTGGTACGGTGCGGTGTTCGCCGCAGCGCCAGCACCGACATCGACGAAGCGTCGGTAGTCCCGTCGGTTGACTGATCGCATCGCCGATTTGGCCGGGTGGACGGTGTTTGCGGATTGTCCGTGGGCAACCTTGGGCAGTCTGCCCAGAGGAGTGTGCTTATGGGTGACGTCAGCACTTCGGACGATATCGATATGCGCGACACGGCACCACGACCACAGGTGCGCCGGCATTGGTCGGGCCGATCGCAAGCGACCGCGCCAGCGCCGGTGTCGACGCTCGAGTCCCTCGCCGACCGTCTCGAGCGCCTTCGCGCGGAACGTGGGCTTTCCGAGCGTGAGCTTGCCGAACGGGCCGGGATCGGAACCAATCAATATCAACGCATTGCACGGGTGCGTACGAACCCCTCGTTCACCGCGCTTCTGGGCCTCGCCTCGGCTCTCGATGTGTCGGTCGCCGAGCTGTTGGAGTCGAATGCCGAGCCGCTGCCGATATTGGGCACCGTGCAAGCGCTCCTCAATGAACTTCGATGGCGACGAGCGAGATGGGCGCATACGGAACGTCGGTTCAATAATGCTCTCGAACGACTCCTCGAGCGGCTGAATCAAGAAGGTGCGTTGCACGCTGAGCAGTCCCCGAAGCGACCCACACTCGACCACGCACAGGCGCTGGTGCCTTCTCTCGTGCGCCACGACACACTTCGGGCCTGCGCCAGTCGGTACGCGCGGCTCGTCCTCGAACGCTGCCAAGGCAACAAGCGCGAAGCCTGTCGCGAACTCGGCATCACGTATCACACCCTGCAGGCGCACCTCCGCTATCCGGCCGACGGCGATCGGGTCAAGATGGAGAGCGCGCCACCTGCAGACACATAAACTTGGGCTGCGAGGTCACTGGAAGAGGTGGGCGACGACGCGCAAGCGACTAGTCGCAAACGCGCTGAGGTTGAGCGGACCGAGCGCATCGGGTCAAACTCCGAATCGTCGCTTCGTCAGAGAAGACGCCAGTGAGCGCTGCTCACTGGCAAGCACTTGAACATCGTAGGGGACCGGGCTCGATACAAGCGCCAGGAGGGCCGTCCGGTACACGAAGCACGCGCAGAATGTGGAATCCGGCACCGTCCCACTCAGGAGCTTCGGATCGCGGGCACAGGCGAGTTCCACCGCGCCCGAACGGCCCCGCCACCTCGTCCCAATACTAACGCGTAGAGTCGGAGCACTCACTGCTTCGGGTAGTTACTGCCCATTTCCCAGGGTAGTGACTACCCTTGTTCCCTCGGCGTAGAGCCGGCCGGAGTGACTGAACACTCGAATTCCTGAAGAAACTAGCGCCAACCGAAGCTCGCGCCCCTAGCCTGGCTCTTGCACATACCCGGGTGTGGACTCGGACGAGTCAATCGTTGTGCGGTGTGGCCGCTGCGGCAGGCCAGTCACAGTCGCCTTCGCGCGACTCCTAAAGTTGCGCACCTTCGACTGTCAGCTGTGTCTGGAAGCGGAGCGCGACCCAAGCGCCGGTCGAGCGAGAGAAAGGAGCGACGCCAGCGGCGGCGCCGGTCCGGGCGACTTCACGAAGGACCTGACCAAGAGGCAGCAGTCCATCCTGTTGCGAAAGGTACTTGGCTTCTCGGATGAGGAAATCATGCGCGCCTATGATGCCAGCTCAGAAGAACTTAGGGAACTGGTGCTGCGATTTGTTTACCTCGTCGGAGGTCACCGTTGACACCGGCAGAAGTCACCACATCAGCTCACGCTGTATCAGCGCGCCGATTCTAGTCGGCTGTTTGTACACCCTACGGCGTTTTATCGCGACTAACGAGATTCCGCGTAAGCCGGGGCGCCTAAGATTAAATGCCCGGATGTTGCCACACAGGCGACACACTGTCGGCTTCACACGGAGGTTAGGTATCGCTGTCGTCGTAGTTCTTCGTTGCGTCCTTCGTCTTTGAGCTAACCATGCTGCTCGCGTGGTGAATGCAGCTGATCAGGCCCCAGAGCGCCATCGGTGAACTAGCTCGCTCGTAGCGGAAGACATACGGCTCTCCCTGCGCCGTCAACGCGTCGTACCTGCCGCAGAAATGGCCATGCTCAATCACCAGGATGCCACTCACGAGAGGGCTCGACTGTAGGCGTGTCTTGACCGTGCTGAAGTCATGCCAACCACGATACCCGACCGCGTAGAGTGGTATTCGACGACCGGCGCGCGGCCCGATTGATACACCAGACCCGTAGTGCCGCGTCAGAGTCGAAAGCTTCTCAGCGGTTGCCTCGACTTGCTCCCACTGGGCCGCGACGTCGGATTTCACTTCGAGGACCGCCAGGACACCTTCGGCAAGGTAAAGGCGAGGGGAACCCTCGTGCGACGGAAGGCTGGGCATCAGCGGAAACTCGATCACAACGTCGAGCTGTCCGCTGCGGTATCCGTACGAGTCGGTTGCATCGCCGGTGCCGAATCGGAAGGGTGACGGGAGTACAGCCCCGAGGAGTTTGTTGACGAAGGTGTCTCTCTCGGTGCCTTTGGAGGCGCTGCTCATCGGGCCGCTTGATGCGTGAACCGCCATCAGCATCTGTTGCATGCCGGTCAGGCGGCTCAGAAGGTGGGGGTTGTGAGGGCTCATCGCGGCGTGCGCCTAACGAGGATTAGGTCGGTTGGCTGCGGCAATGCATGCAGAGGCTGTGCGCGACGTGTTCGCGGGCGAATCGACCTCCGCTGAGAATGTCGTGGCTGACCTCGAGCTCGTGGCTCGCCTAAATTCCATCGTGCTCTGCTCACGCCATCGAGTCGGGTCGGTCTTCGTCAACAACAAATCAGGCATCGACTCGATGGCGATACGCGCGGCGCGCTGCTGGCAGCGTTGATTGGACAATCGTACCTAGGCTGACTCGAGTATCTGGCGATCGGAACTACCTGTTCGGAAATTGCTGTCGCAACTTGGCCAGGTGAACAATACCACGCGACGAACTCGCGGATCGCATGCTCGTAGGTGCGCTGCCCCACATCGAGGCCTGCTTCGCGTGCCGCTTTCGTTTGCCCATCGCCATCGGCGACAGTGTAGTAGTCGGGATCGATCGTGTCGATCCCCGAGTACTCTGACTGTCACCACGGCTATTTAGCCCGACAGAGCCAGCCCGAACCATGAACCTTGGAGTTCTCGCCTCGCATGAGGGAACGACGCTTCAAAGCCTGTTGGATGCCTTTTCCGGTGGCCGCATTCAGGGGCGCATAGCGGTTGTCGTGAGCAACGCCTGACGGCGGTGATCGGCGATGCGGAATTTGGCGATGTGACTGTGCTGCGCGCCACCTTGCATCGCCTGCGGCTGCCCTACGCGTTGGGCATCTCGTCCACACTCACCGTGTTTCATCACCGGCCCCGCCTCGTCACACGAGCGCCACGCGCGGGCGGACCGGGCCGGCCCCGGACGGCGCAGCGCGTCGCCGAGATCGAGCGACCACTGAGCGTCGCCGCCCTCGCGCGCCAGCAGCCACGGTCGGCCTGGCGATCGATCCGCTGGCGCAACGGAGC
>DAINCF010000051.1:0-20852 GCA_036732565.1 Vicinamibacterales bacterium
TGATCGGCGAGCACACCGACTACAACGACGGCTTCGTCATGCCCGCGGCGATCGATGCGTCGACGTGGGTGGCGATCGCGCCTCGTCGCGATCGCCAGCTGGTGGTCCACTCGGAGAGCATGGACGAGACGGCGGAGACGCCGCTCGATCGTGAAGCGCTGCAGCCGCGGCGCAGCTGGAGCGACTACGTGTTCGGCGTCGCCGCTGAGTTGCTGGACGCTGGCGTGCCGCTCGGCGGCGCGAACATGCTCATTCACAGCAATGTGCCGCGCGGCGCGGGCCTCAGCTCGTCGGCGGCGCTCGAAGTGGCGGTGGGCTTCGCCCTCATGGACAGCTCGGGAGCTGCCGTCGATCGCGTGGCGCTCGCGCTCTTGTGCCAGCGGGCCGAGAATGGGTTCGTCGGCGCGCGCTGCGGCATCATGGATCAGTTCATCGCCTGCCATGGTCTGATCGATCACGCGTTGATGTTGGATTGCCGCTCGCTGGAATCCCGCGCGCTGCCAGTCCCCTCCACCGCGCGACTCGTCGTCTGCAACACCATGGTGAAGCACCAGGTGGCGACCGGTGAATACAACACCCGCCGTGCGGAATGCGAGGCCGCGGCGCAAGCGTTTGCTGAGCACAAGCCCGGCGTTCACGCCCTCCGCGACGTCAGCGTCGAGGACCTGGATCGGTTCGGTGCCTCGTTGCCTCCCGTGCTGTTTCGACGCGCGCGTCACATCGTGGCGGAGAACCAGCGCGTCCTCGATGCCGCCGAAATGCTCACCCGCGGCGATCTCGACGCCTTCGGGAGATTGATGGCCGCCGGCCACCAGTCCCTCCGCGACGACTTCGAGCTGAGCTGCGACGAGTTGGACACAATGGTGGACCTCGCCGCGCCGTTACCAGGCGTGTACGGTGCCCGCATGACCGGCGGTGGCTTTGGCGGATGCACCGTCAACCTCGTGGCCGACGAGCACGTCGACACATTCGTCTCCACGGTCCGTGACGGCTACGCGCGCGAGATCGGAATCGAGCCCGAGATCTACCTCTGCTCCGCCGGCCCTGGCGTCGAGCGCGTCCAATGACGCGTCTCGCCACGAAGACACGAAGAGCACGAAGCGAATCGGGCCACGAAGGCACGAAGACAATGGGCCACAAAGGCACCAAGGCACCAAGTTTTCCGTTTTTGGAAGAGAGAATTCTTGATGTCTTGGTGGCTAGTTGCTCTTTTTGTGTCCTCCGTGTCTTCGTGGCCACGTTTTTGTCTTCTTCGTGCCGACGTGGCCTGACGTGAGCGTCACATGAGTCCTCTCGATCTCCAGTCGCACACCCACCGGCGCCGCAATCTGCTCACCGGAGAATGGGTGCTGGTGTCGCCGCATCGGACCGAGCGACCGTGGCAGGGGCAAACGGAGGTCGTATCGACCGAGCTTCCCCCGCGCTTCGATCCGACGTGCTACATGTGCCCGGGAAACCGGCGCGCCAACGGGGTCCTGAACCCGTCGTACACAACGACGTATGCGTTCGACAACGACTTCGCGGCGCTGCGCCCGGACACGCCGACCGACACTGCCGACGACGATCTGCTCGTCGCGCAGGGCGAGCCCGGACGCTGCCGTGTCGTCTGCTTTTCCCCCCGGCACGACCTGACCATCGCGCGGATGCCCGCTCGCGACGTTCGAGCCGTGGTGGATCTCTGGGTTACGGAGCTTCAGGATCTCGGTCGTGCGCCAGAGGTCGGTTACGTGCAGATCTTCGAGAACCGCGGCGCGATGATGGGGGCGAGCAATCCACATCCGCACGGACAGATCTGGGCGGGTGCGACGCTCCCCAACGAGATCGCCAAGGAACAGGAGCACCAGCAGCGCCATTTCAGCATGCACCAATCCGATCTGCTCGGTGACTATCTCGCGCGGGAGATCGCTTTAGGGGATCGCATCGTGTGCGCGAACGCTCATTTCGTGGCGCTGGTGCCGTTCTGGGCCGTGTGGCCGTTCGAGACGCTCGTCATTCCCACCCGGCACATCGCGTCACTCGACGCGCTCGACGAGACCGAGCGCGATGGGCTGGCCGATGTGCTCAAGCGACTGACCACACGCTACGACAACGTGTTTCAGACATCGTTTCCATACTCGATGGGCTTCCATCAGCGTCCCACGGACGGGGAGCCCCATCCCGAATGGCGGCTGCACGCGCACTTCTACCCCCCGCTGCTTCGCTCGGCGACGATCCGCAAGTTCATGGTGGGCTACGAGATGCTGGGCACGCCCCAACGTGACACCCCACCCGAGCGGGCCGCCGCCCAACTGCGCGAGGCGTCGGAGCGCCACTATCTCGACCGGTAGACGCGCGGGAGCCGTGGCGGAGGCGGTCAGCCCCCTACGTGGGCGTGACCGCGCGACCGGTGCGCGCGGACTCGTAGATCGCCTGCACCAGCGCGACGCTCCGTCGTCCTTCTCGGCCGCTGCACACTGGCTCCCTGCGCGAGCGGATGGCGTCGATGAAGTCCTCGAGCATGCGCTGATGGGCGCTGGCGTCCGCGACGGTCGGTGACGATGCGGCCGCGGAGACGGCGGCGGGTGCGGCTCCCATCGTCACGGTGTCGTCGCGCAGATCAACGCTCAACAGGTGATCGCCCTCGAGCACCACGCTACCGTTGGCGCCGCTCAACTCCAATCGCTTCGCATAGCCTGGGTACACCGCAGTGGACGCCTGGATGATCCCGAGCGCTCCGCTCTCGAACGTGAGCGCCGCGGCGATCGTGTCTTCGACCTCGATCTTGTGAAGCCGGGTCGCGACCGCGGCCGTCACCGACGAGACCGGCCCGAACAACCAGAGCAGGGCATCGACGCCGTGAATGCCTTGATTCATGAGCGCGCCGCCGCCGTCCAACGCCCAGGTGCCGCGCCATCGTGAGTCGGCGTAGTACTTCGGCTCCCGATACCACCGCAAGTGCGCTGACCCGAGCACGGGCGTCCCGAGCCCGCCGCGCTCGATGAGCGACTTGACGGCGACGAAGTCAGGCTTCAACCGATCTTGAAAGAAGACGCCCAGCGTGACGCCCGCTCGATCCGCGGCATCGATCAACGCATCCACGCGATCCGTCGAGATATCGATCGGCTTTTCGACGATGACATGGAGACCGTGCGCGATCGCCGCGAGGGCTTGCTCGGCATGCTGTCCCGACGGCGTGCCAATGGCGACGAGATCCAGCGGTCGATGGGCCAGAAACTGCGCGAGGTCGTCGTAGGCAGCGGCGCCATGCCGATCCGCCAGGCGCGCCGCGCGTTCGCGCGTCGTGCCGCAAACCGCCGCCACGGTCACGCCGGGAATCGCCGAAGCCGCGCGCGCGTGCGTGTCGCTGATGTTGCCGGTGCCAAGGAGGCCGATGTGCATTGAAGATGGTCTCGGCACCGTGAGAGCGGTGCGGCTCGCAAGCGTTTACTTAGCGTGCGTTGCGAAAGACTCACCACCGTACTGAGCGCAGGCCTTCGGGCCTGCCTGAGGCCAAAGCAGACCTAAAGGTCTGCGCTACGTACCTAATCCTGCGGTGGGCGCTCGCACGTGATTTAGAGCATCCATGCCTTGGTGTTTATCTGCGTAATCGGCGGCTCTGACCCGAGAATCGGCGAAATCTGCGTAATCTGCGGCCAACCAAGCAATCTGCGCCAATCAGATGGTGAAGCCGAGCGTGCCTTCGATGTACTGCTTGTTCATCAGCGCGGATTCCTTTGGCGTGCGGTTGGGATCGGGCACGCGATCCAGTTCGACGATCGCCCAGCCGCGGAAGCGGACGTCGGCGAGCGCCGCGAACACCGCTTTCAAGTCGACGCTGCCGCGGCCCAATTCGACGAAGCGATACGACCGCGACAGATCGCCGGTGGCGCCCGGCACGGGGCTCTCGACATCCTTGATGTGCAGGAACCCGAGGCGATCGGCGTAGTCGCGCACGGCCTTCACGGGATCGCCGCCGCCCTGCTTCCAGTGCGCGACGTCGAGGAGCAGCTTGACGTAGCGAGCATCGGTGGCATCGAGGATCGGCGCGATCTCGTCGGGCCGCTCTCCGAGGCTGTTCATGTGATGGTGGTACGCGAGCGGGATGCCGAGATCGGCCGTACGCTTGCCGAGCTCGTTCAGCAGACGTCCCATCTGCGTGTAGTCATCCCGTTCGATGGTGCGGCCCTTGGGTCGCTCGTCGATCACTTGGAGGAACACACCGCCGACATGACGGACGAATTGCGCGTGCGCGGTGTGCTTCTTGAGCTCGTCGGTCCGCACGGTTGGGTCGAGCCGAAGGTTGCCGCTCGACAGCGCAATCATCGGGAGATCGTGCTTGGCCAGCAGCCTCTGCAGCTCGGTTGGACGTTGGCCGTACTTCTCCAGCACGCCCGAACGCAGCTGGATGCCGCGGAACCCGACCGACCCGATGTCGGCAATCGCCTGCTCGTCGTTGCCGCCCCAGGTGATGGCGGCGTATCCGAATTGGATGTCACCAACCGGCGGGGCTAGAGCCCCGCCTCTACGGAAGAAGGCAGGCACTGGCGACGCGGCCGCGCGCGACGCGAGTGCGGCGCCGACGCTGGCGGCGCCGATTTGGATCAGCGCCTGTCGTCGAGAAGGACGGTCTACCAACTGTGCACCGTGCCGTCGAGCAGGCGATTCACTGGCAAGTAGGCCGGCTGGTACGGGAACGTCGCCGCCAGCGTCTCGTCGATGTCGACGCCCAGACCCGGCGCGTCACCCGGATGCATTGAGCCCTCAGCGAACGAGTAGGCGTGAGGAAACACGCGATCGGTCTCGTCCGTGTGCCGCATGTACTCCTGGATCCCGAAGTTGTGCACGCTGAGGTCGAAGTGCAACGCCGCGGCCATGCAGACCGGACTGAGGTCGGTCGCGCCATGCGATCCGGTCTTGACCTGGTAGATCTCCGCGAGCGCCGCGATCTTCCGCAGATGACTGATCCCGCCGGCATGCACCACGGTTGTGCGCACGTAGTCGATGAGCTGTTCTTGAATCAGACGATGAACGTCGAAGATGGCGTTGAACACCTCGCCCACGGCCAGCGGCGTCGTCGTGTGCTGGCGAATCAGACGAAACGCTTCCTGCGCCTCGGCGGGGGTTGGATCCTCGAGCCAGAACAGATGATAGGGCTCGAGCGCGCGACCCAGGCGTCCCGCTTCGATCGGCGTCATCCGATGATGCCCGTCGTGCAGCAACAGCAGGTCGTGGCCGAATTCGCGGCGGAGCCGTTCGAACAGGATCGGCACGACCTGGAGATAGCGCGGCGTATCCCACACCGTTTCGAGCGGCCATCCCTTTTCCGCAGGCTCGTAATAGAGGGTGCCGCGACCGACGCCGTACGCGTGCGGCATGCCGGGCACGCCGCATTGCGCGCGGATGGCTCGATAGCCCATCGCCGCGTAGCGACCGACGGCTTCAACCGTATCGTCGATCGACTCGCCGTTCGCGTGGCCGTACACCATGACCCGCTCGCGCGAGGCGCCGCCCAGCAACTGATAGACCGGCGTGTTCAACGCCTTGCCGCGAATGTCCCACAGCGCCGTATCCACGGCGCTGATCGCCGACATCGTGACCGGACCTCGTCTCCAGTACGCGCCCTTGTAGAGGTACTGCCACGTGTCCTCGATCTTGCGCGCGTCCCGTCCGATGAGCAGCGGAATCACGTGGTCGGACAGATAGCTGGCGACCGCGAGCTCGCGGCCATTCAAGGTGGCATCGCCCACACCGGTGATGCCGTCTTCGGTGATCAACTTGATCGTGACGAAATTCCGTCCGGGACTGCAGACGATGACACGAGCGTCGACGATTTTCATCCGGCCTCTACCTTACGTGAAAGGCTGATCGCAAGTCGCCCCGCTGGAGGCGGTGCAAGGCAATCCGGGCGTTTTGCCACGCAAAACACGGGCGATCTTCCCGTTACTCACACCTTCGGATCGCACACGCAGGCTGGTCAAGATATATGATATAGCGCTCTCTAAAGTGGTCAGACCACTTGTTCCTCGCGCCGAATGGAGACCGGTTCTGGGGGTGGAGGAGGCTGTACATGATTTGCACCTTGCAGCACGGGCGCACCAGCGTTCGACAGCGGTGCGGGAGACTTGGCGTCTTCGCGGCGGTGTTGGCACTGGCAATTGCTCGATCAGAGGCAGAAGCACAGGATGGACGTGGCTCGATCACGGGCCGCATTAACGATTCGTCTGGCGGCGTCTTACCTGGTGTAACGGTGACCGTCGTCAACACCGGCACCAACTCGACGGCAACGGTGGTGACCAACGAAGAAGGACTCTTCACCGCACCGTTTCTGATTTCGGGGACGTACCGCGTGACCGTCGAGCTCAGCGGCTTTCGCACGGCCAGGCAAGAGGCCGTCACCGTCCGCGTCGGCGATCGCCTGCAAGTGGACTTCACGTTGGAACCGGCCGGCGTCACTCAGGAAGTGATCGTCGTCGCCGACAAGCCGCTCCTCGACACCGGCACGGCGACGATGGGGCAGGTCATCGACAGCAAGTTGATTCAAGAGATTCCGCTGGGGGATGGCACGGCCTACGGCCTCGCCCGGTTGGTGCCGGGCGCCTCGTTCGAACGCTCGTACGCGTTGCAGCGGCCGATGGACAACGACAACCTGCGTGGTCTGTCGGTCACCGGCACGATCAACAGCGAGTTCACCATCGACGGGTCGAGCAACATCGTCTCGCAAGCGCGCGTCGGGATTCAGCCGCCGGCCGATGCCATCGAAGAGTTCAAAGTCGAGACCATCGTCTACGACGCGCAGATCGGCCATACCGGCGCCGGCAACGTGAACCTGGCGCTCAAGAGCGGCGCCAACACCTTCCACGGCGCCGGCAACTTCAGCAACCGCGACGACTCTCGATCGGCCAACCTGTTCGCGTCGAATCGATCCGGGTCCGGCAAGACGCCGCGGAACTACAACCGCTGGGGCCTCACGGGCAGCGGGCCGATCATCAAGAACAAGACGTTCTTCATGGGGTCGTACGAGCATTTGCAGGACGACACCATCGAGTCGTTCACCAGCTCGGTGCCAACCGAGCGCATGCGGCGCGGCGACTTCTCGGAGCTGCTGGCGGCCGGCGTGCAGATCTACGATCCCGCCACGGCGCGCCTCGTGAACGGCGTCGTCGTGCGCGATCCGTTCCCCGGCAACATCATCCCCGCGAATCGCATCGATCCAGTGGCTGCGAACGTGTTGCAGTACTACCCCATGCCCAATCAGGCTGGGGCGGCCGATCTCTCCAGCAACTTCTTCGCCGAACAGCCGTGGACCTACGGCTACAACCTGGAGCTGACCCGCATCGATCACGAGTGGACCTCTGGTCAACGCACCTACGGGCGCTTCATCCGCAACTTCCGGCGCGAGGAGCGCTACAACTTCGCCGGGTCGACCAACGGTCAGGAGATCACGCGCGGCTCGACCGATCGCTTCAACTACAACTACGCCGTCGGCCACACCGCCGTGCTCTCGCCGTCGTTGTTCCTCGACGTCAAGGGCAGTTGGCTGCGCTTCAACGACGACCAGCTGCCCCTGTACGACCTGGACCTTGCCAGTCTCGGCTACTCGGCCACCGCTCTCGGACTGTTCGGTGACTACTCGCAACTGCCCCGTTTCAATATCGAGAATGGGAATCCGACGGGGGGAACGTCGCGTGTCGCCACGCTCGGCGCGCAGCAGAGCGGCTTCAACAGTGGCCGCGAGCAGCCGTTCTACAACGTGCAGTTCGCCGTGGCGATGACGAAGACGGCGGGCCGGCACACGTTCAAAGCCGGGTACGACTGGCGGAGCCTGCGCCAGAAGGAGATCAACGAAGGCTGGCGGGCTGGCGCCTACGCGTTCGACGGCACCTACACGCGCGCGTCGAGCACCGCCAGCAATCAGTACGGCCAAGGCATCGCGTCTTTCCTGCTCGGCTTACCGCTCGGCGCCTCGTTGATCGAATTGCGGACGCCGTACGATGTCGAAGTCGTCAGCCACGGCGTGTTCCTGCACGACGACTGGCGCGTCTCCGATCGGCTGACGCTCAATCTCGGCCTGCGCTACGATCTCGAGCTCGGCATGGCCGAGGCGAACAACGCCAACGTCGGCCCGTTCGATTTTTCGACGCCGAATCCGATTCAATCCGCCGCGCAAGCCGCGTTCGCGACGAACCCGGCGTCGGGTGTGCCCGGTCCGCTCAACGTGCTCGGCGGCTACACGTATCTCTCCGACGATCGGCGTCATGCGTGGGACGCGGACGCGAACAACTTCCAGCCACGCGCCGGCTTCGCCTACCGGCTCGACGATCGCAGCGTGCTGCGCGGCGGCACGGGTTTGTTCATCGCGCCGTTCCAGCTTCAAGGCGTGCCGGGCATTGCGACGGCGATCAATCAACTGGGCTTCTCGCGCAACACGCTGGTGCCGGTCACGACCGATCAAGGACTGACGTTTCAGGGCACGCTGAGCAATCCCGTGCCCAGCGGTCAGTTGCTGCAGCCCAACGGCTCGAGCCTGGGTTTGCAGACCAACCTCGGCAACGCCCCTGGGAACGTCTTCGGCCCCGATCGCATCAACGGCGAGTATTGGCGTTACAGCATCGGCGTCGAGCGTGAGTTTCCCGGCGACTTCCTCGTCGAGCTGTCGTACGTCGGTCAGCGTGGCCGCAAGGTCCCGATTCTCGAGCAGGTGAATTACGTCCCAGAGCAGTTCAGGACGAGTAGCCCGATCCGTGACAACGCCGCGGAAACGTTCCTCACGCAGACGGTGCCCAATCCCTTCCAGGGCCTCATGCCTGAATCACCCGGCAGCAACGGCTCCACGATTCAGCGCCGTCGTCTGCTCTATCAGTTCCCGCAGTTCGAGACGAACGCCAGCCCGTGTTCGGCGACCACTCCCGGCGGCACGTTCTGCATGGAGACCTACCGCGGCAGCAACACCTACCACGGCGCCATCGTTCGCGTGGACAAGCGCTTCACCGGCGGCTTCATGCTGATGACGTCGTACACGTGGTCGCGCCTGCGCGAGGAAGCCGCGCCGCTAAATCCCTGGGAGGCGCCCGAGGAGCGCGTCGCCCTCACCGATCGCCCTCACCGCATCACGCTGGCCAGCGTGCTCGAGTTGCCGTTCGGCCGCCAGCATCGCTGGGGCTCCGACTGGAACGGGGTGGTGAACAGCATCCTCGGTGGCTGGCAATTGAGCGCGAAGTACGAGTGGCAGACCGGCCAACCGCTGTTCTTCAATCAGAACATCTACTACGACCAGGCCTGCGGCGACCCGAAGGACTTGAAAGCGAGTTGGGGCAAGGACTCGAACGGCCAGATTCGCGGCGTCGACGTCCCGATTCTCGACACCTCGTGCTTCTTCACGCTGAACGGCCAGCCGTTCGTCAACAGCTCCGGCCAGGTCGAGACGTTCCAGGCCAACCAGATCTCGCTCAGTCAAGCCAACATCCGGACGTTCCCGACGACCTTGCCGGACGTGCGGTTCATGAACCATCACCTGCTGGATCTGGGCCTGAGCAAGAACTTCCAGTTGGGCAGTCGCGTCCGCGCGCAGGTGCGCATCGAGGCGCTGAATGCGACCAACTACACGTTGTTCAACGTGGGCAACGTGCAACTGACGTCATTCAACAACGCGTCGTTCATGAAACTCAACAACATCGACTCGAGCACGGTGATGAAGCCGCGCGACATTCAACTCGGCGTCCGGATAACGTTTTAGCAGGAGGGGCACGTCATGCAGGACTGGTCAGGCTTCACCCGTAGAGAATTCGTCGCCACCACCGGCGCCGCGGCGCTCGGGTCTCTCGTTCCAGGGTCGTTGTCGGCCCAGACACCGCAGCGCAAGCGCTACGCCATCGTCGGCACCGGCGTGCGCGGCATCGGCATGTGGGGAACCCCGATCGCCGCCGACTACTCCGACGTCGTCGAGTTCGTGGGGCTGTGCGACACCAATCCGAAGCGCCTCGAGACCGCCAAGCAGCAGATGGGCGTGACCTGCCCGACGTTCACCAACCTGGACGAGATGCTGGCCAAGGCCAAGCCCGACTTCCTGATGGTAACCACCGTGGATGCGTTCCACGGGGATTGCATCACCAACGCGCTGTCGAAGGGCGTGCGCGTCGCCACCGAGAAGCCGATGGTGATCGACGAGAAGCAGTGTCAGGCAGTGCTGGACGCGGAGAAGCGCGCGGGCCTGCCCCTCACCGTCACCTTCAACTATCGCTACGCGCCGAAGCATCGGAAGGTGAAGGAGCTGATCGCCGCCGGCGAGATCGGCAAAGTGACCTCCGTGGACTTCTCCTGGTACCTCGACACCCGGCACGGCGCCGACTACTTCCGCCGCTGGCATCGGCTGCGCGAGCGCAGCGGCTCGTTGTGGGTGCACAAGGCGTCGCACCACTTCGATCTCGTCAACTGGTGGATCGACGCGGATCCCGTCGAGGTCACGGCCTACGGCAACCTGGCGCGGTATGGCAAGGCCGGCGAGTTCCGCCACACCCATTGTCGCCCGTGCCCGCACAAGACGAAGTGTGAGTACTACTGGGACATCACCAAGAACCAGAACCTCGTCGAGCTCTACGTCAACGCCGAATCAGTGGACGGCTACCATCGCGACGGTTGCGTGTTCAAGGAAGACATCAACACCTGGGACACGATGAACGCGATCGTGCGCTACAACAGCGGCGTTCAGATGAGCTACTCGGTGAACTGCTTCATGCCCATCGAAGGCTATCGCGTCGCCTTCAACGGGACGAAGGGCCGGCTCGAGGTGCGTGACTACGAGCGCCAGGCCTGGGAACCAGGCGAAGAAACCGAGATGGACATCATCCGCAACTTCGGCAAACGCGAGCCGGTCAAGATCGAGAAGGCCGAGGGCGGACACGGCGGCGGCGACGATGTGTTGCGCGATCTGGTGTTCCGCAACATCACCGTGCCCGATCACATGAAGCTGCCGACCTCACGCGCCGGAGCGATGTCCTGTCTGACCGGTATCGCCGCGCGCAAGAGCATCGACAGTCGGCGGCCCGTGAAGATCAGCGAGCTGATGGACATTCCGACTCTTGTCTGAGATCGGCACGAAGATCGCGCGCCTGGCACGCCTGGCGCGCGAAGCCGATCTGGGCGGCGTCCTGCTCGCGACGCAACGCAACTTCTCGTGGCTGACCGGCGGTCGATCGAATCGCATCGACGGCAGTCGCGATCTCGGCGCGGGGATGCTGTTCGTTAGCGCGGACGAGCGCCGGTTCGCGGTCGCCAACGCGATCGAGACGCCGCGCCTCAGAGACGAGGCGCTGAGCGGACTCGAGTTCGAGCCGCTGCAGTACGAGTGGATGGCGGAGCAGGCCGATCCTGGCCTCCCCGTCACGCTCGCGCGATCGGTGCTGTCGGCTGATGCGCGCATCGGCGCGGACTGGCCGCTGCCAGGCGCGGTGGTCGTCGAGCCCGCCATCGCACGCGCCCGCGCGCCCCTGACCGACGAAGAGATCGAGCGCATGCGGGCGCTCGGCCGTGAGGTCGGCGTCGTGCTGGGCGACTTCTGCCGTCGGCTGACGCCTGGGCCCACGGAGATCGAGATCGCGGCTGGTGTTGCAACGGCCGCCGCTCGCATCGGCGCGCGGCCGCTGGTGACGCTCGTCGGCGCGGACGAGCGCATCGCGCGTTACCGACATCCCGTGCCCACGTCCACGCGATGGGCGCGCCTCGTGCTCATCGCGCTCTGCGCCGAGCGGCACGGACTCGTGGTGTCGCTGTCGCGAATCATCAGCTCGGGCCCAGTGCCCGAGGCGCTCGCATCACGCACCGCGGCCACCGCGCGGGTGTTCGAAAGCGTTCTCACCGCGACGCGGCCCGGCGCGGCTGGCGCGACGATCTTCCAGGCGGCCGTCGACGCCTACGCGCGCGAAGGGTTCCCCGGCGAAGAGCTGCGCCATCATCAAGGCGGCGCGATCGGCTACCGCACCCGCGAATGGCTCGCCCACCCGCACTCCACCGAGCCCGTCGACGCGCCCCAGGCGTTTGCGTGGAATCCGACCATCACCGGCACGAAAATGGAAGAGACCGCGCTGGTGACGAACGGGGGCGTCGAGATCTTCACCTCGAGCCCGGACTGGCCATCGATCGAGATCCAGGTCGGCGATCAGACGCTTCTCGCGCCCGGCATCCTCGAGGTCTGAATCGTCGGGACGTAGCGCAGGCCCTTAGCGCGCATTGTGCACTCAACGTCCGTAGCGCAGGCCCTTAGAGCGCGTTGTGCACTCAACTTACGTAGCGCAGGCCTTCAGGCCTGCTTCAGTGGCCAGTAGACTTCGGTCCGCCACTCGGCGGGATTGGGATGGTCGGCGGGATCGGTGACGTACGATTCCCACGGCGCGCCCGCAGCCTGCGCACCCTCCGCTTCTATCCACCGTTCGAGCGCGGCGTAGGTCTCGGCGAGTTGGTCGTAGGCGCCGCCGTGCATGGCGACGACAGCGGGGCCCGCGGGCAGGGTCCCGCTTTCCACGTCACCCTCGCCAGCGGCTTCAGTTGCGAGCGGCAGTCCCACTTCGATCGACAACAGTCCGGGCCCGACGGTTTCATACCGAGTGAAAGGCGCGCCGGCGAATGCGAGGCCGGCCTGGTGGGCATACATGGAGACCTTCCCAAGTCCCGCGGCGATGGCGCCGGCAAGCTCGTGCCGGGCGATACGCGCGCGGACGAAGAGCACGGGTTGAGCGGCGAGCTGTTGGCGGGCGATTGACAGTGTTGGCATCATCGAGCTCCGGGATGAACGAGCGGTCGGCAGATGGAAGAGACCGACACATGGGCCGACCGTGCGCACCACCTCGCGATGACGAAGGCGCGCGTCCGGCGACACCTGTTGCAGCGCGGCGCGATACGCGGTCGGCGTGAGGCCGAAGTGCCGCCGAAACGCGCGCGTGAAGACCTCATGACTGGCGAACCCCACCTCCATCGCCACGCTGAAGATCGGCTGCTCGGTGGTCGCGAGTCGCGTCGCGGCGTCCTCGAGGCGAAGCCGCAGC
The DNA here is from genome assembly GCA_036732565.1 of Vicinamibacterales bacterium. Classification (GTDB taxonomy): domain Bacteria; phylum Acidobacteriota; class Vicinamibacteria; order Vicinamibacterales; family UBA2999; genus JAIVJN01. The sequence continues at coordinate 13,014 of DAINCF010000051.1, forward strand.
ACGTACTGCTTTGGCGTCTCGCCGACCGCGCGATGGAACGACCGCAGCACGTGAAACGTCGACCAGCCGGCGCGGCGGGCGATGTCGTCGAGCGAGAGCGGACCGTGCAGTCTCGCCAGAATCTCCGGAATCAGCCCCAGGACCGCGCGGTCGGCCGTCATGCGCACGATAGTAGGCCAGGTCCGCCGTTGCGTCCTTGACGTTTCTTGCCATGCCCACGCGGGACCCGGCATCGTATAAACATAGTGAGATGCTGCCCACTTCCGCGTCCATCACGCTGAGCGTTCGCGCGCACGATGGCGTGTTGGTAGAGGACTATCGCTACTCGATCGGCACGGTCGAGCCGTTGCAGCGGCACGTGCACGATACGTGGCAGCTCGGCTGGAGCCCCGACTCCGACGGCGAGCACTGGCTCCGTGGCGCGATTCGCGCGATGCCGCGAGGCTCGCTCAGCATCATCGCTCCAGGCGAAGCGCACGCCCCGAGTCAGCAGACGTCGGTCGATGCTCCCGCGTCGTTCATGATGGGTTACCTGACTGACAGTGTCGTCAGCGACGTGGCGTCTGAGCTGTTCGGTCGGCCGCGAGGGACGCCATCGTTTGGCGTCACCGCCATCGCCGACGATCCCGCGTTGTCACGCCTCTTCGCCGGCGCGCACCGCGCATCGTTCGGGGCGGAACCCCTCGCGCGCGACTCCGCGTGGCTCGGCTTCCTGACGCGGCTGCTCGCGCGCCACTCGAATTTCCCGTCGCGCGCCGTGCGAGGCCGGCGTGAGCCCCGAGCCGTGAGCGCCGCGTTGGCCTTCCTCCACACGCACGCGCACGATCGCGTCACGCTGGCGCAACTGGCCGGCGTCGCCAACATCACGCCGGCGCGGCTCTGTCGCGCGTTCGCGCGTCATCTCGGCCTACCACCGTACGCCTATCAGCTGCGCCTGCGCATCGACCACGCCAAGCGACTGCTGCTGAAGGGCCATCCCGTTGCCGACGTCGCCGCCGCCACCGGCTTCGCCGATCAAAGCCATCTCGGCCGACACTTCAAGCGCGTGGTCGGCGCGCCACCTTATGCCTATCAGTCGGCCAATCGCTAATTCCGTTCTAGCGTGACGCCGTGAATGACTGGCAGGCTGCGTTCATGTGGGCGAGGGCTTTTGCGTACGTGGGGGCCGGCTTTAGCCGGCCCAGGGTCCGCCTGAAGGCGGACCCCACGCTCGATTCCGTAATGATCGAAGGTTCTGGCGCTGGAGTTGAATGACCTTGACGGCTGCAAAGAGACGTCGCGTTGCGCTCGTGACGGGCGCGAATCGGGGCATGGGGCTGGAGACGTGTCGGCAACTGCTCGCGAGTGGCCTGCGCGTCGTGATGACCGGCCGTGACGAGGCCGCAATTCGCCGTGCTCTCGACGGGCTCGACGCCTCGTCAGAAGAGGCCTTGGCCATCCCCATGGACGTGACCGATGCCGCGAGCATCCGTGCCGCACAGCACGCAGCGGTCGAGCGCTTCGGCGCTGTCGACGTGCTGATCAACAACGCCGCCATCCTGGTCCACGAAGCCGATGATGTGCTGTCGATTCCCGAAGAGGGATTCCGCGAGACGTTCGACACCAATGTGCTGGGCGTCATCGAGGTGTGTCGCGTATTCGTGCCGGCGATGGCGGATCGCCGCTACGGGCGGGTCGTGAACGTCTCGTCAGGCGCTGGGCAGCTCTCGAGCATGTCCACGTACGCGCCCGCGTACTCCATCTCGAAGGCGGCACTGAACGCGTTCACGCGCATCCTCGCGGCGACGTATCGCGATCGCGGCGTGCTGGTCAATGTCGTCGATCCCGGCTGGGTGCGCACCGACATGGGTGGCAGCTCGGCGCCGCGATCCCTGCAGCAGGGCGTCGACACCACCGTCTGGCTCGCCACACTGCCGGACGATGGCCCCAGCGGACGGTTTTTTCACGACCGCCAACCCATCGCGTGGTGACCCGTCGACCGGACCTGACGCTGATCGCCTATATATAGGGTCACTGGAGGACGAATGAGCATCACGCAGCTGAACCCCTACCTGAACTTCGACGGCACGGCCGGGCAGGCCATCGCGCTCTACGAGCGCGCGCTGGGCGCCAAGACCGAGAACGTCATGCGCTTCGGCGATGCGCCGGGGATGGAGAACGCCGGCGACAAGAAGGACCGCGTGATGCACGCCACGCTGCAGGTCGGCTCCGGCGTCATCATGATCAGCGACACGATGCATGGCGAGCCCGCAACCCCGGGCGCCAACGTCCACGTGTGTTTGAACTTCGACGATCCCGACGACATGACGACGAAGTTCAACGCGCTGGCCGCCGGCGGGTCGGTCACGATGCCGGTGCAGGACACGTTCTGGGGCGCGAAGTTCGGGACGCTCACCGACGCGTTTGGCATCCACTGGATGTTCAACAGCACGCTCGAGAAGAAGTAACTCAGTACGTAGCGCAGGCCTTCAGGCCTGCCAGCCGCAGTTCGGCAGCTCTAAAGGGCTGCGCTACGTACGGCATTGAATCATGCGGCTGTTCGTCTGCACGTGGCTGTGCCCGGACAATCAGGCCCTCTACGGCGACCTGATTGCCAATCTCGTCGCATCCAGCCGCGGAGCGCTCCGCGCGATCCCCAAGGATTCGGCGCACATCACCTACGCCTTCCTCGCTCGGGTGCAGGATCGAGCGCTGGACGGGATCGTCGATGCCGTCAGGGACGTGGCCGCGCGCCACGTCCCGATCGCGATTCAGCTCGGTCCGCTCTCGATCCTGTACGCACGGGCAGAGGCGAGACTCGTCTACGCGCCGATCGTGCACGGCGCCCACACGCTCGCCGAGCTCGGTTCGGACATCGTCGCCGCGTTGGAGCGTCGTTTGCCGGGCACCGAGATCGGCGGCAGCCACTCACCGCACGTCACGCTGGGCAGGTTTCGCAAGCACACGCGGCGGGGTGAAGCACGCGCGACATCGCTCGCGCTCGAACGAGGTGCCGTCGGCTCACAGCACCGAGCCGATGAGATTGCCGAGATTCAAATCGTCTCCAGCGAGCTGACGGCAACCGGACCCGAGTACGTGACCCAATATCGCGCATCGCTCGATCGGAGAGGGTAATATCGGGGTCCCTTTGATCGGAGGTTGGATGTCCACTGCATCGACGCCCTTTATCACCCCCGACGGCTTACTGTCACATTGGCAAGGCCATCGACGACTGACGCGCCGCGTGATCGACGCGTTTCCCGACGACAAGCTCTTCACGTTCTCGGTCGGCGGCATGCGCCCGTTCGGAGCGCTCGCGATGGAGATGGTCACGATGGGCGCACCGATGCTGCGCGGCGCCATCTCCGGAGATTGGACCGCATCCAGCAGTCGCGACGCCCGGCCCAAGCAAGAGGTGCTTCGGCTCTGGGACGAGGCGACCGCGGAGATCGACGCACTCTGGCCGCAGATTCCGCCCGGCCGCTTCTTCGAGACGCTGACCGCCTTCGGCCAATGGCCGGGGGTCCTGCACGATCTCATCCTGTATGTCGTCGACAACGAGATCCATCACCGCGGCCAAGGGTACGTTTACCTTCGCGCGCTGGGCATCGAGCCGCCGCCGTTCTACGAACGCTGAGCCCCACGCTCACTGCGGGCGACGGAAGAGACCGACGTACACGGCCTTGCCGAGGATGTGGCCGTTCATCGCCGCCCATAGCTTGGTGCGGGTCTCCCACGCGTCGGCGCCGGGTTGCACGTCGAGCTTGGTATCCAACGCGTAGATCTCGAACGTGTAGTGATGCAGCGGCCCGGTGGCCGGCGCGCCGGGTCCGCGATACACCGGTCCGCTGGCGCTGATCTGCTGGCTGCCATCGGGAAGCTGCGCCCCCTTCGGCACGTTCTCGGGCAGGCCCGTCGCCGAGCCGGGGATGTTCCACACCAGCCAGTGCACCTGATCCTCGGTCGACTTGTTGCGGGCGACGTCGGGATCGCGCATGTGGAACACGAAGCTCTGCGTGCCGGGTGGAACGTTGCTCCACGACAACGCCGGCGAAACCTGTTCGCCCGCTTGCGTGTACTTCACCGGAATCTGCCCGCCGTCTGGGAACGCCGTCGTCGTCAACACCATCGGCGGCCTCGGCGGCTGACCGGTCGGCGCCGGCTGTCCGCCGCCCGGTGCCTGCGCGGCGAGGCCCACCACAGCCATACTGAAGATTGCGATAGCGAATGTCCAATCACGAATGTCCATACTGGTCCTCCACCAACAGCGATGCGTGTCCGCCGACATGTCCGCCGAAGCGCGAAGGCGGCAGGGCGTGGCGCGAAGGCGGACCAGCATAGATCCTCGCCGCGCCCGTGTCGATCTCGCTGTCCTTCGTTCGACGTCAGTGTAGAAGGGTGAGAATGGGTCGAGCCCCGAGCCAGTGGAGAACACGACAATGAGATTCCTGTGTCTGTACAAGCCCGCGAAAGCCGAAGGTCGCCCGCCAAGCCACGACGAGATCGCGAAAATGGGCCAGCTCATCGAGGAGATGACCAAGGCCGGGGTGCTGCTCTCGACCGAGGGCTGTCAGCCCAGCGCCAAGGGCGCGCGCGTGCGCCTCGATGGCAACAACAAGATCACCGTTGTCGACGGGCCGTTCACGGAGTCGAAGGAGCTCGTGGGCGGCATGGCGATCATCAAGGTGAAGTCCAAGGACGAAGCGCTGGAGTGGACGAAGAAGTTCCTCGCGGTCGCGGGTCCTGGTGAGAGCGAGATCCGTCAGCTGCACGAAATCGAGGATTTCGCCAACGTCTAACGAAGGAGCGACATCGTGCGTTTCATGCTGCTGGTCATCCCGAAGGGCTACGAGTCGGCGCCGCCAGACACGGTGCCGACCGACGCCAAGGCCGTCGCCGCGATGATGAAGTACAACGAGTCCTTACAGAAGGCCGGTGTGCTGCTCGCGCTCGACGGCCTGCACCCACCGTCGAAGGGCGCGCGCGTCTCGTTCGTCGGCGGCACGCCCAAGGTCACCGACGGCCCGTACGCCGAGGCGAAGGAAGTCGTCGGGGGCTACTGGATGATCGACGTGAAGTCGAAGGAAGAAGCCATCGAGTGGGCGAAGCGCTGCCCGGCGTCGGCGAACGAGGTGATCGAGATCCGCCAGGTGCAAGAGATCTCCGACTACCCGCCCGACATTCAGGAGATCGCCGCGACGCTTCCGGACATGCAAGGACGCCGGAATTCGTGACCGCCAAAGGGTCGACAACAGACGTGGAATAGGACACTTATGAGCCTTCTGAGCGATTTCCGCTTCGCGCTCCGGTCGCTGTTCAGGGCCAAGGGGCTGGCCATCACGGTCGTCCTGACGCTGGCGCTCGGCATCGGCGCCAATGCGGCCATCTTCAGCGTCGTTCGCGGGGTGCTGCTGCGCCCGCTCGTCAACAAGGACGAGGATCGGCTGATCTACATCCGCCAGAGCGCCAAGGGGATCGGCGTCGAGAATGCCGCCTTCTCGGTTCCCGAGTTGCGAGATCTTCAGGCGCGCATCACCACCCTGTCGGCGTTCGGCGACTTCTCGGTCATCAACTTCACCATGATCGGCCTCGGCGAGCCGCGCACGGTGCGCTCGGGTGTCGTCGGAGGGTCGTATTTCGAGGTGATGGGGCTGCGGCCGGTCATCGGGCGCCTGCTCGGCCCCAGCGACGATGGTCCGCAGGCGGCGGGCGCGGCGGTCCTGACGCATCGCTTCTGGAGCGAGAGCTTCAACAGCGATCCGTCGGTGATCGGCAAGACGGTTCGGTTCGGCGATCGCTCCGCCACCATCGTCGGCGTCCTGGAGCCGTCGGTTCCGTATCCCGCGGAGACCGAGATCATGGCCAACGTCGTCACCAGCCCTCACCATCTGGACGCCACAATGGTCGACGGCCGCGTGCATCGCATGACCGAGCTGTTCGGCCGTCTGGCGCCAGGCGCGGATCTCGACGCGGCGCGCGCCGAGCTGCGCACGGCCCATGCGGCGATCGTGAAGCAGTTTCCCGAGGCCTATACGCCGCAGGCAGACTTTCGCATCGATGCCGTGCAGTTGCGCGATCAGATCGTGTCGCCGGCGCGCACCGTGCTCCTGGTGCTGCTGGCGGCCTCCGCGCTGGTATTCGTCATCGCCTGCTCGAACGTGGCCAACCTGATTCTCGCGCGCTCGGTGCGCCGCGAGGGTGAGCTGGCGGTTCGTGCGGCGTTGGGCGCGAGCACGTCGGCGCTGCGACGGACACTGCTGGCGGAAAGCCTGCTGCTCTGCGGCGCCGGAGCCATCCTCGGCGTGGCCATCGCGCGGCCGATGGTCGCGATCCTCTCGCGCTACGCGGCGCGCTACTCGGTGCGCGCACTGGATCTCACGGTCGACTCGAGCTTGCTGTGGGTAGGCGTCGGCCTGGCGTTGGCCGCGGCGGTGCTGCTCGCGTTCGTGCCCAAGCTCCCATCGGCCGAGGCCGCCAACGGACTGGGGCTCGCTGGCGGCAGCGTGCGGCTCACGTCGGGCACGAATCGGCGCTTGCGGTTGTTCGCGGTCACGCAGATCGCCGCCTCGTTCCTGCTTCTGACTGGCGCCGGCATGCTCGTGACCACGCTGCTCGCCTTGCAGGCCCAACAGACCGGTTTCAATATGCGCAACGTGTTGGCGCTCAACGTGCCGGTGGTGTCGTACACGCGCAAGCCCGCCGAGATCGTCGACTTCTACAAGGAGGCGCTGCGCCGCATCCAGGAGCTGCCTGGTGTGGAGCGCGTTGCGGTTGGCACCGTCGTCCCCTGGCGTGACGCCGGCGCGTTCGGGCCCGGCTTCCAATTCACGGCAGAAGGCTACGTCAAGGCGAACGGCGAGGAGGATCCCCGCTCGCACTTCCGCACCATCTCACCGGGGTTCTTCGCGTCTCTCGGAGTGCCGATCATCGCCGGTCGCGATTTCAACGAGAGCGATCGCTCCGACGGCGAGAAAGTCGTGATCGTCAGCCAGAGTCTGGCGCAGCGGCTGTTCTCGACGCAGGATGTCGTCAATCGTCGCCTGATGTGGACCGATCCGGTGATGAAGTTCATCCCCGTCAGCACCGACGCTCGCCGTATCGTCGGCGTCGTCGCGGATATCGACGACGAGCGTGTGGTGCCAGGGCCGGCGATGACCATCTATCACCCGTTCGAACAGGAGATTGGCGGAGGCCGCATCTTCGTGCACGCGCGCACGGATCCGTATCCGATGGTGCCGCCGATCACGCGCATCATCCGTGAGCTCTCGGCGGAGCAACCGGTCGAGCAGGCGGCGACGCTGGAAGACATTCGCGCCGAGGTCCTCGCGCCGAATCGACTGAACGCGCTGGTGTTCGGCGGGTTTGCCGGCGTCGCGCTGACCATTGCCATCGTCGGCGTCGCCGGCGTGCTGGCGTTCTCGGTGAGCGCGCGGACGCGGGAATTCGGCATCCGCCTCGCGGTCGGATCCGCGCCGCAGCATCTGCTGACGCGCGTGCTCAGCGAAGGCGCTGTGATTGCCGCGATCGGCATCGCCGCCGGCGCCATCGGCGGCCTCGTCCTCGCGCAGGTCGTCGCGAGCTGGGTGACCGAAGTCAGCATCCCAGGCGCCCTGCCCATCGTTGGCGCCGCGATGATTCTCGTGACCGCGGCGCTGCTCGCGTCACTGATGCCCGCCGCCCGCGCGTCCCGCGTGGACGTCATGCAGGCGCTGCGATCGGACTGATTTGGTCCGCCTTCAGGCGGACCGGGCCGGCGAAGCCGGCCCTGCGATCCTTCCGTCAGTTGCAACTTGGCAGACGGTATGCGCCGATGCGGCTGGAGTAGCTGGCGGCGCCTGCTGCGCCGCCCCCGCAACCAAC
>DAINCF010000052.1:0-20726 GCA_036732565.1 Vicinamibacterales bacterium
CCGGCCTGGCGTCGCAGGCTCGCGCGCCCGCGATACAGCGCGCCCTTGATGGACGGCACGCTGACGTCGAGGATCTCGGAGATCTCCTCGACTCTGTATGACAAGACGTCCTTCAGGATCACGCAGCTGCGCTGCAGCGCGGTCAGCCGCACGAAATGAGAAAGCCCCCACTCCGCGACTTCCGCAGCCTCGAGCGGCGAGTCCTCTGTCTGCGCCGGCAGTTCGACCTCCAGCGTCTCACCGAAGCGCACGTCGTAGCGGCGCAGGTAGTCGAGCGCCTTGTTGTGCGCCACGCGGAACAGCCACGCGCGCAGGTTCTCCACGTGCCCGAGCTGAGGCAGACGAAAGTACACCTTCGCCAGCGTTTCCTGGACGATATCTTCGCCGTCCACGGCGGAGGCCGTCATGCGGGCGCAGTAGCGCAGCAGCTGCGGCCGCACATCGGCCACGAGCGCGTCGAAATCCGCCCGCGCTTTGGCTAGCGCCTCGAAATCCATGGTCTTCGCCCTGGTCGGCAGTCCCGCGTTGTCAAACGTGTAGTCCGACGATGTCCAAGAGACGATTCACGGGCGGGAAAAGATTCGGTGTCGTGGCCGCATCCTTTCGAGCCGGCCGTTCGTCGTGCCCATGACGCAGATTTCAGGAGGATTCGCCATGGACGCTTTGATTCGACCCATCATCGCTTTACACGGAGTCTCGCACAGCATCTTGGCCACAGGCATCGGGGATCTGACCGATCAGGACGCGAGGGTCCGGTCGCGCGGGGGTACGGGGCCGTCGATTGCCTGGACGATCGGGCACCTCTGTCACTACAAGGTTAAGGTCCTGGAGTTGCTGGGCCAGCCTCGGGAGAATGCGTTTGCGGCCCAGTACGAACAGACCCCGGCCAGCGACGGATCGGACTACCCGCCGCTGGCAGCCTTGGCGGCGAGCTTTTCGGCACTGGACGGCGACCTCTGCACCGCGCTCGCCTCGTCCGTCGATCGTCTTGAGGCGCCCATGCCGGGGGCCGCGCCGTACGGCGAGAGGCGCATCCTGGACACCGTCCTGTTCCTGACGTGGCACGAGGCATATCACATCGGTGCCATCGGCGCGATCCGACGTGAGCAGGGGCGCAAAGCCATCGCAGAACTTGTGAGGCGATCGTGACCAACGGCGCATCCACGCGCTATGCCTCGGATCTGAATCAGGACGCCGAGCGCAGGGGAGTGAACTGATGGCCACAGCGAAAGGCACCGCCGCCGATCCATGGGTGCTGAAGACCCCGCCGCTCACGTCGGCGTTCACAATGCACCGTGACACTATCGATGGCACCGACATGCTGATCTGCATCGTGGGTAAGACGGTGCTGCACTACGAACACCGCTGCCTGAAGGACCTTCACGCGATGCTCGAGGCGCATGGCGATTGGATGGAGCTCGGATCCGCTGACGAGCAGAAGCCGGCGAAGCCCGGCACAGTCGAGGCATGGGGACGTTCGCCGAAGAATCCCGTCGGAGGCTGGTACGGCCGGAAGAAGGGCTTGCGTGGGCGGTTCGCTCTGTACGTCCCGCCGTTGATGGAGGCGCTCGGCATGGCGGAGGTTGAACACAACCCACGTAACAACCGCATGCGAGCCATCTGATTCGCTCGGCGCCTGGCGCAGCTTGCACCAATGTGATTTGATATGAGGCGACAGGCGTGAGAAAGCGTGGCGGAGGCGTGCCCGCGGCCACCGGTGCCAGCCCTAGTCAGACCCTGTGATGTCCACCGAACCGCTCGCCCAACTCGTCGCGCGCGCCGAGCGTGGCGAGGCGGCCGCGAAGGATGCGCTCTTCGGCGCCCTGTATGACGAGCTTCACCGGCTCGCGCAGGCGCAGGTTCGTCGCAGCGGCGGCAATCTCACTCTCAGCGCGACAACGCTGCTGCACGAAGTGTATTTGGACATCGCGAAACGCGAGGCACTTGCCTTTCCCGATCGCGCCCGTTTTCTCGGGTACGCTGCGCGCGCCATGCGCGGCCTCGTCGTCAACTACGTGCGAACCCAGGTCGCACAGAAGCGAGGGGGCGACCTCACGTTCACGACGCTGGACGCCGGTCGGGTGCCGTCAACACAGCGGCCTGCGGATCTCGAGCACCTTGCGGATGCCCTCGACCAACTGGCGGCCTTGGATCCACCGCTCGCCGAGCTCGTCGACCTGAAGTTCTTCTGCGGATTTTCGTTCGCGGAAATCGCGGCGCTGCGCGACGTGTCGGAGCGGACCGTGCAGCGCGACTGGGCCAAGGCGCGCCTTCTTCTTCATCGCTCCCTCCTCGCCGAGTAGTGTCGGGTTCGGCGTCGCGATTGCGATCTCCCATACACGGAGGCGTATGCGCGGCATGGATGCGGCAACGTGGCGGCTGGTGAGCCCCCTGCTCGATCGCGCGCTCGAGATCGACGCGGCGAATCGCCCCGCGTTTCTCACCGGCCTCCGCGAGGAACGTCCTGCGGTGGCCGCGCTGCTCGAGCCGCTCCTGAGGCAGCACGCCCTCCTCCTGGACTCCGACTTTCTCGAGTCGTCGTTGCCCCTTGCGGACAACGCGTTTCCGGCGCTGGCTGGTCACACGGTTGGCGCTTACACACTCGAGACGCCGCTTGGCATGGGCGGCATGGGAGCCGTCTGGCGGGCGCGGCGGAGCGATGGACGCTACGAAGGCGCCGTTGCCGTCAAGCTCCTGCACCTGGCGGTGCTTCAGGGCGACACGCAGCGCTTCGCTCGTGAAGGCACGCTCCTGGCTCGCTTGTCTCATCCCAACATCGCGCGACTCCTCGATGCTGGCGTCGCGATGTCGGGGCAGCCGTATCTGGTGCTCGAGTATGTCGAGGGCCTTCGCGTCGACCGCTACGCGGACCAGCAGCGACTCGATCTCCGTGCGCGGCTCGCGCTCTTTCTGCAGGTCGCTGATGCCGTCGCGCATGCGCATGCACATCTCGTCATCCATCGCGACCTCAAGCCTTCGAACATCCTCGTAGCGGCCGATGGCACCGTCAAGCTGCTGGACTTCGGCGTCGCGAAGCTGTTGGACGACGAGGCGCAGCCGGCTGCAGAGCGGACCGCCACGGGCTTTCGGGCCTTCACGCCCGAGTTTGCCGCGCCGGAGCAGGTGCGCGGCGAGCTCGTCACCATCGCCGCCGACGTGTACGCGCTAGGCGTGCTGCTCTACCTGTTGCTCGTCGATGAGCATCCGACCGGTGCGCGCGCTCTCACGCTCGCAGAACATGTCCGTGCCCTCGCCGATACCGAACCGGTGCTCGCGAGCGCCGCATTGAAGGGGAATGCGGACCAGGTCGCGACTGCTCGCGCCACCACGGCGGACGGTCTGCGCCGGGCCTTGAAAGGTGACCTCGACAACATCTTGTCCATGGCGCTGCAGAAGAACCCGGACCGACGGTATCCGACGGTCACCGCCTTCAGCGACGACATTCACCGACACCTCCGTCATGAACCGGTCATGGCGCGACCTGACGACTGGGGTTATCGCGCGCGCAAGTTCGTCAAACGCCACACGGCCGCGGTCGCCGCTGGCGCCGCTGCGGTCGTCTCGCTCGCTGCCGCAGTTGGTATTACGACCGACCAGATGTTCGAAGCCCGCCGCCAGCGTGACGAGGCGCAATTCCAAACCCGACGTGCCCAGGCCTCGAGCGAATTCATGCGCTATCTGGTCACGCAAATCGGGAGCGGGCCGATCACGATGAAAGAGGTGCTCGACAAGGGCCGTGAGGCACTCGAGCAGCAATACGCTGGCGACCCCGCCTTTCAGGCCCGCATGCTGATGCAGATGTCAGGCCCATATATCGAGCTTGGTGACTATAAGGCCTCGGCCGAAATGATGGGTCGCGCGTTGGCCATCGCGACAGCGCTCGACGATCCAGCGCTCTTGCAGGCCGCGCACTGCGGGACCGGGTTCGACCTTGCGCAGGAGCGAAAGTTCGATGACGCGCGCCTCCACCTTGCCGAAGGAGCACGCCAGGCGCAGCGATTGCCCGAGTGGTCGGAGTCATCGGGGATGTGTGCGCAAGGCGAAGCGTTCCTTGCACTCGGCGAAGGTCGCTTCGAGGATGCCGTTGGACACGCCAAGCGAGCCGTCGGGTACGTGGAAGCGACGCCGGGGCCGATCACGACCCGCTTGACGAGTGCCATCAGCGATCTCGGAAGCGCCTACAGTGGCGCCGGACGCTTGACGGACGCGCTCGAGGCCCATCGGCGGGTCACCGAGCTGAGCCGGAAAATCGGGCGTGGTCCGACCATCGGCGTCGTCGTCTCTCTGCACAACGAGGCGCAGAGCCTGCGTCGGTTGGGCCGGTGGCTCGAGGCGGAACGCGTCGTCGCGGAAGCGACCGAGGTCGCGCGCGGACTGGATGTCGGCGGACACGTGCCGGCCTATGTGCTTGTGCATCATGCCCGGCTCCTCGTGTCACTCGCGCGCCACGATGAAGCCGAGTCGTTGTTGCAGCAGGTGCGCGGGCAGAACGACCTCACGCCAACCTTTGCCGGGTTGGGACAACTCACCGAAGCGCTGATCCTTGTTGACCGAGGGGAAACGGCCGCGGCGCGGGTCCTGCACGAGACACTGCAGGACAAGAGCACGGTCCTGGCAAGGAGCCACGCGCATACCGTGAGACTGCTACACGCGCAGATCGCGAGGGCAGACGGTCGGGTCGATGAGGCACGGATGCTCATCGCCCAAGCGATCGAAGTCGAGGGATATCCAGCAACATTGTCCGCGGGCCTGCCGGAATTGCTGGAGTACGCCGCGCGTCTCGAGTTCGATGCCGGACATGTTGACGACGCTGTTCGATGGGCGCGCGAATCGATTCGCGTCTTCACTACCCAGTTCGGTACCGAGGCTCCGAGCGGATATCTCGGACGCGCGCACCTCACGCTCGGTATGGCGCTCATGGCAAGGACGGATGTTCGTTCCGCCCGGACTGCGCTGGCACAGGCGGCGCGTCTCTTGGAAGCAGCGGCGGGCGTCGCCCACCCCTGGACGAACGAAGCCCGGATACGACTCGCCGCAGTGCCTCGATGACACCCACCGGCCTGACCGTCGGACGTGTCGGGTTGTTGTGCCGGTTTGCGATCTCTCCACAGCGGCAATTTGCTTCTGGAGGAGACCATGGCTCGTTTCACCATCATCATCGTGATCCTGCTGAACGTCGTCGCCATTCCGCGCATGGCAGACGCGCAGTCACTCGGTACCTTCCGTTGGCAACTGCAGCCCTACTGCAACGTCGTGTCCGTGGCAGTGACGCAGAACGGTAGCGTCTATCGGCTGGAAGGCACGGACGATCAGTGCGGCGGCGGCAACGATCGGGCCTCAGTGATCGGCACGGCATTTCAGAATCCGGACGGCAGCATCGGCTTTGGACTGAATATCGTCACACCAGGCGGCCAGGCAGTGCCCGTGGAGGCAGAAATCAGCCTGGCGGCGCTGAGCGGCACATGGCGTGACAGCGCCGGCAACTCGGGCCCGTTCACATTCACGCCCGGTGCCGGCACGGGCGGGAGCCCGAGGCCCACGGCGGGACCGAGCATTCCAAATGCGTTTGTGTTGAACCAGGATGGCGGGTTCTTGGCGCGCGGAACGGTCGGTACCGGCAACATTCCGGGGTCGGGTCTGGGTGCGCGCATGATGTGGCACCCTGCCAAAGCAGCATTCCGCGCAGGCGAGACGACGATACCTGTCTGGGACGATGTGAACGTCGGCATCTACAGTACGGCGTTTGGGTTCGATTCGCTCGCGGCCGGTCCATTCAGCGTCGCGATGGGGGGAGCAAATCAGGCGCTTGGTGCCTCGAGCACGGCGTTTGGAAACAACACCGTCGCGTCCGCAGCCTACAGCACGTCGCTCGGCGCGAACACCGTTGCAAGTGGGTTGGCCAGCACCGCGCTCGGGGCGGGGACAAAGGCGATTGGCGATTTCTCGATCGCCGCGGGCTCGAACAGCACTGCCACGGCCCTGGCCAGCTTCGCCATGGGCAACGGCGCGATCGCCTCGGGAGCTGCGAGCGTCGCGTTCGGCACGGTGTCGCAGGCAAACGGCGTCGATTCGGTGGCGATGGGCGTGCGCGTCGCCGCTGGAGGAGATTTCAGTGTCGTCCTTGGATCAGACGCGGTTGCCCAGGCGGCCGCCTCCGGCACGTTCATCTTCGCTGACCATTCCACGCTCGATGACTTTATCGGCTTTGTGCCGAACGAGTTTCTCGTCCGCGCCGCCGGTGGCGTGGGGTTCTACACCAACGCCGGGTTGACGACGGGACTCCGCCTCGCCCCGAGCGGCAGCCAATGGCTCGGCGTGTCGGACGTGCACACCAAGGAACATTTTCTCGACGTGGCTGGCGAAGACGTCCTGCAAAAAATCGCCGCCATGCCCGTCCGGGAGTGGAGCTACAAGGCGCAGGACGCGGCGATCCGCCACATGGGCCCAACCGCGCAAGACTTCCATGCGGCGTTCGGGCTGGGGGAGGACCCACTGCGGATCGGCACGATGGACGCAGATGGCGTCGCGCTGGCGGGCGTGAAGGCGCTCGAGAACCGCACGCGTGCGTGGGCTGACGAGCGCGTGGCATTGGTCGCCGAGATCGAACGCCTGCAGGCCGTGGTGCCTGCGATGGAGAAGCTGAAGGCCGAGAATGTTGCCCTCGCCGCGCGCGTGATGGCGATCGAGCATGCGCTAGCCCGTCTGGCCTCGAGGCCTTGAGCCCGCCCCGGAGGACACGACCTTCGTGCTGGTTGTCTGTCAGCGCGTCATGACGTCGCGGCGGCGGCGCGGAGCAATCGGCAGGCGCCGCCATCGACCGTAGCCAATGACGGTGGCCATCAGCAACAGCACGAAGGTGGTCGCCGCCGAGCTGAGCTCGCCGCGCGACAGGTGCAGCACCGTCGCAGAGCCGCTCACGATCATCACGCCGGCCGCGGCCGCCGGGACCAGCCCCGGCATGATGCGTGTAAGGCCCGGCAGTGTGAGGCCGACGGCGGCGAGCACCTCCGCAACGCCTATGAACACCTGGAACCAGCGCGGCAGGAACGCGTTCAGCTGTTCTGCGACATAGGGTGGCGGTGCCAACATCATGATGCCGTGCGCCAAGAACGCGAGCGCCAGCAGCACCTGCAGGATCCACAAGGCGATGTTCATCATTTCCTTCCGGCGCGGACTCGATTCGCGCCCGTACAGACACGTCGAAGCGACGGCGTCAGAGTTTAACCGTGAACAGGATCAACGCAGAGACCCACCATCATCGTGCCGAATAGTGCCAGAGACGTCAGCATCATTCGTCCATGTGCCTATTCTGGCTGCAGATACGCTCTTTCAACAGCGACTCTTTCCGGAACGCACCGAAGCTGCGCGGCCGGTTGATGGGATCGAGGTTCCACGCTGACGATGGCTGATCCGAACTGCCCCGGGCAGGCCAGATATGCCGTAAGCGATTCGTAAGCGGTTGGCTTCGACACTCGCGGTGGGAGAGATGCCATGCTCAGCCGTGCTCGGACCTCACTCGCTATCACGATGGCGATCTCCAGGGGATGAGTCGTCGGGATTCGAGGGTCGAGGAGTGGGTCGCCGCGTTCAAGAAGAAACGCGCCCCAATCGTGCGGCGTCGTTGCGGTTGAGCGAAGGCATGCGCTCGTTTCAGAGGCGACGGTTCAAGGCATCACGCTAAACCGCGGCGGCGCTTTCGCGTTGGGGACGCCTGACGAAGTCGAGCATGAGCGACACGGCCGCGGCCGCGTGCGTCTCAAGCAGCTTGTGGCCGGCATCCAAAACGTGGGCTTCCATCCTCGGCAGCGCCTGCATCCAGGACAGGACCTCGGCGAGCTCAAAGAATGGATCGTGCCGTCCCCAGACCATCAGCGAAGGCGGCTGCCGACGCGCAAGATAGTCGGCGATGGCGTCGAACCGACCGACGTATTCCCCATAGTCCCTGATGAGCGCCCGCTGCGTGTCCATCCGGCCCGGCAGGTTCATCACCCGCCAGTCCTCCTCCCAGCTTTCGGGCGGGATGCGCGCGGCCACGTCCGGCGGACAACCGGAAATGTATGTATCGCGCGTCCCTTCGAATGTGAGGTGTGCAGTCGCGGCCGCCTCGTTTTCCGGCGTCGGTTGCGACCAGTAGGGGGCTTGCGTCGCATCCCATTGCGGACCGAGCCCGGTTCGATGAGCGTTGGCATTCTGAACGATGAGGCCCAACACTCGTTCGGGCGCCTGCATGGCGATGTGGAAACCCACCGGAGCGCCGTAATCATGTAGATAGATGTATCGCGGCCCGATCGAGAGCCGGTCCAGCAGCTCCGAAATGGCTTGACCGAAGCCGGGAAACGAAGGCGACTGCAGCACGTCGGACTCGCCAAAGCCCGGCAGATCGGGTGCGATCACGTAGGCGGCCTGCGACAGCTCGGGGATGACCTCCCGAAACATTCGCGCGGAGCTCGGAGATCCGTGCAGGAGCAGCACTGCGGGCTTGGCCGCCTCACCTGCTGTGATGAAGGACAACTCCGTGCCGCCCAACAGGCGGAGTCGTTGCCGGGTCGCCGGGCGCATGTCCGAACTCCTCTCCTCGATCGTCTGACCGCCCGCAATGTTTACGCAGAGCAAATCTTAGCCGTAAGGTTTCTCGCGAAAACCGCGTTCTGGAGGTCGAGAGCAGATGCCGTATCGACGGACGCGATGGTGCATCTCAACGCGTGAACGTCACATGCGTGACCCCGCTAGGCGAGGAGGTCGCTTCGACCTTGTACTGGTTCTCAAGGCCCTCAAGTCCGTCCCAGAGGCGTACGCCTCGGCCGAGCAGGATCGGGACCACCACGACATGCATGTAGTCGACGAGACCGGCGGCAAGGAACTCGCGGACGATGGTGGCGCCTCCGCCGAGGCGCACGTCCTGGCCGGCCGCGGCCTCACGCGCCGCCTCGAGCGCCCCGGCAGGCGAGGCATCGATGAAGTGAAAGGTCGTGCCGCCCTCCATCTTGATCGACGGGCGCGTGTGATGCGTGAGGACGAATACAGGTGTGTGGAACGGCGGATTGGGTCCCCACGCGCCCTTCCAGTCCGGATCCTCGTGCCACCCCGGGTGGCCGAACTTCCCGGCGCCCATGATCTCCGCGCCGATCCCGGGCTCGAACAGGCGCGTGAAGGCGTCATCGATGCCGCCACTGCCACCGGGCCTCTTGCGGGCCCACCATCTGGTGGCGAACATCCATTCATGGAGCCTGTCGCCGGCGTGACCAAAATGTGCGTCGCGGCTCTGACCTTCGCCGGTTCCGAAACCGTCGAGCGAGATCGAGAAGTTGTGGACACGGACGAGTGACATGACTGCGGCTCCTTGGCGAATCTGAGGTCAATGCTCGGAGAGGGCGATACGTTCAGCGACGTACGCTCGCGAACTTTCCTGGCGAAACGGGTGAGCCGCTGCTTGGGCCGGCTCGTTCTTGATCCAATGCGGCGTGACCGATGTAGAGCGCTTCCTTGCTCATGTCATCTCCACGGCTGTCGCGTGCGCTCCGCGAGCCTCTGCGTCCCCGGGAAGTGTGTCACGTCCGATCGGGCGTCTTCCTCCCAAGCGTCGCTGCGAGACTTTCGAGAAGCCCACGCCATCCCTGCTTTCTCGACGAAGGTCCGTCGGTGCCGTCGAAGAACGCGCCCTGTTCTGTGTAGATCAGGCGCGTGCCGGTGCCGATCGCCTCGAATTCCACCGTGCCGAGAGACGCGGAGATGATCGCGCCATCGATCGCCATCGTGTACGCCATCACGATGCGCCGGTCCGGCACGATATCGAGGTATACCGTCTCGTTACGCGTCTCGGGGCCGTTGGCGCGGCGAAATCGGCCATGTTCGCGGCCTCCGACGCGGAAGTCGAGCCCGTACTCCTCGACCCGCCAACCCTCGCCCTCTGCGAACCACTCGCGCTTGATCGCCGGGTCGCGCCACGCCTCGAATACGCGATTTGGAGGGCGGTCGTACGTGCGCTCGGTGACGATGGTGTCGTGAACGACGGTTCGATCGGCCATGTGTCGGTCGCTATTCTCGGTCGCTACTTGCGCTCGGTCGCCAGCACGGCTCCGAGCCGGTCGAGCCGGCGCTCCCACAGTGAGCGACGCTTCGCAATCCACCGCTGGGCGACCTGCAGACCGCCGGGCTCGATCCGACAAGTGCGTACTCGACCAATCTTGGTCGTTCGAATCAGACCGCTTTCTTCGAGCAACTGGAGGTGCTGCACAACCGCTGCGAGGGTGATGTTCAAGGGCTCGGCAAGGTCCGTCGCGGACTTTGGCGCGCGGCAGAGCTGCACGACAATTGCACGTCGCGTCGGATCGCCGAGAGCATGGAACACTCGGCCTACCGGGGATTGGTCAAGCATCGACTTGAGTATCTGCACATCCGTGCGACACGGTCAAGCCCATGCTTGACTACACAGGCTCGTTTCGCCGGAGACGGCAGCAGCTACCTCCGAAGGCAAGGGGCTTTCGCGGCATCTCACTCGAATCTCAGCGGCGGCTCACGGTTTGGTGAGGACTCCGCGGCCGGACCTCGGCCACACTGCGGGGCATGAAAACCACTGTGCTGAACCCTGTGAGGGCATTCACCCTTATCGGCCTCGGCCTCGCCATCGCGGCCATGGGAATCTATGTAGCCAACGCCGACGACGCGCCCGGCGCCGCGGTCATCGGCATGCTGCTGATGGTCGTCGGAGTCGTGCTCGGCGTGAGGGCGGCGCGCAACCGGCTCCCAATGTGGGCTGCCCGCACCGCGCTTGCCGTCGGTGTCGTCGTCGCCGCGTTCGCGGCATTTCTGACCCATGGGGTCGTGGTGACCGCGTCTCTCTTCCCGCAGCCGGGGGAGGTGCCATCGGTCGTCGACTCACCGCCGTCGCCGCAATATACGGCGGCCGTCGAACGCGCGCGGGAGCTCGTGCGCGCAGCCGTATTGGAGCAAAACCTGCCCGGGGTGTCCGTGGCGGTCGGTGCCGGCGGCACGGTCGTCTGGGCCGAAGGGTTCGGATGGAGGGACGTCGTGACGCGGGCGCCCGTCACGCCGGACACGCGATTCAACATCGGCACGGCGGCGTCCGCGGTCATCGGCGCCGTCGCGCCGCTCGGGCTGACCAATACCGGCGCCGACTCGGCGGCAGAATGGAGTCCGGAGCATATCGGCGAGCCGGAAGAGGACTTCCCGCTCTTCACGCTCATCCGCCACGTGATCTTCCGGCCGATCGGTCTCGCCCCTGCGCAGCCATTGCCGGGCGATCGTGCGACGTTCTATGTCCCGAGATCCGATGACAATCCCGCTCGTGGGCGACGATTGATGTACATGCGCGACCTGGCCTGTTGCGCGAACGGGATGGCGTTCTATTCCACGCCGTCCGATCTCGTGCGCTTCGCGCTGGCGACGAACCCCGGCAGCGTCAACGGCGAGCTCGCCGGCGGCATGGTGATGTCGCTGATGATGGGGCGCGACAGCGGGACCGTCATCGCTGTCACGTCAAACATGGCGCACGCGCGCACGTCCTCGCTGGCGCTGCGAGTCGCGGACGCGTTCGTGGAACAGGCGCGATGAACGCGCAGATCAGCTATGCCTGACGTCCGCCGCCGGTGTCTAAAGCGGTTAGGAGAACCCCAGGCACATCAACGGCTGGCAACGGCTGTGGTTCGCGCAGGCACGATCCAGGACAGTCAATCGGGGCATTGGCGGGTACCGATTCCGCCGGTGGATGACCAACACGTGCGGTAATTTGCGCGCTACACTCCAGCCTCATAGGAGGCGAACGATGCCACCGACGCCGAATGCTGCGGATGCCGTGCCCCTGGAGAGGATCTACATCGAACTCCGCGCGGGCATCCGCGAGACCGACAACATCAGCTTCCGGCTCCTCGGCCTCGTGCCGCTCGTCTCGGGCGCGGCGCTGATTGGTGTGGTCCTGGAGAAAGCGACCCTCGGCCCGGTAGTGACCCTGCTTTCGTTGTTTGTGGCCGGAGTGACGCTCGGGATCTTCCGATGGGGGCTGCGAAACACGCAAAACTGCACATGGCTGATTCGATATGCCGACTGATCCAACCGACTCGGTTCATCCGACTGGCAGAACGAGTTTACTGGGCGAACCGCAGCTTTCTCATCAGCGCCACAAAAGCGCTGCTCCGGATCGGAGCGATCGAACGTGTGGGACACTCTTTCCTGAAGGAGGCGCGTCGTGAAGAGATTGTTGTTCGCAGCGCTCGGCGTAGGGTTGGTCATCGGCCAAGGGATCGTAGCGCAGTCGACGCGCGAGTCGATTCAGGGCGTCTGGCGGGTCATGGAAGTGACGATCACAGGTCCGGGAGCCCGCACGATCGCATTCGCCGAGCGACCCAACCTGACGATCATCACCGCTAGGCACTACAGCCGAGTCGAAGTGCAGGCCGATGGGCCGAGACCGATTCTGGCGGATGTGACGAAGGCCAGCGCTGACGAGTTACGGGCCGCATGGGGACCATTCGTCAGCGAAGCCGGGACATATGAGGTGACGCCCGACAGTGTCATTACCATGCGACCGATCGCTTCGAAGAATCCGGCGGTGATGGGTCCGGGGGTCTTCATCACCTACTCTTACAAACTGGACCGCGACACGCTGTCGTTGACCCAACAACGAAACCAGAATGGCCCGTTCCCCAATCCGTTCACGCTCAAGTTGGTGCGCGTCGAATGAAGGGCGAGAATGTCTGACGGAGAAGGCCCGGGTCTCACTGCAAGTGCGCGACAGCCGATCGGATGGGCAGGAGCAATCTCGGACCTACGCCGCCAGCCCCGCCGCCTCTGCGGTTGCGCCTCTGGTCCAGGGCTTTCAACGTCACTCCCTGACACACCGCACGGAAATAGCCGTCTGCTTGTTGCCGCCGCTGTGGCGATTGAGGATTTGGCCGTTTTTGCCGAAGTTGTAGAGCCAGGCGCCGGCCGGATCACTCTCTGAGGCCGTCCAGTAGAATCCGTGAGCCT
Organism: Vicinamibacterales bacterium; assembly: GCA_036732565.1. Lineage (GTDB taxonomy): Bacteria > Acidobacteriota > Vicinamibacteria > Vicinamibacterales > UBA2999 > JAIVJN01. The sequence goes on from DAINCF010000052.1 coordinate 12,985, forward strand.
CGAGCCTCGCATATGGGCCATCGGCCTCGTGGCTGCCGCCGAATACGGCATTGAAGCCCGAACTGCCGCCGATCAGAAGTGCCTTGAACGCCGCTTTCCCGCCGTCAGCCGAATCGTCACGGACGCCGCCGAAGTGCTTCGCCATCTGCTGCCAGTCGTCGTTCGTCGGGAGTCGCCATCCGTCTCCTAACGATCGACAGGCCAGTTTCGCCGATTCCCACGTATACAACGGCCATATCGACCGCAATTCAGTGCCGAATCTCCGTGACAAAAAGACCCTGCAGTCTCGACGTTCAGGTTGTCCGTCGTCCACTGCTTGCCGTCCGGCATTCGTCTCGACGAGATCGTGCCGGACTCTTTCTGGTCTTTGGCTGAAGGGTGCGTCGCACCGGCGCCGCCAGGAGATCCGAGCGCCATCCCTAGCACGATTGCCCCCACACGAATTCGAATCGGCGTCATGTCGTCCTTGCCTGTCGCGCTCGCACGTTGTCTCGGTCTTCTGTGACTTCGCGGAGCATCGTACATACGATCGAACGCGTGCAGGAGGCCTTTCTCGACTGGCGAGGTGTCAAACTATCACGATGAAACTGCCACTCCTGTTGCTGGCCGTCGTCCTTCAGGTATCCGGCGCAGCTTCGGTTCCTGCCGCGGCGCAAGCGCCGCTCGGGGATTTCGCGCAAGTGGAGCAGCAGCTTGCGCGCGCGTGGGTCGAAAGTGATCGAACGACGATCGATAGCATCATCGCCTCTGACTGGACGACGATTGCGATCACCGGACAAGTTCTGACGCGTGCCGAGGTGATGGCGGATTTCTTTCGCAACGGAAAGAGTCCGATCAGCGCCATGACCATTGACGACATACGCGTGCGACCGCTCGGGGAAGTTGCCGTTGTCACGGGCCGGACGGTCGCGCGGGCAACCGGCTCCCGAACGGACGTGGTCCTGCGCTTCACCGATATCTTCGCGTGGCGCAATGGTCGCTGGCAGATCGTCGCTTCGCAGGGCACACGCGCTGCTCCGTAGTCAGTCGCGACTGACGCCGATCTCGCTTCCAATTCGGCGCGGCCGCGGCGGTGAGCGCAAGATTCGCTCGTCTGTTGTGCGCAGTCTACACGCCGCTTCCTCCGAGTGTGCGCCGGCGAGACGCGCCAGTTCCTCACGCTCAACGCCGCATCGATGTTCGTTCGATGAAGCTGTCGGCGACGGTGAAGGAGGCCGTCGCCGATGCCGAAGTCGAAATTTCGAAAGACGAAGACACCGAAGCGTGTGCTGGCGCTCCCGGACCTAGAACACGCCAAGACGGCCACGGTCGCTCTGGTTGCCAGTTGCGTACCCGCCCTTAAGGCGGCGCACGTCGATCCTGCACTCGCGCTCCGTTGCGAGTAGTGCACTTGCGCAGACGATTCGCAAGAAACATCACGATCCACGCTGCGCGACGACCACTCGTCCCCAATCGCAACCATCAGAGGTTGAGATACGCCCTGTGTAACGACGCAGGGCTTTCCGGTGCATGAGAGCGGCTTAAAAATACTTGGCGACAAGACTCGCGACTGACCCTTCAGGGCCACGGCTGCGACGGCTGAAGGGGGATGCTGTAGAGTCACACCCAAGTGCGCGAGTACGATCTCATTGCCGACTGGTATTGGACTGATCGCGGCCGGACCGTCGGCGTCACGGAGGCGCTCGCGGTCGCCGCCACGCTTCGCGCTGGCTCGCGCATTCTGGACCTTGGCTGCGGCAACGGCGTGCCGATTACCGAAGCCCTCGTGAAAGCCGACCGTCGGGTTGTTGGGCTCGACAGCTCAATGGGAATGCTCGCGCATTTCCGCGACAATGTGTCCGGCATCCCTGTCGTGCGCGCCGACGCTCGCCAGTGTCCGTTCGTGAACAGCGGCTTCGACGCGGCAATTTCCTGGGGCATGATGTTTCACCTCCGGCGCGGCGATCAGGCGGCAGTATTCGCCAGCGTGTCGCGCGTGCTGAAATCTGGCGCGCCGTTTCTATTCACAGGCGCCGAAATCGATCGCGCCGACGACGACGGTATCACCGGCACGATGAACGGCGTGACGTTTCATTACTACGCTGTGCCCAGCTATCGAACGCTGCTTGCGGAGCACGGCTTCACCCTCGTTGACGTTCACGATGATCCGGGTGTGAGTACGTACTTTCTCGCCCACAAGTGGCGTTGAGACGAAGGGAGTAGCTCGAGTACGCTACCAGTAACGCCGATCCGGCGACGTGATGGTGGCACGCGCCAGGTTCGTCGGCAGATGGCGACTAAGTAGGAGCAGTTGGGACCTCCGATCAGGGACTCGCCGCGTCCGCGCTACGGGGCCGGGCCGCCGCCGTACACGGCCGTTGAGGTCGCGTTCCAGAATGCTGTCGACCACGTTCAGCTTGCGGGCACCCTGACGGTTGTATTCTCCAGTCGCACCTCCAATGCGTCGGCCGCGCTCGGGCAGCCGAGTTATACTAATGTAGCAATACAATAGATAAAGTTCGTCACGGGGAGGGAAGCATGCACCGCTATCGCCCGTCCCAGCCGCCGCCATCTTGCTCGCCAACGACCCCGCGTAAGCCCCTGCGAACAAGGCTGGTGTTGGTTGCGGCAGGGTTGGTGACGGCACAAGTCCTCGCCGCGCCTCAGGCTTCGCAGTCCGCCTCACCATGGCGCGATCCCTCGCCGCACCAGGTTCGGTGGATCACGGTCGATTCGTCAGTTCGACTGGAAGTACTGGATTGGGGCGGATCAGGCACGCCGCTCGTCCTGCTCGGATGTTACCTTTCCGCGCATTCGTACGATGAGTTCGCACCGAAGCTGACGAATCACTTCCGTGTATACGGCATTACGCGACGAGGGATCGGCGCGTCCGATAAACCGGCGACCGGGTATGCCGTGCAGCGGTCCGCGGACGATGTGCTCGAGGTGCTCGACTCCCTCAAGGCTCGGAAATCTCTTCTGGTCGGCAATTCGTGCGGCGGGCAGATCCTGACAATGTTTGCGTCGCAGCATTCCGACCGTCTGAGCGGGCTCGTCTATCTCGACGGAGCGGGCGACCCGACGACTCCCGCGTATGACCCGCCGATGCCGGATCCAACAACGCTGCCGCGCCCGCTCAAACCGGCACCGCCGCCCGACCGCAGCTCGTTCAAAGCGTTCACGCAACGACCCGATCTGAAAGTCAAATTTCCTGAAGCTGAATGGCGTCAACAGTTCGCCGAGAATCCAGACGGCTCGGTCGGCGAATCGCTCATGAATCTCGAGATTCGCCGGGCGATCACGATCGATGCGAGGATCAAGCCGAATTTTGCCGGCATAGGGGTGCCGGTGCTGGCGATGTACCAAGCGCAAGGCCCGTTCGAGGACGTGGCCGCCGAGTTCGATATCCGCAACGAGCAGGAGCGTGCCGCGCTTCGCCAGCAGTACGCGGCCACGCGCGCCATGTACACACGATGGCAGCAGGATCTTCGCGCTGCCATCCCAACGGTTCGAATCGTCGAACTGCCCGGCGCGAATATCTACATGTTCCTGTCAAATGAGGCTGACGTGCTGCGGGAGATACGAGCATTCGCGGCTACATTGACCGATCGATAGAGCGCGGCCATCCCATCCCGAGCTCCACACCGGTGCGGAGCTCGGGGCATACCATCGGCCGCTCGGGCGTCGCTCACTGAAGCCTCACGCAATGAGGGCAAGCGGTTCCTCGTGATAAACGCCGATCTGATTCCCGAATTCCTCAACCTCCATCCAGGCCGGTCAATCGCTTCGGAGCATTACGACCGCATCGATGCGTGTGGCGCGGCGCATGGGCAGGTACGAGGCAAACGCGGCTGCGGCCACTAGCAGTAACGCGACGCCGAGCAGGGTCGAGGCGTCCAGTAGATGAACGTCGAAGAGCAGGCCACGCACGAGGCGAGCGGCAGCCGCCGCCCCAACGAGTCCGATTGCGGCGCCGAGTCCGGCCAGCCACAGGCCCTCGCCGAGCACGAGGCGCCGTACATGTGAGCCGGTCGCACCGAGAGCCACACGGATCCCGATTTCTCGCTCACGCTGGCGCACGTACGCCGCCATGACCGCATACAGCCCAATCGCTGCCAGCAGCAAGGCGACTGTGCCGAAGATCCCGATGAGGAAGGCGTTGAACCGGGGTCGCGCCAGCGGGGCGTCCAGCATGTTGGTAAACGGCGCGACACGCATGACCAGCACGTCCGGGTCGACGGTGCGCACGCGCTCACGTGCGATCGACGTCAGCAGGTCGAGCGGCGCGCCCGTCCGCAGCACCAGCATCCGCGCGACGTCGAGAAACTGGGCCGCCGGCAGATAGAGCGTCGCGTGTGGTTCAACAAGATCTTTGTAGCGTGTCGAAGCGGCGACACCGACAACCGTGAGCCAGTCGCTTCGCGAGTCAGCACCGCCCATCTTGAGACGCTTGCCGATCGGCTCTTTACCGGGCCACGTGCGCGCCGCGACATCCTCGCTCACAATGGCGACATTGATGGCGCCCGCTCGATCCTCAATCGTGAACGAACGGCCCCGCACGACCGTTATTCCGAAAGTCGCGAAGTAGTTCTGATGAACGGACTCGAGATTGAGCGACGGATTGGTGGCGGCGCGCTCGGCGGTCTGTCCTTCAGCCGCGAATCTCGGCACCTTCCAGCCGCCGGTGCCAGAGAATGGCGGCACGTTCACGGGCGTCGCCGCATCAATCGCGGGCGCGGCTTCGAGCTGTGCGACGACCGCGTCGAGGAACTGCGCATGCCGCGTGCGGTCGGCGTACTTCGCTTGAGGCAACGACAGCTCGACAAACACGAGGCGGTCGACAGCGATGCCCATATCAACGGACTGTAGATGCAAGAGGCTGCGCGTCAGCAGACCTGCCGCGGTGACGACGGTGACCGCGAGCGCCACCTGCGCCACGACGAGTGCCAGGCGACCACGTCGCGCGGTTGGGCCCGTGACGCCACGCCCGCCGCTTCGCAGATGCGACACGAGATCGAGACGCGCCGCCGATAGCGCTGGGGCGAGCCCAGACACTAACGCCGTCACGAACACCACACCGACCGTGAAGGCGAGGACCGTGGCATCGACGCGCACCGATTCGACACGCGGTAGTCCATCGGGGATGAGGGTCATCAACGCCTGCAGACTTCGCCACGCGACTGCAAGCCCCAGGAACCCCGCGGCGATCGACAACACCAGGCTTTCGGCCAAGACTTGGCGCACAAGTCTGCTCCGATCCGCTCCGAGCGCCGCCCGTACCGCCAGCTCCTCTCGGCGCGCTTCGCCGCGCATCAGCAGGAGGTTGGCCACATTCGCGCTGGCGATGAGCAGCACGAAGCCGACCGCGCTAAAGAGTACGAGCATGGCCGTCCGTACGTCGCCAACGACCACGTCCTCGAACGAGCGGACCACCGGAGTGAGGCCCGGCGGGACATTGCGCGGCGCATCCACTTCCAGGCGCTGTGTCAGCGCGGTCAGCTCGCTCGCCGCTTGCTGAATGGTCACGCCAGGCCGCAGTCTCGCAATGAGATCGACCTCCCGTCGCGCCCCACCACCAATGCTCTCTCTGCTCGACGCGGACCGCGTCGTCCGCCACATCTCGACGCCGCGTGGGTAGCCGAGATCGGTCGGCACCACGCCGACGATCGTGAACCGTCGGTCGTCAACCCTGATGCTGCGACCGATCACATCGCGAGAGCTGCCATAGCGCCGCTGCCAGAGCCCGTGGCTGATCACCAGCACCTGCTCGGCTCCGTCGACCTCGTCCGCGCGAGTGAGCGTGCGTCCCAGGAGAGCGTTGACGCCCAGCACGTCAAAGAAGCTGCCGGTAACCCACGCCCCCGTCACATAGCTCGACACACCGTCCTCTACGATGACCCAACGCGTGACGCCGTTCGACGTTACACCGGCGACGCTTTCAAGAAGCTGGCTCGCGCGAGCGACTTCCTCAATCTCGGTGTCGCCAAACGGGAAGTGTGCGTAGCCGGACGAACGCAGCTCCTTCCACGCGACAAGGAGCTCCTCCTGTACGCGCACGGACAGGGGCTGAAGGAGCACGCCCTGAATCAGGGCGAACATCACCGTTGTCCCGGCAATGCCCAGTGCGAGCGTGAGGATGGCGGCGGTGGTGAAGGCTTTGGCGTGGCGCAGGCCGCGCCCAGCGAGCCAGAGATCCTGACAGAGATTCTCGAGCATCATTTGCCTTCCTACGAGCATTTTGGGTCCCGACCCGCCTCGGTGGACAGTCTAGATGCTGCCTTTGGCGACCCTTTCTTGTAGCTGTCAATGATAGCCGTGTGTCATGAACAATAGTCCGTGACAGCGGTAATTACCCTCCTGAGCCTTTACGGGCTGCTCAAGATGTTTGGTGGTCAATGACGACCGGACGACGTGGATGTTCGCGACGAGGCTTCGAATAGCGCGAGGCGTGCGGCGATGCGTCGCCTGAGGACCGGGCAGACGAGCACGATGGCCGTGAAGGCGATGCTGGAGACACTCGTACGGTCCCGAAGAGTGCGTCCTGCGCCAAGGCGTCGAGGCGATCGGTCGGATCTGCGATCAGCATCGAGGATGCCGAGTGCCAGCATGCCGGGATGCTACTTTCGGCTGCCGCTGGGCGGCGTTGAACGGGGTAGCATGTCGGAATGCCAGGGTCTGCCCCGCTCGACATCGATCGCGCGCACTTGATACATCCGCTCCATCACCCGTCCGCCCACGCCGGAACGCGGCTCTGGGTCTCGGGGACTGGCGCGGTCATCACCGACTCAACGGGGCGCGATTACCTCGACGGGCTCTCCGGACTGTGGAATGTCAACGTTGGCCACGGACGACAGGAACTGGCCGACGCGGCGCGGCAGCAGATGTCTACGCTGGCCTTCCACTCTGCCTACGCAGGCGGCAGCAACGAGAAGGCAATCGCGCTCGCCGAGCGGCTGAGCCGACTGGCCTACCCGTCCATCAACACGTTCTTCTTTACCAGCGGCGGCGCTGAGGCGTCCGAGACCTCCTTCAAGACCGCACGCTTCTACTGGAAAGCGCTCGGCAAGCCCGACAAGATCAAGGTGATCTCGCGTCATCGGGCCTACCACGGGCTAACACTGGCCGCGATGAGCGCGACCGGCCTGCCGGCATTCTGGCCGATGTTCGAGCCGCGCACGCCCGGCTTCCTGCATATCGATGCGCCGGATCCATACCGGTTCGTCAACACCACACCCCACGTCAGCCTCGGTGTCGCCGCGGCCAATGCGCTCGAAGACGCCATCCTGCGCGAAGGCCCGGATACGGTCGCCGCGTTCATCGCCGAGCCGGTCCAGGGGGCGGGTGGCGTCATCATTCCCCCCTCGGACTACTTCGCCCGCATCCGTGAGATCTGCACGCGCCACGACGTGCTCTTCATTGCCGACGATGTGATCACCGGCTTCGGCCGTACCGGCCGCTGGTTCGGGCTGGAGCACTACGGCGTCGAACCCGACATCATGCAGTTCGCGAAAGGCATTACGAGCGGTTACGTCCCACTCGGCGGCATTGGCGTCTCCGACACGGTGCGCGACGTCATCAACAGCGTGCCGCCCGGCAAACGCTGGATGCACGCGTTTACGTACTCTGGACATCCCACGTGCTGCGCCGTCGCCCTCAGCAACCTGGACATCATCGACCGGGAGCGGCTCGTCGAGCGGTCAGCCGCGGGCGGCGCCCGCCTGCTCGAGAGGCTGCGCAGGCTGGAAGCGCTGAAGAGCGTCGGG